>NZ_CP042823.1:5872500-6215463 GCF_008000895.1 Methylobacterium sp. WL1 | reverse complement strand
CACTGGCTCTCCCGACGCCGCCGGCGGAAACCCGCAGGCCGCGCGTACGCACGATTTACGCCCTCAGCGTCCCGCATAATCGGGCGGGACAGACTCCGCTGGCGGAGTCAACTCCCCACCAAGGAACTTTTGCCGATTGGAAGAGCCTATCAACAATTACCTACAGTTCCTTTAACAGTGGGACTTGTGGGGACGGCCCAGATTCGCAACTGCAAGTCTTCTGCGACTCAACCGGGTCGCTGGATAGAGTCTTGGCGAATCGGAATGATTCGCTCACGTCCCGAAATCGGCGGTCTTTTCTTGAACACAGTCAGTTTTTGTTAAGCTACACGCCACCCCAAGACTCCGCAACGTGCGAAATTCTGGCCTAGGGTTAACGCTTCGCGACCCGGGCCGGACCAGGCCGGCCGGCGGCGCTCCGGAACGCGGACACGAAAAAGCCCGGCGCGAAGGCCGGGCTCGGTGTCGTCTTACGTGGTGCGGTGGCGGGATTAGGCGGCCAGCGCCTTCACCCGGGCGGCCAGGCGCGAGACCTTCCGCGAGGCGTTGTTTTTGTGAACGATGCCGTGCTGGGCAGCGCGCATCATCTCGGGTTCGGCGGCCCGCAAAGCGGTCAGCGCGTCCTGCTGGTTGCCGGCGGCGATCGCCTCCTCGACCTTGCGGACGAAGGTGCGCATGCGCGAGCGGCGCGAGCGGTTGACCGCCGTGCGCTTCTCGATCTTGCGGGTCATTTTCTTGGCCGAAGCGGTGTTGGCCATGGAGTCCTCGTTCTCTTCGTCGGGCGATGCCGACGGGCCGGCTCAGCCGGGAATCGGTCGTCGCATCAGGTTGTCAGGCGATGGCCGCGTAACGGCGCACGCAAAAGCGCGTCGTTCCGGCGAAGCGGCCTCTATAGTTAGCGCGATGCGGCGCGTCAACGCGGAAGATCCCGGAGCGAGCCGGCCGGGCCGCGCGTCCTAGATCTTGACACTTTTCCTATGTTCCTGCTTTGTTCTTGCGGCCGTAACAGGGCGGCGGGGCGGGGCCACCATGCGTGACGAATCTCAAGCGCACTGCGAAGCAATCATTCTGCGTCACGTTCTGGCTGGCCTCACCCTTGAGACGAAGCTGATGCGCCTGCAGCGGCAGCTCCGGGCCAAAAATTGGGAGACCCAGCCGCGCGCGCCAGCGGGACAGCCGAACGGCGGCGAGTGGATGCCGGCCCCCGGCGGTGGCCAGTGGGCCTCGCTCCACGGGGATCGACCCGGCGGACCGTCCCGACAGGATCCACCCGCGCTCACGGACAGCACGACGCTCGAGGATGGGACGCGCATCCTCTCGATCCGCGTACATGCCGGGCGAAAATCCTTCGATGAACGACACACCGTCACGGCGCCGGATGGCGAGAGCCGGATCTTCGAGACATCCGGCGAAACCCAGACGATTCGAGATGGCAATACGGGTGAAGTTCTGTCGCGGACCACCTTCGCGCCGACAGGTCTCGTCGCTGAACCGTTTGCTCAACCTGCCCTGGCCCCTGCCCTACCTCTGATTGCCGCCCCAATCATCGCAACCTTCGAGCTTGGGTTGCAACTCCTGACGTATCTCTCTGCCCGGGAGGACGGGTACGGCACCGCACTGGGGCTTACAGCGCAAGAATATAAAACCGGGGACGATCCGCAAATGAGTATGCCAATCTGGATTGGCCGGCTCAGACAATCTCAATTGGACGAAGCTTGTCCAAGAAATGGGGAAGTGCAAGCGATCGCGGACGAGGTAACTGCGCGTGTGACAGCGCAAGGCGGATACGCAAACGCGACGCAGTTGGGTACAAAGATTCACGTCAAGATCGCGCAGATTATCAATGAAAAGAAAGACCCAAATTTTGTTGCAGAACTATTTCTAGCCGAACGGAATGCAAATCAAAATTTTATCCTATCTGGCAGTAAAAGATCCGACGTATTCGAAAGAGCTCGCATCGATACTGCATGTATCTACGATCCAAAAACCGGCCGAAGGGGATGGACCCCTCGACAAGCCGTCGACACAATCAAGGCGGCAAAACGCAAATTTCCCGAAGTCGTGCGATTTATCATGATACAGGTGAGACCCAGGAAATGGCCACATTGATTCTTACACCGGCACAGCAAATCCGAGATTTGTCTGCTCCGCTGGTAGATCGAAATCAAGATGTCGTTCTAACTGGCGGCAAATTTATATGCCTTCAAAGTGTTGGTCATATCGCTAGGCAGATACGGATACATAACCGACCAAGCCGTGGATACTTCACACTCGAATGGCGACTAACGGAGTTGTATATCCGGGGGGACAAATTCGATTTCGGAGGCTATGGTCGATCGATCGGCTTGATTGGTCGATCCCGTCGGTTCAAACCCGCCGGTCAGGACGGAGTCTGGTATTGGGACGACCCGATGATCAGTGGCGATTTCGTCGAGCAAATTGAGACGGAAGTTCTGCCCCTTCTCAGATCCTTAGACTCGATCGAGAAAATCGTGACCTTCATCCTATCCCGAGAATCAAGAGGCTACAGTTTTCACAAAGATCATATCTATATGTGTTTCACGCAGGCAGCTCTTGGCGAGTTTGCAAGTGCAAGAATGCATTGGGAGTTGATCGCTCCGAGCTTTAAAGAACAACATGAAAAGCAAACAGCAATCGATGGCGAACCGATGTCAGACTATTTTCGCAGCGGCCTCGCCGTGGGGGACGCTTTAAAAGAGCGCGATCATATGGCCTTGGCAAAGCTTCTTTGGGAGAACGAGCGCACCGAAGCAGACCGGTTCAAGCTCGGTCGCCACTGGCAGCCGACAGCGTTTCCATTTCAGAAAGCTGCCACACCCGCTACGGTCGCCGGCGGACCGGATCAACAATGATCGCCGCCTGAGGGACAGGTATCAATTCGAGCGCGTCGACGGCGGCCACAATCCGAACAGCAAAAGGATAAGCGCGATAGAGGGATCAGCAGCCAGATAGTCGCGGCAACCCGGAGTTGGCCAAAGTCTCCAGTGTCGTCCACGGACCCGCATCGACTCGCGGGGGAGGGAAGCGCATGGAAAAGCATACAATCTTCGACGCGCTAAAAGCCTTAGGCGGCAAATAGTGCATTCCGACTTGCGAGGGATCGGCCGGATACGATCAGGGTCGATGCGAACTCTGTACAGATTGCGGCTCGAAATAGGGTGCTTCGATGACAATCAAGTCGAGGCATCGAAATTCAAGGGAACAGGAGGCATTGATGGAGGACATGGTTATCTGTTGAAGATATTGGTCGCGAATCCGATGGATTAGATTTCGGCTCTGCGATAGCGCTATGTCGCAAAGCAACGGCGGCGCATAACACTTGACAGCAAACGATCACTCCGGCCAGCGCAAAGCCGCGGCCGCCGCAAGCGTCCCGACCACGGCGGCGATCAGGGTCAGCGCCGTTAGCACCGCGAGCGGCACGAGGAACGGCACCGTGCCCCCCGTCGCCGCCTGGGCGGCCGAGACGCCGAAGATCAGGCTCGGGATCATCAGCGGCAGGACCAGGACCGCGAGAATCAGCCCGCCCCGGCGGATCGAGGCCGTCAGCGCCGCCCCGACCGCGCCGATGAAGCTGAGTGCCGGGGTTCCGGCGAGCAGCGTCAGCGCGGTGGCGCCCATGGCGGTGCCGTCGAGGGCGACGAGCAGGCCGAAGAGCGGCGAGGCCAGCGCCAAGGGCAGTCCCGTCGTCAGCCAGTGCGCCGTGACCTTGGCGAGCACCACGCCTTCGAGGGGCACCAGGGCGGCGGTCATCAGGTCGAGGGATCCGTCCTCCTCGTCGGCCTGGAACAGGCGATCGAGGCCGATCAGGGTTGAGAGCACTGCGGCGAGCCACAGGATGGCCGGGCCGATCCGCGACAGCAGGTTGAGGTCGGGCCCGAGCGCGAACGGCACCAGGGCGACGATCATCAGGAAGAACACCAGCGACAGGGCGCCGGAGCCGCCGACGCGGCCGGCGAGCCGCAGGTCGCGGGCGATCAGCGCGAGGATGGCACGGGTCACGCCCAATCCTCCGCGGGCTCGGGCTCCGGCGCGGTCCCGGGCTCGATGCGCAACTCCGCCGCCCCGTCGAGGCCCAGCGGCTGGTGGGTGGCGGCGATCACCAGGCCGCCGCCCGCCCGGTGGGCCGCCATCAGGCCGGCGAGCAGGGCCTGCGAGCCGGTATCGAGGGCCGCGGTCGGCTCGTCCAGGAGCCAGAGCGGGCGCGCGCAGACCAGCAGCCGCGCCAGGGCCACGCGCCGCCTCTGGCCGGCCGACAGGTAGCCGACCGGCAAATCGTGGGCATGGCCGAGGCCGAGCCGGTCAAGGGCCTCCCGGGGCGACAGGCGCGGTGCGCCGAGGAGGCTCTGCGCGAAGCGCAGATTCTCGCCGGCCGACAGCGAACTCTTGAGGCCGTCGCGGTGGCCGATTGCATGGAGGCATTCGGGCAGGCTCGCCTCGCCGACCTCGGACAAGGCGATGCGCCCGGCATCGGGCCGCAGCCGGCCCGTCAGGATGGCGAGCAGGCTCGACTTGCCCGCGCCGTTCCGCCCGGTCACCGCCAGGGCGTCGCCGGGCCCGAGGGCGAAGGTCAGGCCGGAGAAGATCCGCCGGCCGGAACGGCGGCAGGCAAGATTGTCGACGCTGAGCCGCACCCGGTACCCCGCCCTCTCCCGCCGGCAGGCGGCCAGACCGATCCGCGCCGCCCCGCGGACGGGAACGGACACCCGGCGCCTCCATGCCCGATTGCGGCGCATAACGGAACCGTGCCGGGACGGGCCGGCTTTTTCACCGGTTGCGGAGGCTTTCATGAACGAGGCGGAACACCCGAGCGAGGCGGACGTCGCCGCGACGGCCGATGCGCGGGAGGGCCGGGCCCTGGTCGAGGCCCGCGTGGCTCTCTGTACCCCGGAGGAGCAGGCGGCGTTCTGGGAGGCGGTCGGGCGCTGCTTCGGCGGCGGCAAACCGCCCGACATGCAAGTCGACGCCTGATCAGCTGCCCAGGTCAGGCCCCTTTCTGAGGTCCTTTTCCTGTCAGCGCCCGCAACGCGCCCCGGAAGGTGCGCACGTCCTGCTCGGTCAGGCCCATGCGGTGGAGCATGTCGCGCATGTTGCGGGCGATGATGTCGCGCTTCTCGGGCGGGTAGAACCGGGCTCCGTCGAGGGCCGCCTCCAGGCTCCCGAACAGGGATATCAGGGCCTCGCGGCTCGCCGGCGACGACAGCAGCTCGCCCGAGAACGGCAGCACAGCCCGGCCGCTGGCCTGCCGCCAGGCGTAGCCGACCAGCAGCACCGCCTGAGCCAGGTTCAGCGACGGGAAGTCCGGCGAGACCGGGAAGGTGATGATGGCGTCGGCCAACGACACCTCGTCGTTCATCAACCCGACCCGCTCGCGGCCGAACATCACCGCGACGCGCTGCCCCTGCCGGGCGACCACCTCGCCCATCGCGTCCTCAGGCGCGAAGACCCGCTTCATCTGACCGCGCTCCCGCGCCGTGGTGGCGAGCACGTAATGCAGATCGCCGATCGCCTCGGCGACGCTGGCATGGATCGTCGCCCGGTCGAGCACGTGGGTCGCCCCCGAGGCCGCCTCGCGCACGCCCTTCTTGGGCCAGCCGTTCTTCGGGTTGACCAAGCGCAGCTCCGACAGGCCGAAATTGGCCATGGCCCGGGCGGTCATCCCGATATTCTCGGCGAGCTGCGGCTCCACCAGGATCACCACCGGGGCGATTCCGGGCGGCACCTCGGTGAGCTTGGCCGGTGCCTGGTCCTGCGGGTCTTGGGTCGTCATGCCGGCCCTCTGGCACAGCCGGCGACCGCCCGTCGAGGGCCGGGTGACGATGCCGCCCGGATGACAGCCCGCGCCTTCCGCTGCCGGATGAGCCGCGCTATGTCGCCGGGGCGAAACGTACCCAATCGACGGTTGGGCAGGCGACCGCACGGCCCTTGCATGCCGTGCGCGGGGACAACGCGAGAAGGCATCGGTCCATGGCGAAGATCAAGGTAGCGAACCCCGTCGTTGAACTCGACGGCGACGAGATGACCCGGATCATCTGGGCCGAGATCAAGAACAAGCTCATCCATCCCTATCTCGACGTCGACCTCGAATATTACGACCTCGGCGTGGAGCACCGCGACGCCACCGGCGACAAGGTCACGGTCGATGCCGCCGAGGCGATCAAGCGCCACGGCGTCGGTGTGAAGTGCGCCACCATCACCCCCGACGAGCAGCGGGTGCAGGAATTCGGCCTCAAGGAGATGTGGCGGTCGCCCAACGGCACGATCCGCAACATCCTGGGCGGCGTGATCTTCCGCGAGCCCATCATCTGCAAGAACGTCCCGCGCCTCGTGCCCGGCTGGACCCAGCCCTTCGTGATCGGCCGCCACGCCTACGGCGACCAGTACCGCGCCACCGACTTCAAGGTGCCCGGCAAGGGGCGCCTGACCATCAAGTTCGAAGGCGACGACGGCACCGTCATCGAGAAGGAGGTGTTCAAGTTCCCGGACGCCGGCGTCGCGATGTCGATGTACAACCTGGACCAGTCGATCATCGACTTCGCCCGCGCCTCGCTGAACTACGGCCTCGCCCGCAAGTACCCGGTCTACCTGTCGACCAAGAACACCATCCTCAAGGCCTATGACGGCCGGTTCAAGGACCTGTTCCAGAAGGTCTACGAGGAGGAGTTCGAGGCCAAGTTCAAGCCGCTCGGGATCACCTACGAGCACCGCCTGATCGACGACATGGTCGCCTCGTGCCTGAAGTGGTCCGGCGGCTACGTCTGGGCGTGCAAGAACTACGACGGCGACGTGCAGTCGGACACCGCCGCGCAAGGCTTCGGCTCGCTCGGCCTGATGACCTCGGTGCTGATGACCCCGGACGGCCAGACCGTCGAGGCAGAGGCCGCCCACGGCACGGTCACGCGGCACTTCCGCGAGCACCAGAAGGGCCGCGAGACCTCGACCAACTCGATCGCCTCGATCTTCGCCTGGACCCGTGGCCTGTCGCACCGCGCCAAGCTCGACGGCAACGACGACCTCGCCAAGTTCTCGGCGACCCTCGAGAAGGTCTGCGTCGACACCGTCGAGGCCGGGCATATGACCAAGGACCTCGCGCTCCTGGTCGGACCCGATCAGAAGTGGCTCTCCACCACGGGCTTCCTCGACAAGGTCGATCAGAACCTGAAGACCGCGATGGGCGTCTGACAGGTCCATTCCTGTCGGAATCCGAACGGCGGGCGCCCCGAGGCGTCCGCCGTTCTTGTTCGAGGTCGCCGTCGGCCGCCGGAGGGCGGTACGCGGTTCGTCCGGGTCAGGCCTCAGCCTGTCCATCCCCCCCGCAGCTCTGGGCCAGCGCCCGGCCGACCTCGATCAGCAGCAGGTCGATCGCGGCCCGCATCAGCGGATCGCCGACCGAATCGATCAGGTCGCGCACCGAGAGGCACTGCGCCGCGAGGGTGTCCAGGTGGCTATCGTTCATGGCGTTGGTTCTCATCAGGCGGCCAGGTAGGCCGGCTCGGACACGAGGACGGAGCGGCTGTCGCCGTGGACCGTGCGAAGGCGCGCCAGGGTGCGGGCGTCGAAGGCGGCGGTCGCCGCCATGATGTCCTCGCCGCCGATCTGGACCGGAAGGCCCAGCGGCTGGGCGCGGAAATGCAGCTGGATGACGTGGATCATGTAAAGGGTCGGCATCTGCAGCAGCAGGCCGGTGAGCCCGTGCGCCATGCCCCATTCCACGATGCCGGTGAGCAGGGCGATCGAGACCGGGTTGACCACACGGCCCCGGGCGCGGTGCGAGCGGGCGACGCCCTGCCGGGTCCATTCCCAGAGGTGCGGGCCGGCGGGACGCGCGCCCTCGCAGAGTTCCGGGTAGACGTCGGAGAGGAGGTGCGGGCGCGTGGTCGGCAGGAGGCGGCTGTAGCCGATGACGGTATCGCCCTCCATGGCCAGGAAGTGCACCGCGTGCGGCGTATCGAACTGGTCGATCTCGCGTCCGTCCGGACGGGCCAGGTCGGTCCAGCCCTTCTCCTCGACGAAGATCTGGTGCCGCAGGCGCCAAGCCTGCTCCATCGCGTCGCCGTAGCGACAGGCGTTGGCGGGGGTGACCACATGGATCATGTAACAACCTCACGTCTCGATGCCGTGAGTGTTCCGCGTTCGGGCTCGGGTGTGTACTACGTAAAACCGTAGGGTTACGTGTATCGCCCAGCGCCGATGCAACCGTGGATTTGACGCCGGATCGCGGACCCAGCGGGTGCCGCCCTCAGGTGATGAGGCCGGCCCGCAACGCCTGCGCCACGGTGTGCGCCTTGTTGACCGTGTCGAGCTTCGTGCGCGCCGAGCGCAGATGATAATCGACGCCCGAGGCGGTGATGCCCATCACCATCCCGATCTCCGCGTCGGTCTTGCCTTCGGCGGCCCATTGCAGGGTCTCGCGCTCCCGCGGCGACAGGCGCACCGGCTCGCTTGCGCTGGGACGGCTGTTCATCAGGAGCAGTTGCCCGACCGCGTAGGTCGCCACCAGATTGACCGCGATGCGGTCTGCCGCCTCGATCTCGATCGCCGCGCCGGAAAAGCTGATCCCGCCCGGTTCGCCGTCGAGGGTCACGAAAGGGATCGTCAGGCCGGCCCGGATACCGAACTCCGTGGCCTCGTCCATGACGCGGCCGCCGACTGGCGTCTCGGCCTGTACGGCATTCCATTCGAACGGGACGGCGCTGGTGCAGAGCCGGCGAACCGTCGGGTCGTGCAGGGCGTAGCCCCGGGTGACGTAACGACGGGCCCATTCCTCCGGCATCGTACTCGCGAGGACGAAGCCGCCGTGGCGCCGCGGCGGCAGCCCGGGTTCCGGCACGATGCCGGCCATCACGTAGGAAACCCCATATCCGCGGAAGGCGCCCACGAGCAGATGGGCGATCTCGTCCGGCGTCGCCGCGCGGTCGAGATCGCGTAAGAGGTTGAACGTCCTGTCCAAATGCTTCGCTTGCGGCATGCTCGCCCCGGATTTTACACGTAGCGCGACAAATCGCAGACCACCACAACCTGAGGATGGCATCTTGAACGCTTCGGCGATAGGTTGTGACCGAAATCTGTCCCGCGGCCGGGGTCGCCTCCGGCACCGATGTGCGAAGCGGATCGAGTGCGAGTTTCGTGTCCATGATCGACGATGAGACTTCTCCGACGACGCGCTCACTTCTGGAGCGCATCGCCGCCACGCTCGACGTGCCGGCGTCCTACTTCTTCCGCGTCGATTGCATGCCGGCCGATCCGTCGGGGGTCAGTGCGGCGCAGTGCGACGAGGTCACGTCGCTGTTCCGGGCCATCAAGTCACCCGCCCGCCGCGACGCCGTGATGCGGCTGCTCCGCGAGATGGCCAGCGACAGCTAGAGCGCTCTTCGCCGGAGGGCAGATCGGACGGGCCGCAGCGATCGTTTGGAATCAGAGGCTCGACGTCGATCCGAGGCGATGCGCTTTCGGGCGGCTTCGGGCGGCTCCGGGCGGCCCTGGTTTCCGAGGGCCGGTCATCGCCCCAGAGATGCATGCGATCCAATGCGGCCGATGCCGTCGTTTTCGACCCGGCGCCTATCCGATGCTCCGATCCCCACCACCGGGCGTCGGCGGTCACCGCCGGTGTCGCCCGCGCTGCTGCGCCACGAAGACATCGCCGCCGCGGCTGAGAAGAAGATCCGCGAGGACGGCCGTTCCGACGCTCAGGACGCTACCAGCAGGGCGGCGCCGGCCACGCCGGACAGGACCAGCCGCAGGCGACCGAGCCAGAGCGGCACGAGGCCGCGTCGGGGCAGATCCTGATCGATCAGGCCCCAGGCCAGGACGAGGACGCCGAGCACGCGCAAGTCCCAGGGGGCCGGCGCCGCCATCGCGGCCCAGGCCACCAGAGACGGCACGATCGCGACGACATAATCCCCGTTGCCGGAGTTGCGGGCTGCGGCCGCGCCCCAGCGGATGCCGCCCAGGAACGACGCGATCACCGCGCCATACGCCGACAGGATCGTCCGAGGCGACAGACCGATGCTGCTCAAGCCGCCGTCCGAGCCCGAGACTGCGAGCGCCGCGAAGCCCAGGAACGGGATGAGGCCGGCCACGCCGAGCACGAGCGCGCTCATCGGGACAGGGTTCCGGTGCGCCATCCATCCTCCGAGCCGCCGCACGGGCGGCCGCCACGCCGTATTTACGCGGGCGGGTATCGCCCGACCCGAGCGTTCACGCATCGCGTGAGACCGGTCAAGCTGGGATCAGGGCGGCAAAACACAGCAGGCGTCCGCCGGTTCTCGGACCACGCGTCCGGACCCTGAAACGCCCCACGCCGCGCCGCGGGACACACGGCTCGGGTGAGACCGTGGGTGCACGCACGGCGCGACGCGCCGGACGCGCCTCAACCCCGCGAAAGCACGCGCGGAAAGGGCAGTCTCGTTCATCGAGCGGGGGTGGATCGATGCGGCCACACGCCGTCATTCCGGGGCGCCGCAGGCGAGCCCGGAATGACGGGGCGGGTTATCAGGTATGGGGTATCGATCCTCAGGAACTGAATCGTCCAACCCATGTGGTCCGTAGACACACGGGCACGGAAGCGCATCGCCTCCCGCATCACCATCGAAGCCGAAAGCCGATGGCCATCGGCCGGGAGGAGGTTCGCGCGGCCGCTACGACTTGCGGGCCGGAGCGGTGAAGCCGTTCGGGCTCGGGGTCGGGGCACCCAGGAGCGACATCGGCGCGGTGATGCCGTCCTTCGCGGCGGGCGGCTCGTTGACGGCGGGATCGAGCTTGCGCGGCTTGAAGGTCGCCGCGAGGCTCTTGGCGCTGGCCAGGTCGGTGGGGCTGAGCTTGTTCGCCACGTCGTCGCGCTTCTTAGCCGCGTCGTCGTCGCCCTGTGCTGCGGCGGCCGAGAACCATGCGTAGGACTGCACCAGATCCTGCGTCAGGCCGAGGCCGCGGGCGTAGAGCACCGCCAGGTTGTACTGGCTGTCGCGCACGCCGAACTCGGCGCCCTGTCGGAACCACGAGGCCGCCGAGGCGAAATCGGGCTTGCCGTTGGCGGCGGGGTTCTCAGCGTAGAGCACCGCCAGATTGTGCATCGAGCGGGCATGGCCCTGCTCGGCGGCCCGGCCGTACCAGAGCTTCGCCTTGTCGAGGTCCCGGACCACGCCGGATCCCTTCTCATAGTGACCGGCAAGCTTGTACTCGGCCGGGGCATAACCGGCCCCTGCCAGCTTCTCGAACAGCTTCGCGGCCACCGAGAGGTCGCGGGGCATGCCGCGGCCGTCCGCTTCGCGCGCTGCCAGATCCCAGATCGCCGTGCCGTCGCCGTCCAGCGCCGCCTGCTTCACCTTGGCGAGGGCCGGCGGAACCGTGCCCAGATCCGCCTGCAGGGTGTTCATGCCCGAGACCTGCGGCACAGCAGCACGGACGGCGGCCGCCCGCGCCTCTGCGGGAAGCGGCGTCGGCAGGGCCTGCGTGGTCACCGGGTCGGCCACCGGCGGCTTCTGCGCCGGAGCCTCTGCGGCGGTCTCCGGGCGGACGTCCCGGGCGGGCTCGGCCCGGCTCGGGGCGACCTGCGAGGTCTGGACCGTGCGCGGTGCCTCGTCGGGGGCACGCATGCTGATCGCCTGGAGCGCGCCCAGAGCCAGCACGATGGCGGCGAGGCCGAGCAAGAGGGGCCGCCGCCGGCGGTTGATCTCCGCCCGCAACCGGCTGAGCCGGCTCTCACCCGCGGCTTCCGGCTCGCTCTCGGCCATGCGGGCGCGCAGGTCCCGGCGGTCGGCCGGCGCCTCGGCGGCGAGTTCAGCCTGGGCGGCCTGGGCGGCGCGACGGGCGGCCGCGATGAAGCTGGTCTTGATGTCGGCTTCGCCGCCGGCCTCCGGAACCGGGCGGCCGCGCGCCGGATCGGCCGAACGCTCCCGCGCCGGCCGGCGGATGGCGGTGTCACGGACCGCGCGCGGCTCCCGGCCCGGACGGCCGCTGCCGGGTTCCAGCAGGTCGTCGGCCAGGCGCGACGCGTCGGATGCCGCGACCCGCGCCTCAGGGCTGGTTGAGGTCAGGAGCCGCTCGTCCAGCGACGGTGGGCGCGCGGCGGTCGAATCGGCTGGGCCGAGCCGGTTGACGAGGCGCTCCAGGGCGGACTGGACGCCCTCCAGGGTGGCGCCGAGCCGCTGGTCCGAGGCGATCTGCCGGGCCTGCATGTCGGCCAGGCTCGCCCGCAGGAGGCCGATCTCGCCGAGCTCGGCGCTCGGCAGGCCGGAGCCCTTGAGGGTCTGGGCCACGGCGTTGCGCGCGGCGCGCTCGACGACGGCCTCGCTCGGCGCCGATTCGCGCAGGGCCGCAACCTGCTGCAGCAGGTCGTCCATGGTGCGCTCGAGGCCTGCCAGGGCCGGATCGCCGCTACGGGGGGCATCGAGCCGGCCCGCGAGCGAGACGACCTGCTTCTCCAGGGCGTCGAGGCCCTCGTTCTCCGGGCGGCTGCCGACCTGATCGACCTTCTCGGCGAGGCTGCGCAGCATCGCGTGGATCGAGGCCATGTCGCCGGCCTGAGCCGGATCGGACGCTTCGGCGCGGTCGTACCGCTGATCGCGGGTGTAGAGGCCGTCGACCTTGTCGGCCAGCGTCTGGATCTGCTCGGCGATGGCGGCCGAGGCGCCGGTGCGGACATCGCTGCGGATCTCCTCCAGCAGCGGGCGCAGGCTGGCCTCGCTGCCGATGCGCTGGAGCTGCGCGATCTGTGCGCTCACGGCCTGTAGGCTGTTGGCCAGACTCTGGATCCGCTCCGGGCCGGCCAGGGCGCCGATCAGGCGGCGGATCTCTTCGAGCTCCGCGAACAGACCCGCCAGCGTGTGGCCGTCCGAACCGGCCTGTCCGGCCGCGGCGACGCTGTCGAGGCGCTCGGCCAGGCGGCGCACGTCGTCGGCCACGCGGGTGTGGACGTTCTCGGCGACCTCCTCGGCCAGCCGCTCGACCTGGGCCCGGACCTGCTCGACCGGCGCCGCGATCGCGGCGAGGTCGGTGCCGACCTGCGCCCGCTCGATGCCGTGCGCGAGCGAGGTCACGGCCTGCTCAAGTGCCCCGACATCGCGGCTGGTCGCCAGCTGATTGATCGCCTCGCGCAGACGCACGGTCTCGCTCTGCAGCTCGGACACAGCGGCGGACGGCGCCGCCATATCCTCGACGCGCGCCTCGAGGCGGCGGGCGAGGTCCATCCGCATGCTCGCCACGACGCCGCCATCGGACCGGCCTGCGGCGAGCGCGCGCTCACCGACGCCCTCCGACAGCTCACGCTGGCGCTGGCGGATATCCTGGACGGCGTTGCGGATCTCGACCGCATCCGGCCGGCCGCGGCGGCCGGCGGGGCGCCCGGAGGCCATCTGCTCGCCGAGCTGCGACATCCGCCGCTCGATGTCGCCGAGACGCTCGGTCACCTGCTGGACCGGCGCCGCCGTCAGGGCGCGCTCGATCCGGGTCTCGATCTCGGCCAGGCGCCGGGTCTCGGCCTCCTGGGTCAGGCGCCGCTCCTCGTCCAGGGTCCGGTTCAGTCCGTCGATCCGGCTCATCAGGGCGGCGAAGCCCTGGCCATAGGAATCTGGGCTTGGCTCCTGGCGGGTCTCGGACGTCCGCTCGAACCGGGAGCCGCCCGGCTGATCCATGATATCCGCCTGCCGGTCGCTCTCGAGCCGGCTGTCCGGGCGCGCGGTCTGCTCGGCCCGCTGCTGGCGGCGGCGCTGCCGGCGGTTGCCCTGCAGGCCCTGCTGCTGCGGCACCACCGAGGCGATCCAGGTCTCGAGCGGGACACCCGCCCGGGCCGCGACGTCCCGGGCGGCGTCAAGCACCTCCGGGTCGAAACTGTCGAGCTGCGGCATGGCGTTGCGGGTCATCGGAGGCCTGTCGTCGGCAGCGTTCGGCGTTGATCCTGTTCGCGGGGCGGGACCGAGAGACGGTATCCACGGAACGCGGGCGCCGGATCGTTCGGGGCGACCTTTAACTTTCTTGGTAAACACACGGTTAAGGCGAGGCCGGCCCAGTAATCTTCGGCGCTGACGTGCAAGCCCCTGACACTTCCCGCGCACGCGACCGCAGAACCGTTGCTCCGGAGCCGGGGGCGCGCTTAGATGCTGGCAAACGGGCGGGCCGATGTCGGCGATCAGCCCGGCGAGGGGGAATCAGGTCATGCCTCACTATCGCGCCCCGGTCGACGACACGCTGTTCCTGCTGAACGACGTCTTGGGCTTCCATAACCGGGACAACCTGGCCGGATTCGCAGACGCCTCCCCGGACGTGGTCGAGGCGGTGCTGCGCGAGGGCGCGAAGCTCGCCGAGGAGGTGCTGGCTCCGGTCAACCGGGTGGGCGACCTCGAGGGCTGCCGCCGCGAGCCCGACGGCAGCGTGCGCACGCCGACCGGCTTCAAGGCCGCCTACGATGCCTACGCGAAGGGCGGCTGGATGGGCCTCGCAGTCCCGGAGGCGTTCGGCGGCCAGGGCCTGCCGCACACCGTCAACACGGCGATGCAGGAATTCGCCTCGGGGGCGAACCTGGCGCTGGGGATGTATCCGGGGCTGACGCAGGGCGCGATGGCCGCGCTCCTGGTCCACGGCACCGAGGCACAGAAGGCGCTCTACCTGCCCAAGATGGTCGAGGGCGCCTGGACCGGCACCATGAACCTGACGGAGCCGCATTGCGGCACGGATCTCGGCCTGCTCAAGACCAAGGCGGTGCCGAACGGCGACGGCTCCTACAGCCTCACCGGCACCAAGATCTTCATCTCGGCGGGGGAGCACGACCTCGCGGAGAACATCGTCCACCTGGTCATCGCCCGGATCGAGGGTGCGCCGGCCGGGACCAAGGGCATCTCCCTGTTCGTGGTCCCGAAGGTGCTGGTGAACCCTGACGGGTCGCTCGGCGCCCGCAACGGCGTGTCCTGCGGCTCCCTCGAGCACAAGATGGGCATCCACGGGAACAGTACCTGCGTGATGAACTACGACGGCGCCACGGGTTGGCTGGTCGGGCAGGAGAACCGCGGCCTGAACGCCATGTTCGTGATGATGAACGAGGCGCGGCTCGCGGTCGGCGTCCAGGGGCTGGGCCAGTCCGAGGTCGCCTACCAGAACGCTGTTGCCTACGCGAAGGACCGGCTCCAGGGCCGGGCGCTGACCGGCGCCAAGGCCCCCGACAAGGCCGCCGACCCGATCCTGGTCCACCCGGATGTCCGCCGCACCCTGATGCAGATCCGCGCTTTCAACGAGGCCGCGCGCGCCCTCATGCTCTGGACGGCCCTCCAGGCCGACATCCTGCACCGGTCCGAGGATGCCAAGGAGCGCCAGACGGCCGACGACCATCTCGGCCTGCTCACCCCCGTGGTGAAGGGCGTGCTCACCGATCGGGGCTTCGCCAACGCGGTTGAGGCGCAGCAGCTGTTCGGCGGCCACGGCTATATCGAGGAGTGGGGCATGTCGCAGTTCGTGCGCGATGCCCGCATCGCCATGATCTACGAGGGCGCCAACGGGATCCAGGCCATGGACCTGATCGGCCGCAAGCTGCCCAAGGACGGCGGCCGGGCGATGATGACCTTCCTGGGCGAGGTCCAGACCTTCCTGAAGGACCATGCTGAGGATCCCGCGATGGCGCCGTTCACCCAGCCGCTCCAGGCCGGGCTGAACGACCTGCAGGGCGCCGTCATGTGGCTGATGCAGAACGCCTTCTCGAAGCCCGACAATGCCGGCGCCGGGGCGACGGACTTCATGCACCTCTTCGGCCTCGTGGCTTTGGGCTACATGTGGGCGCGGATCGCCAAGTCGGCGCTCGCCAAGCAGGCCGAGGAGGCCTCCCCCCGCTGGGCGGCCAAGCTCGCCACCGGCCGGTTCTTCATGGAGCGCATGCTGCCGGAGACTGCCTTGCGCCTGGTGCGGATCAAGGCGGGCTCGGAGTCCACGATGGCGCTGGCGGACGAGGTTTTTTAGGCGCCCGCCGATGGCCGGCTCAAAAGCCGGCTGTCACGCGTGGCAAAACTCCACGGACGGTCGCGAGCGGCGCGGTTTCGCAAGATCCTGCCACGAAGCGACCACTTCGCGACCGTCCTTCCGGGTGCCGTTGTGGCAACGCGACGGCGTCAAAGGCCGAGTTCAGCCTGTGAGCCGAGACGAACCAGCTTGATCGACTGCGCATCCGGCAAGCGATGGAGCAGCACGAAATCCGGTTTGATGTGGCAATCGCGATGATCGCGCCAGTTGCCGACCGGAGTGGGATCGCGATAACGGGCGTCCAGCGTCTGATCGACCATCAAAGCATCGATTACGGGCGACAGATCTGCAACCCGCGTTGCGCGATAACGCCCCTTCATCTCGCGCCTGTAGTCCCGCCTGAACTGGCCGGTGCGTTCCATCGTCCGCATCGAGGTCGGCCATTGATGCGGCCACGCTGTCGAACCGAACCAAGCCGCCCCGCCGCGCTTTCTCCATGGCGGCAAGGGTCGTCAGGTTCGGAATGAGCGGCTTGAAGGGCGGAGCCTTGTCGCGCGCGACACGGACCAGCATCAGCCGGACGGCATCGGCACCGTCAGGCCTATCGTAGCCGGGACCGCAGCTGCCTCTTCCTCCGTGGCTGAGCCGATACTGGACGGGATCAGCGTGTCAGCCATGGGGTCGACCTCCTGCCTGCATCACACCGTGATGCCGCGGACGAGCCGGCGCCATAACACCTCGACGTGTCTCTGGCCGCTCTCAAGCCCCCAGCGCACCGTCCAGATCCTCGATCAGATCCGCCGGATCCTCCAGGCCGATCGACAGCCGCACCACCTCAGGGCCGGCGCCGGCGGCGGATTTCTGGTCGTCGGTGAGCTGGCGGTGCGTGGTGGAGGCCGGGTGGATCACCAGCGAACGCGTGTCGCCGATATTGGCCAGGTGCGAGAACAGCTGCAGGTTCGAGACCAGCTTCACCCCGGCCTCGTAGCCGCCCTTCAGGCCGAAGGTGAAGACCGCGCCGGCGCCGTTGGGCGTGTAGCGCTTGGCCAGCGCGTGGTAGCGGTCGGTCTCCAGGCCCGGGTAGCTGACCCAGGACACGGCCTCGTGCTGCGCCAGGTGCTTGGCCACCACCAGGGCGTTGTCGGAATGGCGCTGCATCCGCAGGGGCAGGGTCTCGATGCCGTTCAGGATCAGGAAGGCATTGAACGGCGAGAGGGCCGGGCCGAGATCGCGCAGGCCGAGCACCCGGCACGCGATGGCGAAGCCGAAATTGCCGAAGGTTTCGGCGAGCACCATGCCGGAATATTCCGGCCGGGGCTGGCTCATCATCGGGTAGCGGGCGTCCCCCGCCCACTGGAACGAGCCGCCGTCGACGATCAATCCGCCGATCGAATTGCCGTGCCCGCCCAGGAACTTGGTGGCCGAATGCACGACGATGTCGGCCCCGTGCTCGAACGGTCGGATCAGGTACGGCGTCGCCATGGTGTTGTCGACGACCAGCGGGATGTTGTGCTTCTTCGCGACGTCCGAGAGCGCCTTGATGTCGGTGATGACCCCGCCCGGGTTGGCAATCGACTCGCAGAAGATCGCCTTGGTGCGCGGCGTGATCGCCGCCTCGAACGAGGCCGGGTCGTCGTTGTCGGCCCACGCCACCGACCAGCCGAAGTTCTTGTAGGAGTGATTGAACTGGTTGATCGAGCCGCCATACAGCTTGTTCGAGGCGATGAACTCGTCCCCCGGCTGCATCAGCGCGTGCATGGTGAGGAACTCGGCGGCGTGACCCGAGGCCACGGCGAGCGCCGCAGTCCCCCCCTCCAGCGCCGCGATGCGCTCCTCCAGCACGGCGTTCGTCGGGTTGGTGATCCGGGTGTAGATGTTGCCGAAGGCCTGCAGCCCGAACAGCGAGGCCGCGTGATCGACGTCGTCGAACACAAAGCTGGTGGTCTGGTAGATGGGCGTGGCCCGCGCGCCCGTGCTCGCGTCGGGGGCGGCGCCCGCATGGATCGCCAACGTGTTGAAGCCGGGCAGGCGGTCGGTCATCGTCAGGTCTCCTCGCACCGTCTCGCCTGTATGCCCGCGCGGGCGCGGGGCGCAAGGTTCGACGAAGGCCCGGCGGTTGATGCCCCCGGCCCCGTCCGTTCCTAGGCTTCGTGCCTATGCCTCGTGCGCGGCGCCGATATCGACATGGGGCTGTCCGGCATCGACCAGGGCGCGGTCCACGGCCTCGATCGCCAGCAGCGTCCGGGTGAGGTCTTCGGCCATGGAGATCGGGGCCACGTCGATCCCGCCCAATCGCTTGGCGATGGCGTTCCGCTGCCGCGCCAGGGCGCCGCGCGCGCGCTTCAGGTCTTCGACCTCGTCGAGGGTCATCCGCAATCCCTTTCCTGGCCCGGGCCGTTCAGTCGCCGGGCGTCCAGTCGATGGTCGGCCGCTGCGCCAGCATGCGGTCGAAGTAGTTGGCCACCGCCTGAGCCCCATCCGTGTGCATCATCGCGACGGGATGCGCGAGGTAGGCACGGGCGAGATCCATCGGAATCTGGCCGGACTGGAGGGCTTTCAGTACCTCGTCGATGAACGCGTCGTTGGCGTCGTTGAAATCCCCCGACAGCTTCTTGCGGTCGTTGAGCGCCTTGATCGGCATGCGGTGTCCTCTGGTGCGAACGGTAATCGGCGACGAGTAGGTTTGCCGGCGGGCGCGGACATCCTGAGCGGCGAGTCGCGAGATGGACGGCGTGCCTCGACGCGCCGCCCCGATCGAACCTGCGTTGCCGTCAGGCTCGTCCGAGGCGCCGACGGGCCGATCCGACAATTGCGAGCGTGTGATTCCACACTTAAGTAATCACGTGCGCCGGTCGATCGGAGCGGATGTCCGGCGTGGAACGTTTACGATCCATGTCCATCGATCTGATACCCGCCCATAGCGTCGAAGTCATTCCCTGCGCGCGCGATCCGCGCTGCTACCGCTGGGTCATCCGCGCCGGCGGCGGAACCGTCGTGGAACGCTCTCCCTACGCGTTCGTCACGCAGAACGGCGCCCGGATCTCGGGAGAATGCTGGATCCGCGAGCACTTCGCCGACGGCGTGCGCGGCTGAGCGCGGAGCCGCGTCAGGCATCGTCCAGCGCACGACAACGTTCCGGTACGGCCGGCCAACGCGCATCCAAGGATATGCGCGCGGGCGCCACATCGGTCGCAAATGCAAAAAACGCCCGTCGGGCGTTTTGCAAAGATTTGGTTGGGAAGAAAAACTGGAGCGGGCGAAGGGATTCGAACCCTCGACCCCAACCTTGGCAAGGTTGTGCTCTACCCCTGAGCTACACCCGCTCACTAGTGCCTGGCCGCCTGGACTTTCGTGCCGGCGGCCCCCGGCGCGGCTCTCTAAACACCATTCCGCCGGGCGACGCAAGCGTCTCTTTTGCGGTTCCTGTCGATTCACCAATCCGGGTCGGGTGCGAGCCCCTGCCGGATCTCCCGGAGCCGCGCGGCGGTCGCCCGGGTGGTGCCCTCGGGGAGCGCATCCACCGGGAAGAACCCGAAGGCGGCGATCTCGCGGTCGGGGGTCTTGTCCCGCAGCACCGTGAAGGCCGATAGGACGAACACAGCGACGTGGTCCCGGGGCGCCGCCCCGGCGTTCCGGTAGAGCCCGTGGAGGCGCAGGGGCGCAGCGGCGGCGATCTCAGCCTCCTCGCGAAATTCCCGCTCCATGGCGGCGACCGCAGTCTCGCCACGCTCGACGCCTCCGCCAGGCAGGTGCCAGCCGCTGACGTAGGTGTGCCGGACCAGGGCTACCCGTCCCCGCGTATCGAGGGCGACGCCGCGCACGCCCAGCGTCATGCCCCGGGACGCGAGGGCCCCGAGGTGGAACAGGCGCCGGAGGAGCGGCCGGTCGAGGAGCATGGTGCGCGCGGTCACACGACGTCGAGGGTCATCTCGCCAAGGCCGGCGATCGCCGCGACCATGCGCTCGCCGCGCCGGACCGGGCCGACGCCCGACGGCGTGCCGGTGAAGATCAGGTCGCCGGGCTGCAGGGTGAAGTAGCGCGACAGGTAGGCGACCTGCTCGGCGACCGACCAGATCATGTCGGCGAGGTCGCCCGTCTGGCGGATCGCGCCGTCCACCGAGAGCGTGATCGCGCCCTTGGCCGGATGGCCGATCGCCGAGGCCGGAAACAGCGGACCGATCGGGCCGGAGCCGTCGGCCGCCTTGCCGAGGTCCCAGGGCCGCGACAGCTTCTTGGCCTCGTCCTGAAGGTCGCGCCGGGTCATGTCGAGGCCGATCGCGTAGCCGTAGACCTGGTCGAGGGCGGTCTCGGTCGGGATGTCGCTGCCGCCGCCGGAGAGCGCGGCCACGAGCTCGACCTCGAAATGGTAGTTCTGCGTCTGGGGCGGATAGGTGTGCGGCGTCGGCTCGGCGCCGACGATCTGCAGGGCGTCGGCCGGCTTCATGAAGAAGAACGGCGGCTCCCGGTCCGGGTCGGCGCCCATCTCGCGGGCATGGGCGGCGTAGTTGCGGCCGACGCAGTAGACGCGGCGCACGGGGAACAGGTCGGTGCTGCCGGCGATCGGCAGGGCGATCCGGGGGGGATTCTGGATGACGGAGAGCATCGCGGCCTCTGGGGTGGAGCGTGCTGGAAACCGGGCGCGGGTGCCCCGGGCGTGCAGGAGCGTTGTAAAGCCTGCCGGGGCCCGCGCCATCCCGGCGCTTGCAACCGGCGCCGGCTGGCCTACAAAAATTCAGTGATGACGCCCCCTTCCCTCTCCCACGATACGCTGCTCAGCGCCCTGCGCGACGGGATCGGCGCGCGCCACGTGCTCACGGAGCCCGAGGACCTCGCGCCCTACCTGATCGAGAGCCGCAAGCTGTTCACGGGCGCGGCGCTGGCCGTGCTGCGGCCCGGGAGCACCGAGGAGGTTGCGTTCGCAGTCCGCGCCTGCACCCAGGCCGGCCTCGCCGTGGTGCCGCTGGGCGGCAATACCGGGCTGACCGGGGGCGGCGTCCCGCAGGGCGGCGTGGTCCTGTCGCTGGAACGGATGGCGCGCCTGCGCGCGGTCGATCCGGTCGACGCCACGATCACGGTCGAGGCCGGGATGATCCTCTCGGAGGTTCAGGACGCCGCCGAGCGGGCCGGCCTGCTGTTCCCGCTCTCTTACGCGTCCCGGGGCTCCGCCCGGATCGGCGGGGGCATCGCCACCAATGCCGGCGGCATCGCCGTGCTGGCCTACGGCAACGCCCGGGACCTCGTCCTCGGGCTCGAGGTGGTTCTGGCCGACGGGCGGGTGTGGAACGGGCTGCGGGCGCTCCGGAAGGACAATGCCGGCTATGACCTGAAGCAGCTGTTCATCGGGTCCGAGGGCACGCTGGGGATCGTCACCGCGGCGGTGCTGAAGCTGTTCCCGCGTCCCCGCTCGACCAGCGTCGCCTTCGTCGGGCTGGACTCGTCCCGCGCCGCCCTCGACCTGTTCGTCTTCCTGCGCACGCGGATGGACCGCGACCTCACCGCCTTCGAGTACCTGCCGCCCTTCGCCCTGGAGATCGTGCTGCGGCACGTCCCGGGCACGGTCCGGCCGCTCTCGGGCGATCACGGCGCCTACGCGCTGATCGAGGTGTCGTCCGCGCGGCCCGACGCCGACACGCGGGCCGAACTCGAAGCCGTCCTCGGGGAGGCCCTGGAATCAGGATCGATCGCCGACGCGGCCATCGGGGCGAGCGGCGCCCAGAACGCCGCGCTCTGGGCCCTGCGCGAGGGCGTGCCGGAGGCGCAGACCCGGGAAGGCGCCTCGATCAAGCACGACGTTTCGGTGCCGCTCTCGACGCTGCCCGCGTTCCTGGAGCGGGCGAGCGCGGCCTGCATCGCGGTGATGCCGGGCCTGCGGCCCTGCGGCTTCGGCCATTTCGGCGACGGCAACATCCACTTCAACCTGACGCAGCCGGCCGGGCTGGATCGCGCCGCGTTCCTGGCGGAATGGGGCCGGTTCAACCGCATCGTGCATGACATCGTGCACGAACTCGGCGGCTCGATCGCGGCCGAGCATGGCGTCGGCCTGATCAAGCGCGACGAGCTGGCGCATTACGCCGACCCGGTCGGGCTCGACCTGATGCGCCGGATCAAGGCGGCGCTCGATCCCGAGGATCGGATGAACCCCGGAAAGGTGATCCCGAACCCCGACGGGGCACCGCCGGCAAAGCCCTAGCCGCGCGCCTGCGCGTAAAGCGCCTCGCAGCGGTCGAGCCAGAGGTCGCGGGTGAACAGGCGCGCGACCCGGGCCTGCGGGATCGGGCGCGGGATGGCCAGCGCCGTGCCGATCGCACGGGCCAGCCCGGCCTCGTCCCCGGCCGCCGCGAGGCATCCGGCCTCGCCGACCACCTCCCGGGCCGCGCCCATGGCGAAGCCCGCGACCGGCAGGCCGCAAGCCATCGCCTCGATCGCCACCAGACCGAACGGCTCGTCCCAGCACGGGGTGAACAGGAAGACCGAGGCGCGGCCGATCTCGGCGGCGAGCGCCCGGCCGTCGAGATGGCCGCCGTAGCGGATCGGGCCGCCGAGCTGCGGGGCGATCCGGTCCGCCCAGTAATCCGGCTCTTCGACCGGGCCGTAGAGCGTCAGCGCGATGCCGGCGCGCCGGGCCGCCGCGATCGCGTGGTGGGCGCCCTTGATCGCCGCAAGCCGCCCGGACCAGACCGCGCTGCCGTCGCCGCGCTCCCGGAACGGCCAGGCCGCGGGGTCGACGCCGTTATGCAGCACCGACACCTCCGGCGGTGCGCCCTCCGGCCACCAGGCCTGCCCCTGCGCCCGCGACGTCACGGTGATCCGGTGACCCGGGCCAGGGCTGTCGTGAACGAACCCGCGCAGGGCGTCGTAGGGCGGCACGTGCAGGGAGGTGACGGTGGGGACCTGCGCGGTCCGCCGGCGCTCCAGGGGCAGCCGGCTCAGGCTGTTGTTGTGCAGCACGTCGAACCCGCCCGCCGCGATCCGGTCGCAGGCGGCGGCGTAGCCGTCATCGACAGAAGCCCGCAGCCCCGGATCACCGCGATGCTCGAGACCCGGGAAGACGCGCTCGTGGTGCTCCGGGACCACGGCGTCGATCGCGAAGCGCGGATCGCTGTCGCCGGACGCGAACAGCACGACGTCGTGGCCGCGGGCCGCCAGCCCCTCGGCGAGGTGCCAGCTATGGGCCTCCATACCCCCCGTGAAGGGCGGCGCGACCGGGTGGCGGATATGAGCGAGGAGCGCAATCCTCACGCGGTCGCCGCCGCGCCGACCCGGGATTCCAGATACCGGATGACCGACGCCGAGTTTGTGTAGGGCTGGTGGCTCTGCTGCCCGGTCAGGGCGAGGTCGTCGGCGTCGGGCCGGCGCAGGATCCGGATCGGCTGGTCGGGCGTGTCGTCGATCAGGCCCATGACCCGGAACGCGTAGAGCCAGTGGCCCATGGTCCGGTAGCCCCACTTGGCCTCGAACAGCTCGGCGTTGCGCACGACGCTGTCGAGGTGGTGGACCGGGGGCATGTGGTGCGGGTGGTACTGGTGATAGGCCAGCGCGCCCTTGATCCAGGCGATCGGGGTGCCGCTCTGGTCGAGGATCTTGCCGAAATCGGTGTCCTCGCCGCCATAGCCGGCATAGCGCTCGTCGAAGCCGCCGAGCGCCAGGAAGGTGGCCCGCCGGATCGCGAAGTTGAGCGACCAGAAGCAGCGGTAATCGTTGCACATCTCGATGCCGGAAGCCGGCGGTCCGCGACGGTCGGAATGCCGCTCCGCGCTCGCCGCCAGGTCGGCGTAGCGCCAGGCGCCCGCGGTGGCGCGCTCGGGCAGGTGCAGGACCTCGCCCATCAGCAGGCCGTCGAGCTCGGCGAGCCCGCGCGCGTAATCGGCCACGAGGTCGGGGGCCGGGATGCAGTCCACGTCCAGGAAGACGATGCCCTCGCCGGTGGCCGCGCCCACGCCGCGGTTGCGCGCGGCCGCGAGCGGCAGCTCATGTCCGGAAACCCGGATCTGGCGCACCGGAAACGACGTCTCGGGCAGGTCGTAGAGCTCGTCCTGCATCACCGCGACGATGAATTCGGCGGGGGCCTGCGTCTGGCGCTCCAGGCCGCGCAGCACGTTGCGCAGATGCGCCGGCCGGCCCTTGGCCAGGGTCACGACGGAAACGGTGGACATGCGACAGTCGGGCTCCGGGGGGATGATGGACGGGGTGGCGGCGGGGGATCAGCCGGTCGCGACGACGCGAAGCGGACCCGGCTCTTCGGCGCCCAGCCAAAGCGCGTCGGTGAGCCCTTCGAGCCAGTCGGCGGCGCGGAATGCGGCGTCCGGGGCGTAGAGGCCGTGCAGCACGGAGCCGTCGAGGACGCGGGCACGAGCCAGGAGGTCGCGCCAGCCCTGGAGGTCGCCCGGCCAGGCCGGAGCCTGGACGGCGGCCCCGAGCCGGACCAGGGCTTCGGCCTTGCGGGTCTGCTCGGCGAAGTAGCGCCATTCCGGCATCACGATCAGGCGGCCGCCGACCCGGGCGACCTCGTGGACCGTGTTGTCGCCCGCGGACGCGATGACGATGTCGGCGGCCGCCAGATAGTCGGTGACCGAGGGCACCCAGCCGAGTTCGCGCAGGTTGGCGAAATCGGTCTCGTGACCCTCGCGGTGGGTCGGCCCGAGGGTCAGCCACAGGGCGTCGGGCTCGGCCCGCGCCGCCACGGTGAGCGGCGCGTAAGGCGTGCCGCTGCCGCCGCCGCCGGTCACGGCCACGACGATCTCGCGCTGCGGGTCGAGGCCGAGCTTCGCCCGCGCCTCGGCCCGGTCGGGAATCCGGTCGAGGCTGGTGCACAGGCCGCCGCTGTAGAAGGTCTTGGCGCGCAGCGCCGCCGGGTAGTCCGCCTGCTCCAGCCGCGCGTCGAACGGCGCCAGCATCCCGACGCAGGCCTCGTAGGCGCCGACATGTCCGATATCGGAGCGGTCGCCGTGCATCCGGATCTGCACCGCCGGCACGCTGGCGATCCGGGCGAGCAACGCGATTTCGGCCGAGACGTCGACCACGAACAGGCCGACCTCGCGCGCGTCGAGATGATCGAGGATGGTCCGCATGGTCCGGCGCATCGGGGCGAGCCCCAGGGGCACGCAATGCATCACCTGCGGGGTCGGCTCGGCGTAGAGGCGCGCGGTCGGCACCGCGGCGCCGATCATGTCGGGCAGGGCCACGATCTCGATGTCGCGGGAGAAACCGTCGAAGAGGTGGGGGCCGGCGGTCAGCACTGAGACCGGCCGGTCACGGGCAAATTCGGCGGCGACCGCCATGGTGCGGTTGGCGTGGCCCCGTCCCTGGTGGTGGACGAAGAACGCAATCGGCTTCTTCATGGTCTGCTTCATGAGAACAGGGCGCCGGGACGGAGGGAGGCGACCACCTCCGGGGCGGTCGGCTTGCGGATCAGGCGGATTACCGGGGCGGCCTCGCTCCAATCGATCAGCCCGGCGGCGCGGAACTGGTCGAGCCAGTACGTCATGCACCAGCGCCCGTGGCGGGCGTGGAACCGGACGGCGTTGGCCAGGATCGGCGCGAAGTGCTGCAGGGGCGGCACGTGGACCGGGTGGTGCTGATGGTAGGCACGCGCCCCTGCGACCCAGTCGGTCGGCAGGCCCGTGGCGGCGAGGCGGGCGGCGAAGTCGGTCTCCTCGCCGCCATAACCTGTAAAGCCCTCGTCCATGCCGCCGACCGAGCGCCAGGCCCGAGCCGGCAGGGCGAAGGACAGCCCCCAGAGCTGGCCGGGATCGGGCTCCCGGCGCAGCCCCGTCTCCGGCACCGGAGGCCGTGCCGGGTGGGGGCGGCCGAGGCTGTCGAGGGCTGAGTCGTCGAGATCGGACGCGTCCAGCGCCGGCCCGGCTTCCGGCGGCAGGTACAGAACCTCGCCGAGGAGCAGCCCCCCGGCGCCGGAGGCGGCCGCCGCGTAGGCGCCGACCAGGCCGGAGGCCGGGATGCAATCCACGTCGAGGAAGACCAGCAGGTCGCCGGCGGCGGCCTCGGCGGCGCGGTTGCGCGCGGCGGCAAGCGGCATCGGCTCGCCCGGCACGTGGAGATGACGCACCGGGCAGCCGGGATCGGGCAGGCCGGGGGCGGGCTCGGGCTGCATCCAGGCGATCACCAGCTCGCGCGGGCGCACGGTTTGCCGGGCGAGGCCGCGCATCAGGTTGCGCAGGCATCCGGCCCGGCCGCGCACGAGGGTCAGCACGCTCGGCGCGGGCGTCGGCGATACGGCCTCAGGAGGCTCAATGTCAGGAAGCATTTGCCAGCATCCGGCGGAAATGCGCCACGCCCTCGATGATGCCGCGGGCATGCGAGGCACGGGCGACGTAGGAGTGCTGCAGCGCCGCGTTGCTGGCGAGGTCGTCGGAATAGTTCGCCACGATGATCGCCTGCACCCGCACGCGCAGCATCTCGATGTCGTTGCCCGAATCGCCGGCCACGAACACCGCCCGCTCCGGCAGGCCGTAGAGGGCGCGGACATGGTCCACCGCGGTGCCCTTGGAGGCTGCCGCCGGCAGGACATCGAGGTAGCGGTCGTGGCTGTGGATCACCCGGGCATCGAGACCGGATTCGGCGAGATGCGCTTCGACCTGGCGGGCCGCGGCATCGCCCCCGAAATAGCTCAGCTTGTACGGGCGTTGCTCCAGCGGACCCTGCGGTAGGAGCCCCGGGATGCCGGCGAGCGCCGCGCGCACCGCCTCCCGGTTCCAATCCGCCGCGATCGCCTCGCGCCAGGCGGCATCGGCCGTGTAGGTCACGCCGTTGGCGTCCAGGTGGTAGATCTCGGAGCCGACCGACGTGATCATCACCTGGGGTCGGGGGCTCGCCTGCTGCTCCAGGATCGCCATGGCGCTGTGGAACGAGCGACCGGTGGCGACCCCGAAGGCCAGGCCCGCCTGCTCGCTGCGCCAGCGCCTGAAGATGCCGAGCGCGGCCTCGCAGCCGACCAGGGTGTTGTCGATATCGCAGACCAGCAGCTGCGCAGGCGTCCGCAGGGGCGGCTCTGGGGCGAGCAGGGCCCGCAGCAGGGCGTGGTAGCGCGCGGCGTGCCGGTCCCAGTCGTAGGCGGCCGCGGCGCGGCCCCGCCGGCCACGTAGCGGGCGCGCAGGGCGGGGTCGGACAGGATGCGCAGGCAGGCTTGCGCGATCGCCGTGGGGTCACGGGGATCGACCAGCAGGCCGTTGCCACAGGTCTCGACGATGTCGTTGGGGCCGCCGCTGTCGGTGGCGACCAGGGGCAGGCCGGCGGCCGACGCCTCCAGCAGCGTCAGGCCGAACGGCTCATTCAGCGCCGGATTGACGAAGATCCCGCCGCGCTCCCGGGCATAGGCGTAGATCGCGGGCACGTCGTCGGGCCTGTGCGTCTTCGGGTAGGCCACGCGGCCGTACAGGTCGTAGCGGTCGATCAGCACCAGCAGGTCGCGCATCGTCGCGGCCATGTCGCCGTCGAGGGCGTCGATGTCGCCGCGGGTGCCGGCCACGATCACCAGGTTGGCCCGGGCCTGCAGCTCCGGGCTCTCGCCATAGGCCTCGACCAGGGCCGCCAGGTTCTTGCGCGCCACCGGCCGGGCCAGCGCCAGCAACAGCGGCTTGGCGGGATCGTCTAGGAAGCGGTCGATCAGGGCATCGACCCGCGGATGCGGCTCGGCGGCGGCGAAGCGCGCGAGGTCGCTGCCCGGCGGCACGACGCGGACGCGGCCGGGATTGTAGGATTCGTAGCCGGCATACTGGACTTCGGCCTCGTCCCTGGACGAGGCGATGACCAGGGTGGCCCGGGCGAGTGCCGCCTCCTCGGTGGCGATCCGGCGGGCGAGGTCGGGGGCTCCGTCGGCGTCACCACCGAGCATCGCGGCCTTGACCCGCCCGAGGGAGTGGGCGGTGAACACGAACGGGATCGCCAGCCGCGCCTCGACGATCGCCGCCACCGCGGCGGCGTCGGCGTAATGGGCGTGGATCAGGTCGGGCGCGCGCGCCTGCCCGGCGATCCAGGCGATGAGGTTCTCGGCGAAGCTCGCGACTTCGGCGTGCATCGCCTCCTTGGACCGGTAACCCGATGCCGCGCTCGGGAGCCGCACCAGCCTGACCTTGTCGGAGATCCGCTCTTCGGGCACGGCGTAGTCCGGGCCGGGCGATCCGTGGAACAAGCGGGTCGCCACCACGATCTCGGCGACGCCGAAATCCTGGGCCGAGGCGGCGACGAGATCCAGCAGGTAGCGGATGTGGCCGCCGGTATCGGCGGTCAGGCCGTAGACGACATCGCGGCCGCGCAGGCAGCCCTGCAGGGCGACGTGCAGGACGAACATCAGGCGTTTGCTGAAGCTGTCGACCGCGCCTGCCAACTTAACTTATGTGAAGAGGGCGTCGTGATCCGTGTTGCCCAAGTCGCGCCGAACATTTTTCCCGTTCCCCCAAACCATCACGGCGGCACCGAGCGGGTTGTGCACGATCTCAGCACGGCGCTTCGAAGCTTGGGCGTGGAAATAACGTTATTTGCCTCCTCGGACAGTGCGACAGACTTACCCCGTGTCGGCGATTACCCGAGCCTCGCGGCCCTGGAACAACGCCACGGCGGGGTCGCGCCCGGGGTTCCGGCGGTGCTCGACGCGCTGCAGCTGGAGGCGCTGCGGCTGCGGCTGCCCGATTTCGACATCGTGCATTGCCACGGCGAGTTCGCGCACGCGGCGCTGCTCGGCGCGGCCCGAACGCGCAGCCTGACCACGGTGCATTGGCGGGTGGACGAGCTCGACCGGGCGCTGTTTTTCGCCGGCTTCCCCGATCTTCCGGTGGCGGCGATCTCGGCCGCGCAGGAATCCGGCATCCCGGCGTCCAACCGCGCCGGGATCGTGCATCACGGCATCGATCGGGACCGCTACGCTTTCCGGGCCGAGCCGGAGGCGCATGTCGCCTTCGTGGGCCGGATGACCGACCAGAAGCGCCCGGACACCGCGATCCGCGTCGCCCGGGCGGCCGGGATGCCGATCCGTCTCGGCGGCACCGTCGATGTCGGCAACCCCGCCTATTTCGACCGCCAGGTCCGCCCGCTGCTCGGGCCCGACGCGACCTATCTCGGGCCGGTGGACGATGCCCAGAAGGGTTCGCTCCTGGGTAGCGCCCGGGCGCTGCTGTTCCCGATCGACTGGCCCGAGCCGTTCGGGCTGGTGATGATCGAGGCGATGGCCTGCGGCACCCCGGTGGTGGCCTGGAACCGCGGATCGGTCCCGGAGATCGTCGAAGACGGCGTGACGGGGTTCATCGTCGAGTCCGAGGCGCAGGCCGTGAAGGCTATGCGAAGAGTCGCCAGCCTCGACCGAGCGCACATTCGAAGAACCTTCGAAGAACGCTTCACCGCCGAGCGCATGGCACGCGATTACCTCGCACTCTACCGTCGCCTGCTCGCCCGCTGATGCGCACGGCGCTCCTGGCCTGGGACTACCCGCCATCCCCTAGCGGCCTCTCGACGGCGGCCCGCGAGATCGCCGAAAGCCTCGCCGAGGCGGGCACCGACGTCACGGTCTTCACCCTGGACCGGACCGGCCGGGAGCGGGTCGGCGGCGTCACCGTGCTCGGTATCGCGATACCGCCTGAGAGCCTGCTGTCGCGACTGCGCCTTTGGGGCACGGTCGGTCATCTCGCGGCGCCGCTGGCCTTCCGGAAATCGGTGCTGGCTGAGCACGCCCGGGCGGCGTTCGCCGTCGTCGAGGCGACGAACTGGTACGCCCCGGCGGTGCTGCTCACAGGCCGCTGGGACCTGCCCATCGTAACCCGCAGCTCGACGCCCGCCGCCTTCACCCGCGAAGGCCGCCCCAACCTGCGCAATCGCCTCGACGGCGCCGCCGCCGACCGACTGGAGCGCCGGCAGGCCAGAAGCAGCGCCGGGTTGATCGCCAACACGGCGGCGCATGCCGGTGTGATCGCCCAGGCCTACGGGCTGTCGGGTGGGAGGCCGGAGGCGGTCATCGGCCTCAGCCTACTGCCGGAGATCGCGGCCGCCGCCCGGGCGGCGCCTTATCCGGCGGACGGGGCGGGACCGGTGCGGCTGCTGTTCGTCGGCCGGGCTGAGGCGCGCAAAGGCTTCGACGCCCTGCTCGACGCCATGGCGATCCTGGCTGCAGAACAGGTGCGAGGCGAGTTTCCGCCCTTCTCGCTCGAACTCGTCGGGGTCCCCCCGGGCGACCTGCCGGCGGACCTGTCGGATGCCGCCAGGAGCCGCATCCGGGCTCGCGGCCGGATCGACGCGGAGGGCCTAGCCGAGGCCTATGCGGGCGCGCACGTCGTCCTGGCGCCCTCGCGCTACGAAAGCTTCGGCCTCGTCTACCAGGAGGCCCTGGCCTATGGCCGGCCGGTGGTGGCCTGCGCCGAGGATGCGAGTGCCCGGGCCTTCGTCGGCGCCCCCGAGGCGGGGCCGCTGGCGCGAGCGGCGACCGGCCCCGCCATTGCCGAAGCTCTGCGCCCGCTCCTGCGTGATCCCGCCCTGCGTTCGGCCTACCGAGCCCGTGCGCTGACGGCGGCTGGCCGGTTCGACCGGGCGAGCCTCGGACGCGAAACCCTGGACCTCTACCGGCGGGCGATCGATCAGGCGCGGTAGGGTCTCAGCAGCGCCCCCCGCTCGTCCGGCCGCCCGCGCCCCGGATCCAGCGCCTCGTAGTGCTGGGAGCGTGCCCGGACATGGGCACCGCTGAGTGCATGGTCGATCGCTCCGTGGAGCGCGATGAAGCTCCGGGGCCAGCCGCCGGGCAGCGCCGGCCGCTCGTGCACGCGGCCGACATAGCGCGTCCCGGCCCGGTTCAGCCGGTACTGCACGTCCGGGTAGACATCCGACAGGATGCCGTCGACACGATTGCGCCGGGGAAGCCCAACCGACACGACGTCGCCGGCCTCGGCGAGCGCTGCCAGCGCTGGAAGATGCTTACCGGTCTCGGGATCCAGGACCTCGTCGGCGTCGAGCTGCAGCATCCAGTCGTTGCGGGCGAAGTCCTGCAGAGCGTTGCGTTGGGCGGCGAAATCGCCCGCGAGGGGACGCGCCGCCAGCCGCACGGCGCCGGGAGCGAAGCCCGGAACATCAACGGCAAGGGCCGGGGCAGCCGGCGCATCCAGCAGGATCGCGATATCCGAGATCCAAACGGCCTGCGCCGGCAGCGCCGCCAGCACGGAGTCCCGCTCGGCGGGGCGGCAGATCACCCCGAGCGAGACCGGACGCCGCTCCGCGCCATCGAGGTCGTACAGGGCGCCTTGTGCGGCGCGCACGCTGTGCGGTTGGAGCAGCGCGATGCGATCAGCCGGGCCGAGGGGACGGATCCCGCGGCCGAGCCGGGTTGCGGCGCTGCGCAGGGTGTAGAGGTCGAGGCCGTAGCCCGCCTCCGGGTCGGGAACGAAGACGGGCGCGGCGAGCCGCCCAGCAAGATCCCGCCAGCATCGGTCGGCGTCCGCATCCGGATCGATCAGCACGCCGCAGGAGGCACACCCGATTGTGAACAGTCGCCGCCACCCGCCCGGGAAATCGAGGACCCGCGCGTTCGGCGCCAGCATGTCGGCGGCGCAAACGAAGCAGCGGCGTGGGGGCTTCACCGCGCGCTCCGGTTTGTCGCGGCGCCCTGGCGACGCGGAGCCGGTGCCATACCTTGGCTGTTCCTCGCGACCCAGCCGCCCATGTCCATCGCCCTCGACTCCCTCCGCCCGGAGCGCGCTGACCCGCGCGCCTCCATCGCCATCGTCGGAAACGCGCCCGGGATCGGACCGGTCGCGCGCACGATCGACGCGGCCCACCAAGTCGTGCGCTTCAACAACGCCCCGGGCTTCGGCGGGCGCACAGGCTCGCGCGTCACGCATCTGGCCCTGGTCAATCGCGGCGGGCAGATGCGGGAATGGCTGGCCGATCCAGGCTTCCTGGACCGCCCGGTGGTCCGGCAGGCAGAGGCGTTCATCCTGCCGTTCCCGATGCTGCCTGCCGAAGCGAACGCGCCTGAACCGATCTGCTGGACCCGCGAGGCGCTGGCGCTGCTGCGGCCCCTCGGCAAGCCAGTCCATCTCCTGCCCGAGGCCCTGCACGACGAGGCGAGGCGCCGGCTCGCGCGCGGCACCAACGATTGCCCGAACCCGAGCACCGGCTTCCTGGTGAGCCTCGCACTGCTGCTCGACCGCCCCACGGATTCTGGTGAGGTGAACATCCACGGCTTCGGCTTCGCGGGGTGGCCCGGCCATCCCTGGGCAGCCGAGCGGGCCTGGTTCGCAGAGGCCGCAGCAGCCGGGCGCCTGCGCCTGCACCCACCCGAGGCGTCGGACGCATCATGACCACGCTGATCACCGTCCTCAGGAGTGGCGGGCGCTACGATGCGACCTGGGTCGAGCGCCTAGCCCAGGGCGTGCGCCGCCACGCGCCGGCCTTCGACCGGTTCCTCTGCCTGACCGACCTTCCGCTCGATGTAGCGGGTGTCGAGCGGGTACCGCTACGGCACGGCTGGCCGGCCTGGTGGGCCAAGATGGAGGCGTTCCGTCCGGGCCTCGTGCGCGGCACGGCTCTGCTGTGCGATCTCGATACCGTCCTCACCGGACCGGCCGACGCCCTGGCCGAGCCCGGCTTCGCCGCCATGGAGGATTATTTCCACCACGGCCGGCTTTCCAGCGCCCTGATGCGCTGGGACGGGGACGACCTCGCCGGCCTCTACGCGACCTTCACGGCCGATCCCGCACGCTGGATGGCGGCCGGTTCCTGCGGCCCGGTCCCGAACGCGGTGCATGGAGACCAAGTCGTGATCGATCACCTGCTCCGCCGAGACGGCCGCTATCCGGATTTCATCCAGAACGTCCATCCGGGCCTGTTGGATTTCTATGATCCCCGTCGCGAGGCTCATGGCCCAGTCGTAATCTTCATCGGCGCTGCGAAGCCGGATACGGCTACCGGTCCTGTTCTCGACGCATGGAAGCATATTTAACATACTCTGAAGTCCGTCACACCCAAATATGACAGTTGAAAATATCAAATAATACCTCGCTGAAATTGATCGATACCGGCCATTATACCTTGAGTTACTATGAACACAGCGCCTCGATAGACCCTGTCCCAGCCATCAGCGCTGCGGACAGTATCCGCAAACCTGGGTTGACGGCGGTGCTTGTGCCACGCCGAGGAACCTGAAGAAGGCGTTGCGGACGGGAATGGCGGGTCCGATCCGTGCGCGAAATACGCATCCGAATTGACGATTTGCGCGGAATGCGCAATTTGTTCGCCATGCGTGGTGGGTATTGCCGCCCGTCATACAAAAATTCGCGCGCATTACGCAGGGAGGAAACGAGCATGCAGATCCCGATCAAGCGGGCGATCGAGCGTGTCCCGGGCGGCATGATGGTCGTGCCCCTTCTCACCGGCGCGTTGATCGCGACGTTCTTCCCAGGAACGCCGAAGTATTTTGGCTCTTTCACGGGGGCGCTGTTCTCGGGTGCGCTGACGATCCTGGCCGTCTTCTATGTCTGCATGGGTGCGAGCATCGATTTTCGCGCCACCCCTTACATCGTCAAGAAAGGTGGCACCCTGCTCGTCGTGAAGATCGGGATCGCCTTGATCCTGGGGCTGATCTTCGGACGGGTTCTCGGTGAGGCGCCGGTTGCCGCCGGAATGTTCGCGGGGCTGTCCACCCTGGCCATCGTCGCAAGCATGAACGACACGAATGGCGGTCTCTACATGGCGCTGATGGGCCAATACGGGCGCCCGCGCGATGTCGGGGCCTACACGGTCATGTCGCTCGAGAGCGGCCCCTTTCTGACGATGGTGACGCTGGGCGTCGCCGGCCTCTCGGCGTTTCCCTGGCAGACGCTGGTCGGCGCGGTTCTCCCGCTCCTCGTCGGCATGATCATCGGGAACCTCGACCGAGAGATGCGCGCGTTCCTGAGCCGCGCGATTCCGGTGATGATCCCGTTCTTCGCCTTCGCCCTCGGGGCGGGCCTCGATCTGACCAAGGTGTGGCAGGCCGGCCTGCTGGGCTTGGCGATGGGGGTCGCGGTCGTGGTCCTCACCGGGATCCCGCTGTTCCTCGCCGATCGCCTGACAGGCGGCACCGGCGTGGCGGGCGTTGCCGCCGCATCGACGGCCGGCAATGCCGCAGCCGTGCCGGCGATCGTGGCCGCGGCCAATCCGGCCTACACGGATGCCGCCGGTCCCGCGACGATCCTCGTCGCCGCCTGCGTCGTCGTCACGGCGATCCTGGTCCCGATCGTCACGGCCTGGACCGCGCGGGTCGTCGGCCGTGGAGAGGACGAGACGGAGGCGCTCGATGGAGAGCCCGTTGGTCCCGTGCCGGTCAGCCGTGCCTGAGATGAGCGCGCGCTGGCTCATCCTCGCCGACGATCTGACGGGCGCCGCCGACTGCGCGATCGCGTTCCGACGGCGTGGGAGCGCGGCTGCGGTGATCTGGGGCGATGCGGCTCCGGACGATCGGGTTCCGATCCTGTCGTACGATGCGGACAGCCGCAATCTGTCCGCGCAGGCCGCAGCCGGGCGCCATGCCGCCCTGTTGCAGCGGCTGCACAGCGCGGATCGACGCCTGTTCAAGAAGATCGATTCGACGATGCGGGGGCAGCCCGCCGCCGAGAGCGCTGCAACGCTGGCGCATCTGCGTAACTGGTCCGGTCAACCGGCCTTCGGCGTGCTGGCACCGGCTTTCCCCGCGACGGGCCGGACCACGGTGGACGGCCGGATGCGGGTCGGCGGCCGTCCGTTGGAAGAGGCGGAGGTCTGGCGGCGCGATCATACCTACGCCAGTGCCGACCTCGGCGCGATGCTGGCGACTGCCGGGACACGGGCCAGGACGATCTCCCTGCCGACGGTGCGCAGCGGCTGTCTTGCCGAAGTGCTGGCGGAGGCTGCCGCCGGTCCTGACGAAATCGTCGTCTGCGATGCCGAGACCGACGACGATCTGCACCGTATCGCCGAGGCCGGCCTGGCAGCGACGCCGTCGGCCTGCTTCATCGGCAGTGCCGGGCTGGCGCACGCACTTGCGGCCGCCGGGCCGAAGGCTGCGCGCGAGCCGGTCCGGATCAGGCCGGACAGGCGCGGCACGCTCCTCGTCGTCGGTTCACTCGCCGAAGTCTCGCGCGCCGGTGCCAAGCGTCTCGTTGCCGACGGTGCCGTGGCGCATCTGCCGGTCTCCCCGGAGACATTGCTGGCCTCCGAAGGCCAGGGGCATCTGACGGCGGAGCTCGCGGAACGGCTGACGGCTGGTCAGGATGTCCTGGTCGAGATCCTGATCGGCGCCGACCCCGACATGAGTCTCGGGCCCCGGCTCGCGCACGGGCTCGCAGACGCACTGGCGCCGATCGCGGAGCAGATCGGGGCGCTGGCGGCCACGGGCGGCGAGACCGCGGCGGCGCTGTTGACGCGCTTCGATATCCACGGAATCCAGCTGGCCGACGAGATCGAGCCGGGCGTCTCGCTCGGCGTCACGCTGGGCCGGCTTTCGATCCCTATCGCCACGAAAGCCGGGGCGTTCGGCGATACCGATAGCCTCACGCGCATTCGTGACCGCCTGCGCAGAGCGCGAATTGAAGGAAGCCTGACATGACCCGTCCGACCATCGCCATCACCATGGGCGATCCCGCCGGCATCGGGCCGGAGATCATCATGAAGGCGCTGGCGCATCCGGAGGTCCACGCGGTCTGTCAACCACTGGTGGTCGGCGATGCCGGGCGCCTTCGTCATGCCGGACGCATCGTCGGAGCCACGATCAGCGTCGACGCGCTCGCCGATGCCGGCGACGCGACGTTCGACACCGACGCGGTCCAGTGCATCGATCTGAAATGCGTGCCCGACGACCTACCGTTCGGAAAGCTGTCCCCGATCGCCGGCGAGACCGCCTATCGCTGCATCGCGGCGGCGGTGGAGATCGTCCAGGCGGGTCAGGCGCAGGGGATCTGCACAGCGCCTCTGTCGAAGGAAGCGCTGCACGCGGCGGGTCACAAGTTTCCCGGCCACACCGAGATGCTGGCCCATCTCACCGGGACGCCGGAAGTCTCGATGATGCTGGTCTCCCCCAAGCTGCGAGTGATCCACGTCACGACCCATATCGGCCTGATCGACGCGATCGCGCGAATCGAGCCGGGACTCGTCGAGCGCGTCATTGCCCGCGGGCACGCGGTGCTGGTGAAGGCCGGCATCGCCGAGCCGAAGATCGGCGTCTGCGCCATCAATCCGCATGCGGGCGAGAACGGTCTGTTCGGTCATGGCGAGGAGGCGGAGAAGATCACGCCGGCGGTCGAGGCCTGTCGCGCCAAGGGCTGGGACGTTCGTGGCCCCCTGCCGGCCGACACACTGTTCTTCCTGGCCGGTCGGGGCGATTACGACATGGTGGTCGCCATGTATCACGATCAGGGTCATGGCCCGATCAAGGTCTTGGGTCTCGAGGCCGGGGTGAACATCACGGTCGGGCTTCCGGTGATCCGCACCTCGGTCGACCACGGGACGGCCTTCGACATCGCCGGGACGGGTGTCGCGGATGAGCGCAGCCTCATCGAAGCCCTGCGGCAGGCGGTCGAGCTGGCGCCGAAACCATCCGCGGCTTGACAGGATCGCCGGGACGGATGGAAGCGCCTCCTGTCGCGGGCAGGTAGGAAGAGCAGGGCTATGCGCGGTACGGAACGCCGGGCGCGGCTGCTGGAGGCGCTGGGGCTCGGTGAGATCGATGTGGACGATCTCGCCCGACGGTTCGGCGTCTCAGCCTCGACCGTCCGGCGCGATCTGCAGCACCTCTCCGACACCAAGGCGGTGCGACGGACCTACGGCGGCGCAATCCTGGCCGGGGCCATGCCCGAGACCACGCTCGACCAGAGGTCGGCGATCAACGGCCCCGAGAAGCAAGCGATCGCCCGGGCGGCGCTCGCACTCATCGCGGATGGCGAGACCCTCATCCTCGATGCCGGCTCGACGGTCACGGCCTTCGGGCGCCTCCTGCTCGATCGACGGCTGCGCATCATCACGAACAATCTGGCGCTGCTGCCCTGCCTGGCGCAGGCGCCCGGAATCGATCTCGTCGTCCTCGGCGGCAGCCTGAGAGCCACGAGCATGAGCACCGTCGGCCCTCTCGCCGTCGAAGCCCTGCAGAGGATGACCGCGGATCGAACGGTGATGAGTGCGGACGGCGTGGTCGCTGGACGCGGCCTGTGCGAGGCGAGCCTCGATCAGGTCGCGCTCAAATCCGTGATGATCGCGCAGGCGCGCGAGACGATCGTGCTGGCCAACGCGGGCAAGCTCGGGCGCGCGGAGCAGATGGCCTGGGCTCCGCTCCCACGGCGCTGGACTTTGGTCACCGACGCGACAGTTCCACCGGACCAGCGGCGGCACCTCGCGGACGCAGGCGCCTCCATCATCGTCGCCGGCACCTGATCGACGCGGCGCCGTTGGCGGACGCGATCAAGCGGCGGGACGGTCGGATCACAGCGCGCGGTGTACGATCCCGGTGCTGCGGCCGACAAAGGTGGACCGATCATGACCCAGGACCTGCCGGAGCTGCCGCCGGAGGCATTCGCCAAGCCCGACCACCATCCCGATCCGCTGTTCTACGCGCAGCCGCGGCTGGTCACCCACATCGACGCGGCCGCGATCGCCGCCGTGACCGACCTCTACCGCGCGGTCGTGCCTGCGGGCGGCATCGTCCTCGACCTGATGTCGAGCTGGATTAGCCACCTGCCGGACGAGGTCGCCTACGAAAGCGTCATCGGCCACGGCATGAACGCGGCGGAGCTGGCCGCCAACCCGCGCCTGGCCCGGTACTTCGTGCAGGACCTCAACGCCGAGCCGCGCCTACCGCTCGACACGGCGAGCGTTGACGCGGCTTTGATGTGCGTCTCGGTGCAGTACCTACAACGCCCTGTGGACGTCCTGTCCGAGGTCGCCCGCATCCTGCGCCCCGGCGCACCGGTGATCATCAGTTTCTCGAACCGCTGCTTCCCGACCAAGGCGGTTGCGATCTGGAGCGCGCTCGACGGCGAGGGGCACGCGCAGCTGGTCAACCTATACCTGCAGCGCGCGGGCTTCGCGCGCGTCGAGACCCGCATCCTGAAGCGCGCGGCAGGCTCGGGCGACCCGCTGACGGCGGTCATCGGATGGACAGGGCCGGCCTGACAGCCCGTCCGGATCGGGAGGGTGAATCCGAGCGTCCGCGTCAGCGGATGCCGCCGTCGCTGAGCCGGTACCAGGCGATGATGGCCGAGACGTACAGGCGGTGGAACGCGTGCAGCGGCAGCGGTGCGACCGGTGTCAGCGGCAGTGGCAGACGGTCCGGATCCCCGGTCACGACGTAATCGGCGATCAACCGCCCCATAGTGGATTGAAGGCCGATACCGCGCCCCTGGCAGCCGATGTCGATGAGGAGCCCGGGCGCGGGCTCGTGGAGATGCGGCAAGTAATCCTGCGTGATCGCCACCCGGCCGCACCAGCGATGGTCGAACGCGATCCCGTCGAGCTGCGGGAACAGCTTGCCGACAATGCGCTCGAGATGAGCCCAGTCGCGGGCACTGCGCGGCTCGCGGAACGGCCCACGGCCGCCCATCAGCAGGCGGCCGGTATGGTCGAGGCGGAAATACAGCAGGAGCTTGCGCGTGTCCGACGAAACTTGCCCCTCGGGCAGGATCGAGCGGCGGAGGTTGTCCGAGAGCGGCTTCGTAGCAACCTGGAAGGAATTCGCCGCGATCACGGTCTGCGCGAGCCCGGGCCAAAGCCCGCCCGTGTAGCCGTTGGTGCACAGGACGACCCGCTCGGTCGAGAGCCGCGCGCCCTGGGCGGTCGTGACGGTCCAGGTCGATCCGGTGCGGGACAAACCGGTGACGGGGCTGCCTCCGTGGATGGCGGCGCCGGCCTTCAATGCAGCGCGAGCGAGACCGCGGGCGTAGCTCAGCGGCTGGACCGCACCGCCACGGCCGTCGAGCCAGCCGCCCAGGTATCGCTCCGTTCCGAGGAGCCGCGCGGTCTCGGACTTGTCGAGGACCCGGGTCGGCGCACCGAGCCCGGCCCATTGCTCCGCCCGGCGCGCGACCTCGACGAGCCCGGCCTCGGTATGCGCGCCCTGGATCCAGCCGGCGCGTTGGTGCGGCACGTCCATCGTGTGTCGGGCGATCAGGTCGAAGACCGTGTCGGCGGTGCTTCCCGCAAAGCGCGCGAGCCGCTCGCCGCGCTCGTGCCCGAACTTGGCGACGAGGTCGGCGGGATCATATTTCAGGCCCGGGATCACCTGGCCGCCGTTGCGCCCGGACCCGCCGAAGCCGACTTCGCGAGCCTCCAGCACGACCGGTCGGATCCCGCGCTCGGCGAGGTGCAGGGCGGTCGAGAGGCCGCAGAAGCCGCCGCCGACGATCACCACATCGGCGTGCCCGGATTCGGACAGGGGCGGCGTCTCGGGTCCCGGTGGTGCGGTGGTGGCCCAGAGCGACGGAGCGAGGGGAAACGGTTCGGCCACGGTGATCCCTAGAGCGGATGCAGCACGCGCTGCAGGAAGTCTTGGGTGCGCGGGTGTTGCGGGCGATTGAGGATCTCGGCGGCCGGCCCCTGCTCGACCAGGCGACCGCCGTCGAGGAACAGCACGCGATCGGCGACTTCCCGGGCGAACCCGATCTCGTGGGTCACGACGATCATGGTCATGCCCTCGTCCGCCAGCCCGCGCATCACTCGCAGGACATCGCCGACCAGCTCCGGATCGAGGGCCGATGTCGGCTCGTCGAACAGGATCGCCTCGGGACGCATGGCCAGGGCCCGCGCGATGGCGACGCGCTGCTGCTGGCCGCCGGACAGCGCGTCGGGCCGGGCGTGCTCCTTGCCGGCGAGGCCGACCCGGGCGAGCAGCGCCCGAGCGCGCTCTTCGACCTCGGCGCGGGGCTCCCGCTTCACGTGGATGGGCCCCTCGACGACGTTCTCCAGCGCGGTGCGGTTGGCGAACAGGTTGAAGCGCTGGAACACCATGGACACGCGGGTCCGCACCGCTTGGATGCTCCGCTTGTCCCGGTCGACGCGCTGGCCGTCGACCCGGATCTCGCCGCCGTCATAGGCTTCGAGCCCGTTGATGCAGCGCAGCAGCGTCGACTTGCCGGAACCCGACGGCCCGATGATGCAGACCACCTCGCCCTTGGTGACCTCGGCCGAGACGCCCTTGATCACTTCCAGCGAGCCGTAATGCTTGTGCACATCCTGGAGGACGATCACCGGTGGCGCCCCTTCGCTTCGAGATGACGCACCAGGAGGATCAGCGGCAGGCTCAGCGCCAAGTACATCAGCGCCACCATGGTGTAGACGCTGGTATTCTTGAACGTGGAGGAGGCGATGAGCTTGCCCTGGAGGGCGAGTTCCGCGACCGTGATGGTCGAGGCTTGCGACGAATCCTTGAGCATCATGATCATGATGTTGCCGTAGGGCGGCAGCGCGATCTTGACCGCCTGGGGCAGGATCACCCGACGCATGGTCATCCACCAGCCCATACCGATCGACAGGGCAGCCTCGACCTGCCCGCGGTCCACAGCCTCGATACCGGCCCGGAAGTTCTCGGCCTGATAGGCAGAATAGGCGATTCCGAGCCCGATGATCGCTGCCTGCACCGCCGTGAGCGACAGGCCGAAATCCGGCAGCACGAAGTAGATGTAGAAAAGCTGCACGATGATCGGGATGCCGCGCAGGATGTTGATCATCACCGCGCTGAACCCCGCCAGCACGGCGATGCCGGAGACCCGCAGCACCGCCCAGAACAGGCCGAGGACGGTCGAGACGACAAGGGAAGCCAGGGTGATCAGAACCGTAAGCTGCACGCCCTGGAACAGGATCGGCAGATAATCCTGCGCGTCGGCCAGGAACTCGCGCATGAAGCTCAGGACCGGTCGGCCGAGGGCGGCAGACCCCACTTCGTCAGGATCTTCTCAAGGGTCCCGTCGGCCTTCAGCTTGGCGAGCGCGGCGTCGATCTTGGCGAGCAGGGCGGTGTCGGCCTTGCGCACGCTGATGCCCACCGCGGCCACGACGGTCGGCTTGAGGGTCTCGACCAGCCGGACGCCGGGAAACATCCCCTGCTTGACGTAGTAGGCCAGGATTGGAGCGTCGGCGAAGCCGGCCTTCAGCCGCCCGGAATTCACGTCTCGGATGATGTCCGGGATCGCGTCGTAGATCTTCACCTCGGCGAACAGGCCCGACTTCTTTAACGGATCGACGAAGGCGGTGCCGACCTGGGCGCCGACGGTCTCACCCTTCAGGTCGGCGAAGGACGTGTAGTCCTTGGTGTCGGCCTTCGGGACGATCAATCCCTCGCCGTAGCTGTAGACCGGGGCCGAGAAAGACACGATCTCCTTGCGCTGGGGCGTGATGAACATCGCCGCCGAAATGATGTCGATCTTCGAGGCGGTGAGCGCCGGGATCAGGGTCGAGAATTGTAGGGGCTCGACTGCGACGGCGAAGCCGGCCTCCTTGCCGACCGCGTTCACGAGATCCACCATGACCCCCTGGATCGTGTTGGTCTTGGTGTCGAGGAAGGTGAACGGCAAGCCGGTCGGCGTGGCGCCGACCCTCAGGGGCGGCTCGGCCCTGGCCGGGCCGGCGATGAGGAGGGCGAGGCTCAAGCCCAGGCTTGGAAGCAGGCGTCTCATGGCGCGGATCCTCGACACTGGCATAGCGCAGCTCTGCGCTATCGCTCGTCTGTTTTCATATTCGTGAAGATTACCGCACGGTTCGCGGCTCGACGCAAGATGATTTCACGTGCATGAAGATGGCACGGATTCTCCAGGATGACGCTGCGGTGAGCAGGCCCAAAGTCGAACCGATGGCGGCCGATCCCGTGGACCGGGCCGTGGGCCAGCGGCTGCGCGCCCTGCGCCAGGAGCGACGGCTGTCCCTGGAGAAGGTCGCGGCCAGCACCGGGCTCTCGATCGGCTTCATCAGCCAGGTGGAGCGCGGCCTGTCCTCGCCGTCCCTGCGCGTCCTGGCCCTGCTCGCCGACACGCTCCAGACCGGGATCGGCGGCCTGTTCGAGACGACCGCCCCGGAGAAGGACCCCGACCCGATCGTGGTGTTCGAGCGGGACCGGGCGGAACTCAAGCTCTGGCGCGCCGGGATCACCAAGCAACTGCTGACGCCCGCGGGCAGGACGCCGAGCCTCAGCCTGTTCCACATGGTGCTCGAGCCGAAGGCCAGCACGGGCGACGAGCTGTTCAGCCACGACGGCGAGGAGGCCGGACTTGTGCTCGAGGGGCGTCTGACCCTCGTTGTGGAAGCCCGGACGCTGGACCTCGCCGCCGGCGACAGCTTCCGCTTCGCCAGCCATCGGCCGCACCGGTTCGGCAATCCGGACGGCCGGACGCGTGCCGTCGTCCTGTGGGTCAACGCCTTGGGGGCGGATCGAACACCGGATCCGTGAAGGGCCGCAATGCACGCGCGCGCGGATAAGCGCAGCCGTCCGGGCCGCGATGCGCGCCGGCGGAACGAGACTTCGGCTCGGTGTCTCGCAGACCATGGCGATCGGTCTTGACGCTGAGTTGTAGCCCGTGCCCTCGTAACACTCACAAAGAGAAGCATTCCACGGGAGGTCCACCATGGCGCTGATCCGCAGCTGCGTCCTCTCGGCCGCGATCGCCTGCGGCGCGATGGCCGGGGCAGCCGTGGCGGAGCCGATCACCGTGAAGGTGGGTGTCCTGAACGATATGTCGGGGGTCTACTCCGATACGGGAGGCCAGGGGTCAGTGGTCGCCGCGCGGCTCGCGATCGAGGATTTCGCCAAGACCGACGCCAACGTGCGGGTCGATCTCGTCTCCGCCGACCACCAGAACAAGCCGGATGTCGGCGCCGCCATCGCGCGGCAATGGTACGATCGCGACGGGGTCGACGCGATCTTCGACGTGCCGACGTCCTCGGTGGCCTTGGCGGTCAGCCAGGTCACGCGCGAAAAGAACCGGATCTTCATCGATTCCGGCGCCGGGACCACGGATCTGACCGGCAAGGCCTGCTCGCCCAATACGATCCAGTGGACCTACGACACCTATGCCCTCGCGCACGGCACGGCCGGCGCGATGCTCAAGCGCGGGGGCGAGTCCTGGTACTTCCTCACCGCCGACTACGCGTTCGGGATCTCGCTCCAGAACGAGGCCTCCGCGGTCGTCCAGAAGGGCGGGGGCCGCGTGCTCGGTGCCGCCAAGGTGCCGTTCCCGGCCACGGACTTCTCGTCGTTCCTGCTTCAGGCGCAGGCGTCGGGGGCGAAGGTGGTCGGGCTCGCCAACGCCGGAGGCGACACGATCAACGCCGTCAAGCAGGCCCACGAGTTCGGTCTGACGGAGAGCGGTCAGACCCTGGCGGCATTGCTCGTCTACGCGGTGGACGTGCATTCGCTCGGCCTGCAGACGGCCCGCGGACTGGTGCTGACCGAGTCCTTCTACTGGGATCTCAACCCCGGCACGCGTGCCTTCTCCGAGCGTTTCGCGCCGCGCCACAACGGCGCCATGCCGACGATGAACCAGGCGGGCGTCTATGCCGGCCTCCTGCACTACCTGAAGGCCGTCGCGGCGACGAAGTCGAAGGATCCGCAGACGACCATGGCCTGGATGAAGGCCAACCCCACCGACGATCCGCTGTTCGGCAAGGGCTCGATCCGGGTCGATGGCCGCAAGCTGCACCCGATGTACCTGTTCGAGGTGAAGGCGCCCGCCGAATCGAAGGGCGAATGGGACCTGTACAAGCTCCTCGACACCATCCCGGCCGAGCAGGCGTTCCGCCCCCTCGCCGACGGGGGGTGTCCCCTGGCCGCCGCGCAATAGGCCCGGCGCATGAGCTTCCGGGAGCCGGGGATCGGCAACCGGTAGACCCTGGGACGCCGTCCGGCGCAGGCACGGCCGCGGCCCTCAACGAAGGACGTTCGGGAGATCGCTCGTCATGCTGCGCGATATCAGAGGACAGGTCGCCTGGGTGACGGGAGCCGGGTCCGGCATCGGACAGGCCGCCGCGGTGGCGCTCGCCGAGGCAGGGATGCGGCTGGCCCTTACGGGGCGCCGGGCGGACGCCCTGGAGCAGACTGCGGAACTGGTCCGCGCCGCGGGTGGCGAGGCCCTGATAGCGCCCGCCGACATGGGCCGCGCCGACGACGTCGAACGCGCCTGGGCGGCGGTCCACGCGGCCTATCAAGGCTGCGACATCCTGGTGAACTCCGCCGGGCTCAACGTGCCGAACCGGTCCTGGAGCGAGATCTCGCACGCCGACATCGACGCGGTGATCGGCGTGGATCTCAACGGCCCCTTCTACGCATCCCGGGCCGTGCTTCCGACGATGCGCGCCCAGAAGGGCGGCCTGATCATTCAGGTCTCGTCATGGGCCGGCCGTTACGTGTCCAAGCTGACGGGTCCGGCCTACTCGGCGGCCAAGCACGGGCTGGTCGCGCTCTCCGAGAGCCTGAACCAGGAGGAATGCGGACATGGCATCCGCTCCTGCTGCATCTGCCCCGGTGAGGTGGCGACGCCCATCCTGGACAAGCGTCCCGTTCCGGTCACGGCGGACGACAAGGCGCGCATGCTGCAATCGGAGGATCTCGCCGAGACGATCCTATTCGTGGCCCGCCTCCCGGCGACCGTCTGCGTCAACGAGATCCTGATCAGCCCGACATGGAATCGCGGCTATCTCGAAGGGATCAAGCTCTGAGCGGGGAAGACCGCGCCCGGTCGTCGGGATATTGGATTCCGCTGCTCGACGTGGCCCTCTTGAAGGGCACGAGGCTTGCTGAGATTGGTTCTGGCAGCCGGAGACGTCCACGAGGCCGATATGCAGTACCGACACGATGCGCTCTACGCCTCCCGGCGCTCGCCCGTCTTCGCGCGCAATCTCGTCGCCACGTCGCAGCCGCTCGCCACGCAGGCCGGGTTGCGGATGCTGCAACAGGGCGGCAACGCCCTCGACGCGGCGCTGGCGGCGGCCATCGCGCTCACGGTGGTCGAGCCCACCGGCAACGGCATCGGGTCGGACGCCTTCTGCATCCTCTGGCACGACGGCAAGCTCCACGGGCTCAATGCGTCCGGCCGCTCGCCGGCTGGTTGGACGCCTGAACGCTACGCCGGGCACACGGCGTTTCCGCATCGCGGCTGGGACACCGTCACGGTCCCGGGCGCAGTCTCGGCTTGGGTCGAGCTATCGCGGCGCTTCGGCCAGCTGCCGTTCGAGCGCCTGTTCGAGCCGGCCATCGATTACGCCGAGGCGGGCTTCCTCGTCTCGCCGGTCATCGCCGAGCTCTGGCGGCGCGGCGCGGCGGAACTGAAGAACCAGCCCGGCTTTGCGGCCACCTTCATGCCGGACGGGCGCACGCCGGCCGCCGGTGAGCTTTTCCGGTCGCCCGGCCACGCGCGCACGCTCCGGTCGATCGCCGAGACGCGCGGCGACAGCTTCTACCGGGGCGCGTTGGCGCACCGGATCGCGGATTTCGCCCGCGCGCACGGGGCGGCGCTCGACGAGGGCGACCTTGCCGAGCACAGCGCGGATTGGTGCGGCACCATCCATCAGGATTTCGGCGGCGTGAGCCTGCACGAGATCCCGCCGAACGGTCAGGGCATCGCGGCGCTGATGGCCCTCGGTATCCTCCGGGCGGCCGGCCTCGAAGATCTGCCGGTCGACGGCGCGGACGCGCTCCACCTCCAGATCGAGGCCATGAAGCTCGCCTTCGCGGACGTCTACGCCTACGCGGCCGACCTTCGGCACATGACCAAGGTCACCCACGACCATCTGCTGGAACCGGGCTACCTGGCGTCGCGGGCGGCGCTGATCGACCGTCGGCGCGCGCAGGTGTTCGGGCATGGAGCGCCGAACGAGGGCGGGACCGTGTGCCTCGCCACCGGCGATGCGGGCGGCATGATGGTCTCCTACATCCAGTCGAATTATTCGGGCTTCGGGTCCGGCGTGGTGGTCCCGGAGACGGGCATCAGCCTGCAGAACCGTGGATACGGCTTCACCCTGGCCGAGGGCCATCCCAACCAGGTCGGGCCGAGCAAGCGTCCGTTCAACACGATCATCCCAGGCTTCGTGATGCAGAACGGCGCGCCGTTGATGGCGTTCGGCTTCATGGGCGGGCCGATCCAGGCGCAGGGCCACGTGCAGATTGTGGTGCGAACCCAGGTGTGGGGGCAGGATCCGCAGACGGCGGTGGACGCGCCCCGCTGGCGCCACGTCGCCGGCCTGCAGGTGGCGGTCGAGACCACGTTCCCGGCCTCGACGCTGGGCGACCTGGAGGCGCGCGGCCACGAACTCGTCCGAGAGCCGCCGGATTCCGCCTTCGGGTTCGGGGGCGCGCAGCTCGTGCGCCGGATCGAGGGCGGCTACGTCGGCGGCTCCGATCCCCGCAAGGACGGCCATGCCGGCGGATTCTAGAGCCTCGCCCGGCGACGTCTGAAAACCCCGCTGCGACGCGCGCTGAAGCGGCGCCCGTCACGGCGCGCGCCTCATCCAACCGAGATCGAGCAGCATATGTCGTCACCGGACGCGGCCGTGAGCGCAACACCCGTCCGCGGTACATCGCAAATGTACAAGGCGGTGATTGCATCCTCGATCGGAAACGCTCTCGAGTTCTACGATCTGACGCTGTACCTGTACTTCGCCGTCACGATCTCGAAGTTGTTCTTCCCGACCAGCAACCCGACCACGTCGCTGCTGATCGCCCTCGGCAGCTTCGGCATCTCGTACCTAATGCGCCCGCTCGGGGCGATCGTACTCGGCCTCTATGCGGACAGAGCCGGCCGCAAACCCGCTTTGATGCTGTCGATCATGCTGATGATGGTCGGGACCTTCATGATGGTCGTGATGCCGTCCTACGAATCGATCGGCATCCTGGCCTCGGTCGGCGTGCTGGTGGCACGGCTGATCCAGGGTTTCTCGGTCGGTGGCGAATTCGGCGCGTCGACCGCCTTCATGGTCGAGCACGGGCCGACGCGAAAAGGCTTCTTCGCGAGCTTCCAGTTCGCCAGCCAGGGTCTGGCGAGCGTTCTGGCGGCCTTATCCGGGGTCATCCTGAGCGCCACGCTGAGCCCGGATCAGATCGCCGCGTGGGGCTGGCGCCTGCCGTTCGCGTTCGGGCTGCTGATCGGTCCCGTGGGCCTCTACATCCGTCGTAACATCGCGGAGACGCCCGAATTCGAGGCCTCGGCCGAGACGGGCGACGCGCGCTCACCCGTACGCGACCTGTTCGGACAGCAATGGCTGAACATGCTGCTGGCGACGGGGCTCGTGGCGACCTCCACGGCGCTGAACTACATGATCAGCTACACGCCGACCTACGCCGTCAAGCAACTCGGCCTGCCATCCTGGATCGGCTTCCTGGCGTCGTTCGTGGGCGCCGTCATGCTGATGACAGTCGCACCGCTGGTGGGGCACTGGTCGGACACGGTCGGCCGGACACCGATCATGCGGATCGTGGTGATCGCGGTGTTCGTACTGATGTTTCCCGCCTTCGCGCTGCTGATCAGCTATCCGGTGCTGCTCGTCATCGTGCCGGTGCTCGCCCTGATCGGCGGCCTGAAGGCGAGCTACAGCGCGGCCCTGCCGGCGCTCATGGCCGAGATCTTCCCGACACGCACCCGCAGCACGGGCATGAACATCAGCTACAACGTGGGCGTGACGGTCTTCGGCGGCTTCGCACCGTTCTGGATCGAGAGCCTGATCGCGGTCACACACACGCCGCTCGCGCCCAGCTTCTTCCTGATGTTCGCGGCCGGAATCAGCCTCACGTGCCTGGTGCTGGTCCGTCGGAAATTTGGATTGCGATGATCTGGGTTTTCTCGGTCTGACGTTGGCATCGGCTGCCGCGTCCAATTGAGCCGAGGCGTGCCCTACGGAGCCTGATCCGGGGGTGAGGCAGCTGTCCGGCCGTGATCCAGGCGCATGAGGACAGAACCGTCAGGGGTTTGCAGGGGCAGATACCGCAGGACCGGCCCAGGACATCCTCTGCTATACCGTCGTTGCCACGCCTCGATCGCACTTCCGATCTCGGCTGACGATGGGACACCGTTCGAGTTCGGCCAACGTCGCGCAAGCGGTCCCGATGGCGAAGTCGCTCGCACGCGGACTTCGCCTCAACACTCCGATCGGCGCGATTGAATTTGTGCGGCGCGCCATAATTCGGCACGTCGAGGGGTGCAGGACAGCCACGCGGCGCCGCGTTCGGCGGTCGCCGTGCCGGCCGTTAAACGACTGCTAATGCATCGAGCCGACCCTTCAGGCAGCGATCGGGGGCAGCCTCGTGAGCCCGGGCATAGTCCTTGCTCAGGATGTGTTCATCTCGCATGTGCGAGATATCGCGACGCTCCGTCCACCGATGACCGCGTTCACTTTTCTGGAGACCCACGGAATGCCGACCTCTCAGGCCCGCGTGCAGACCGCCGAGGCAAGCCGCTACCTGCAGCAGCTGTGCCGGCACTGGAGCCACAAGTTCAAAGTCGAGGCGACGCCCGAGCACGGCACCGTGCCGTTCGGCGAGGACCGCGTCTGCACCTTCGACGCCGAACCCGATGCCCTGGTGATGCGCATCGACAGCGCCGACCCGGTCAACCTCACCCGGCTCGAGAACGTGGTCGCTGATCACCTTGCCCGCTTCGCCTTCCGCGAGAGCCTCGGCGATATCCGCTGGTCCCGCGCCGCCTGAGCTGTCGCCGACGTTGCCGGGGCGCGAATCCTGAGGACGCGCGAGCGGTCGCGTTCCGATATGGGCCGTCTGGCTTCAGACCGGGACGGCTGTCTCAATCCTGACCGGTAAGGGTCCGGCTGCTGGAGTAGGCTTTGCAACCGGGAAGCGCTGCGCGGATCCGCGTCGGCAACCCTGGATCGGAGCGGGACGACGGTATGAAGCGACGCACTCTGCTGCGAGGCGCTGGCGCCTTGATGGCCGGAGCCATGGCACGCCCTGCCCTGGTCCGGGCGGCCTCAGCCACGACACTCCGCTTCGTGCCTTACGCAGACCTCGCTCTGCTCGATCCGATCATCACCACGAATTACGTCACACGCACGCACGCGTTGATGGTGTTCGACACGCTGTACAGCCTGGATGCGTCCTACCGCGCGCAGCCGCAGATGGTCGGGAGCCAGGACGTATCGCCGGACGGTTTGACCTGGCGGCTGACCCTGCGCGACGGCCTACGCTTCCACGACGGCACCCCGGTTCTCGCCCGCGACGTGGTGGCGAGCCTCAAGCGCTGGTCCGGGCGCGATGCCTTCGGGGGCGCGCTGTTTTCCACCGTCGACGAACTCTCGGCCCCGTCCGACACCGTTGTGCAGTTCCGGCTCAAGAAGCCGTTCCCGCTTCTCCCGGACGCCCTGGCAAAGCCGACCTCCTACCTGCCGGTGATCATGCCGGAACGGCTGAGCGCGACGCCGGCCACGCAAGCCGTGGCGGAGATCGTCGGCAGCGGGCCCTATCGCTACGTCGCGACCGAGCGCGTACCGGGCTCCCTCAACGTCTACCGCCGGTTCGAGGCTTACCGGCCCCGCGAGGACGGCACGCCGAGCTTCACCGCCGGCCCCCGGATCGCGCATTTCGACCGGATCGAATGGCGTACGATCCCCGATGGCGCCACCGCGGCCGGCGCCCTGCGTTCGGGCGAGATCGATTGGTGGGAGCAGCCGCTGGTCGACCTCGTGCCCGATCTGCTGCGCCAGCGGGACGTGCGCGTCGAACTGGTGGAGACGACCGGCCTGATCGGGCAGATCCGCCTCAACCATACCCTGCCGCCCTTCGACAATCCCGCGATCAGCCGGGCGCTCCTGTCGGCCGTCGATCAGAACGAGATGATGGACGCGGTCGCAGGCAGCGATCCGTCGATCCGGCGCGGTCCCGCGGGCATCTTCACCCCCGGCGGCCCGATGGCTTCGGAGGCTGGGATGTCGGTGTTCACCGGTCCGCGCGACCTCGCAGGCGCCAAGCGGGCGCTGGCGGCGGCCGGCTACAACGGCGAGCGGGTCGTGCTGCTGGCGGGCACCGACGTGCCGCGGATCAACGCGGTCTGCGAGGTGATGGCCGACCTCTGCCGTAAGCTCGGGATGAACCTCGACGTCGTCTCCACCGACTGGGGCACGGTGAATCAGCGGATCCTCAATGCGAAGCCGCTCGACCAGGGCGGTTGGTCGATGTTCGGCATCTTCTCCGGTGGGCTCGACATGATCTCGCCGGCCTACCACTTGGCGGCCCGCGGCAACGGCCGGGCCGGCGTCCCGAGTTGGCTGACGGATGCGCCCCTGGAGGAGATGCGCGCCGCGTGGTTCGCAGCCCCGGATGTCGGCGCCCAGAAGGCCTTGGCGGCGACCATCCAGGCCCGGGCCCTGGAGGTCGGCGCCTACATTCCGTGCGGCCAGTATTTCCAGCCCACCGCCTACCGGCGCGACCTGGACGGTATGCTCACTGGTTTGCCGCTGTTCTGGAACCTGCGCCGGTCGGCCTGATCGATTAGCCGATCGCCAGAAGGCTGGCATTGCCACCGGCGGCCGTGGTGTTGATCGCGGTCGAGCGCTCCTCGATCAAGCCAGGGAGCGCATACAGGTCGCCTGCCGCAAGCGCGTCGATTGCGCGGGCCTGAACCTGAAGGATCGGGCCGGGACGGTGGGCGATGGCGCGGTTCAGCGCCTGCAAACCCTCGGGTCCGCCTTCGTACAGCACCGCCCGGACCTCGCCGGCCTGCCTGAGATCCGCCGCGCGTTCGACCCGGGCCGCGAGTTCGGCCGGTAGCTCGGCCAAGATCGCGAAGATCCTGTCCGGACTCAGCACCACGGCGCGGTTGCCGGTGGCGATGATCGCACCGAGTTGAAGGATCAGGCCGCGCTCTGTTTCGGCGATCGCCGCGACGCGCCCGCGTGGGCGCAACGCGTAGAGATTGCGCTCCCCGACCGGCCCGGCGAGCGCAATCTCCGCGCCCTGGATCGGAGGCAACGCTGCAACGGTGTCGGCGAGCGGGCCGAACCCACGGACTCGCAGCCACGCCGCGTAGCGTCGGCCCAAATCGCCTGAGCCCTCAAGACCATCGAGCGCGGAAGCCGGCGGCCGCTTCAGCAAGCGGCCGAGATAAAGCGGACCGCCGGCCTTGGGCCCGGTACCGAACAACCCGGACCCGCCGAAGGGCTGGACGCCGACCACCGCGCCGATGACGTTGCGGTTGACGTAGCGGTTGCCGGCCCCGACGCGGTCGAGAATCCGGTCGGCGGTCTCGTCGATGCGGGTCTGGAGGCCGAACGTCAGGCCGTAACCGGTGGCGTCGATCTCGTCCAACAGGCGGCCGAGATCGTGGCGCGCGTACCGCAGGACATGCAGGACCGGCCCGAACACCTCATGCTCGACATCCGCGACGCGGGTGATCTCGATGAGCGTGGGCGGAACGAAGGTGCCGTTCGCCGTCTCGGCCGGCAGCGAAACCTGGTGGATGGCGAAGCCGCGTCCCCGCATCGTCTCGACATGCTTGTTCAGGCGTTCGGCCGCCGCCTGGGTAATGACAGGGCCGACATCGACTGCGAGCCGGCGGGGATCGCCGACGACCAGCTCGCGCATGGCGCTCCGCAGCATGTCCACGGTACGGTCCGCGATCTCCTCCTGAAGGCACAGGATACGCAGGGCCGAGCAGCGCTGGCCGGCGGAATCAAACGCCGAAGCGATGACGTCGGCGACCACCTGCTCGGCCAGGGCGGAGGAATCGACCACCATGGCGTTCTGACCGCCCGTCTCCGCGACGAGCGGGATCGGCTCGCCGTCGCAGCCCAGGCGCTCGGCGAGACGTCCCTGGATCGTCTTTGCGATGCCGGTCGAGCCGGTGAACATCACGCCCTGCACGCGGGCGTCGCCGACCAGGGCCGCCCCGACGTCGCCGGCCCCCGGAAGGATCTGCAGGGCATCCTCCGGGATGCCGGCGCCGTGCAGCAAGCGGATCGCCTCCCAGGCCGTGAGCGGCGTCTCCGCGGCGGGCTTGGCCAGGACCGGGTTGCCGGCCGCCAGGGCGGCGGCGACCTGCCCGACGAAGATCGCCAGCGGGAAGTTCCAGGGGGCGATGCAGACGACCGGACCGAGCGGGGCGTGCGGGCCGGTGAGAGTCCGCTCGGCCTCGGCCGCGTAGTAGCGCAGGAAATCCACGGCCTCGCGGATCTCCGCGACGGCGTTGGCGGAGGATTTGCCGGCCTCGCGCACGATCAGCCCGATCAGCACCGGCATCCGTGCCTCGAAGGCGTCGGCCGCGGTGCGCAGACGCGCGGAGCGCGTCTCGGTCTCCACCGCCGCCCAGGTCTCGGCTGCCGCCTCCGCCCGGGCGAGCGCCGCCTCGATGGCGGGGACCGACGCGGCGCGGACTGTCCCGACCACGTCCCGATGGTCGGCGGGGTTGTGCACGGGCGTATCGGCTGAGGCCGGATCGGCCCCCGACGGCACGGCGCGCCAGGGCGTCCTCCCGCTTTCCGCCAGCGCCGCAGCGAGTCGGCCCAGGACGGCCTCGTCGGCCAGGTCGAGGCCCGCGGCATTGGCACGGCTGAGTCCGTAGAGATCGCGTGGCAGGGCGATCCGCTCGTGCGGTGCGCCCGGGACCGGCATCGCCGCGACGGCGGCGACGGGATCGGCGATCAGCGCGTCCACCGGCACGGACACGTCGCCGACCCGGTTCACGAAGGAGCTGTTGGCGCCGTTCTCGAGGAGCCGCCGCACGAGATAGGCCAGCAGGGTCTCGTGGGTGCCCACCGGCGCGTAGATCCGGCACGGCCTGTCGAGGTCGGCCCCGCCGACCACCGCTTCGTAGAGCGGCTCCCCCATGCCGTGCAGGCACTGGAATTCGTATCGCCCGAGGCGGAAATCGGGGCCCGCCATCTCGACGATGCTGGCCAGCGTCTGTGCGTTGTGGGTGGCGAATTGCGGAAAGATCGCCTCGGGTGCGGCGAGGAGCTTTCGCGCGCAAGCGAGGTAGGACACGTCCGTGTGCAGCTTGCGGGTGAAGACCGGGAAGTCCGCGAGCCCGTCCACCTGCGCGCGCTTGATCTCGCTGTCCCAGTACGCGCCCTTCACCAGACGAACCATCAGCCGCCGCCGGCTGCGCCGGGCCAGGTCGATCAGCACATCGATCGCGAATGGGCAGCGCTTGCCGTAGGCCTGTACGACGAAGCCCAGCCCATCCCATCCGGCGAGACCCGGGTCGAAGACCAGCGTCTCGAGGATGTCGAGGGACAGGTCGAGGCGGTCGGCCTCCTTGGCGTCAATGTTGAGACCGATCTCGTAGCGCTTGGCGAGACGGGCGAGGTCCCGGATGCGGGGCGCCAGTTCCGCCATCACGCGCCCGCGCTGGGATCTTGTGTATCGGGGATGAAGCGCCGACAGCTTGATCGAGATGCCCGGCCCCAAGAGGACGCCGCGCCCGGCAGACGCATCCCCGATCGCTCGAATCGCCTCCTGGTAGGCGCTCAGATAACGGTCCGCGTCCTCGGCGGTGAGGGCAGCCTCGCCGAGCATGTCGTAGGAGTAGGTGAACCCCCTCGCCTCCACCTGGGCGGCGTTGCGCAGGGCCTCTCCGATGTCGCGCCCGGTGACGAACTGCTCGCCCATCAGCCGCATGGCGAGATCGACCGCCTTGCGGATCAGCGGTTCACCGCCGCGCGCGATCAGGCGGGTCAGCGTCGCCGACAGCCCGGATTCACTGCGTGTCGCCGTGAGCCGGCCGGTCACCAGCAGGCCCCAGGTCGCGGCGTTCACGAAGGGCGACGGGCTGTGGCCGAGATGCGCGGCCCAGTCGCCACCGGCGATCTTGTCCCGGATCAGCGCATCGCGGGTGGCGGCGTCGGGAATGCGCAGCAGCGCTTCGGCGAGACACATCAACGCCACGCCCTCCTGACTGGAGAGCGCGTATTCGTGGATCAGGCCTTCGACGCCGCCGCGGCGGGTGTTGCGACGCAGCCCTTCCACCAGACGCCGGGCTATGTTGGCGACGCGCCCGGCCGCGTCGGGCGGCAAGCGGGCGAGATCGAGGAGCGGTGCCACGCAATCCGGCTCGGGGCGCCGACACGCCGCGACCATCGCGGCCCGGAGTGGCGACAGGGAGACCACGTCGTCCGCGAAGGCCGTGAACGGGTCGTCCGTCGGGACGGCGGGACGGTGCAGAACGCCTGATTCTGGCATGTTCGCTTCCTCGGGCTGAAAAAACTCACCGCCTGCGTGCACCAGGCTACGTCTCCGGGGCATCGTCCCGAAAGGTGGCTGCCGACGCGGATCGGGTGCCGCTCAGCGCACGGGTCTCGCGCACCTGCCAGGATCGCCTTGTGACCGGCCGCCATGTGACGGACGGCCGTACGCAGTCCCCTCCTGCTCGGGCCATGATAGAGGGACGGTCATGACCGCGATCCTGATCTACGGAGCCACCGGCTACACCGGGACGCTCCTGGCCGAACATGCCCGTGTGCAGGGCCTTCGCCCGATCCTGGCCGGCCGCGATCCGGACAAGCTGCGACCGCTGGCCGACCGGCTCGGGCTCGACTGGAGGGCGGCCCCCCTCGATGCCCCGGACCGGCTGCGGGACGCGCTCGCCGGCGTCGCCGCGGTGATCCACGCCGCCGGACCCTTCTCCAGGACGGCCCGCCCCATGGCCGAGGCGTGCCTGGCCGCAAGGACGCACTACGTCGACATCACCGGCGAGATCGACGTGCTGGAGTCGCTCGCCGCCCGGGACGCCGATGCGCAGGCGGCCGGCATCGTGCTGCTGCCCGCCGCCGGCTTCGACGTTGTGCCGAGCGATTGCCTGGCCGCCCACGTGGCCGGCCGGCTACCCGGCGCCACGAACCTGCGGATCTCCATCGGCGGTTTCGGTGGCTTCAGCCGCGGGACGGCCCGCACCATGGTCGAGGGCATCGCCTGGGGCACGCGGGTGCGGCGCGCCGGCCGCATCGTCGAGTTGCCAAGCCCGCCCCGCGGGAGCGCGGATTTCGGCCGCGGACCTCGGCGCACGGTGGGGCTCGGCTGGGGCGACGTGTCGAGCGCTTGGTACTCGACGCGGGTCCCCAACATCGAGGTGTTTTTTGAGGCGCTCCCCGCCATGTCTGCCGCAGCGGGCCTGCCCGCTGGCTTCCGGCGGATCATCGCCGGCGGCACGGTGCAGCGCCTCATCAATCGCGGCATCGACCGCCTGCCGGAGGGCCCGTCGGCGGCCGCGCGGGCGACGGCGCGCAGCACGTTCCTGGCCGAGGCCTGGGATGAGAACGGCAGGCGCGCGGCAAGCCGGATGGAGACCCCCGAGGGGTATACGCTCACCGTCCTGACAGCGCTGGAAGTCGCCCGGCGCGTGGCGGCGGGTGGGATCCCGGCCGGGTTCCACACGCCGGTCACCGCCTTCGGGGCGGATTTCATCCTGGGTTTTCCAAACGTCGTGCGGATGGATCTCTGATCTCGCATCCGGGCGTGTCGTTCGAACAGCGCGATCTCCGGAGGGCCCATTCTCCGAAGTGGCTCCGCTACGCTCGCAACAGCAATTGAGACTTCGATCGCCGTCAAATCAGACGGTTGCGCCGAGCTGCCAGGGGGCGAATTCCGACGATCCGAAGTCGAACTGCTCGCTCTTCGTCCGCTCGCCGCTGGCGACCCGAAGGATCAGCTCGAAGATCCGTTGGCCGGCCTGCTCGACGCTTTCCTCGCCGTCGAGGATCGTGCCGCAATTGACGTCCATGTCCTCCTCGAGCCGCTGGTACATGGCCGAGTTCGTGGCGATCTTGATCGACGGGGACGGCTTGCAGCCGAACACGCTGCCGCGCCCGGTGGTGAAGCACACGAGGTTCGCCCCGCCGGCCACCTGCCCGGTCGCGGAGACCGGATCGTAGCCGGGGGTGTCCATGAACACGAAGCCTTTGGCGATGACTGGATCGGCGTAGCGGACCACGTCGACCAGGTTGGTGCTGCCAGCCTTGGCCATGGCACCCAGCGACTTTTCCAGGATTGTGGTCAGGCCGCCGGCCTTGTTGCCGGGGGACGGGTTGGCGTCGATCTCCGAGCCCTCCCGACGGGTGTACTCTTCCCACCAGCGCATCAGATCGACGAGCTTCTGGCCAACCTCCGGGGACACAGCGCGCCGGGTGAACAGGTGTTCGGCCCCGTAGGTCTCGGTGGTTTCCGACAGGATCACGGTGCCGCCGTTCTCGACCACGCGGTCGCTGGCGATCCCGAGCGCCGGGTTGGCGGAAACGCCGGAATAGCCGTCCGAGCCACCGCATTGCAGGGCGACGATCAGCTCGCTCGCCGGCACGGTCTCCCGCTGCACCACGTTCGCCTCGGCCAGGATTCCCGTGACGAACGCGATGCCGGCCTCGACGGTCTTGCGCGTGCCGCCGAGCGTCTGGATGTTCATGCTGCGGATCCGGTCGCCCAGGCCCTGCTCCTCCAGGAAGGCGCCGATCTGGTTCACCTCGCAGCCGAGCCCGATCATCACGATGTGCGAGAAGTTGACGTGGCGGGCATAGCCCGCGAGCGTCCGGCGCAGGAGCCGCAGCGGCTCACCCATGGCCATGCCGCAGCCGGTCTTATGGGTCAGCGCGACGACGCCGTCGACATTCGGGTAAGCGGCCAGCGGATCGAGGCCGAGGATCGGGTGGCGCCGGAACGCGTCCGCGATCAGGTCGGCGACATGCGCGCTGCAATTCACCGAGGTCAGGATGCCGACATAGTTGCGCGTCGCCACCCGCCCGTCCGGGCGGCGGATGCCCTGGAAGGTCGCGGGTGGCGCGACCAGCCGGGTCGGGCGCGCATCGACCCCGAACGCGTAGTCGCGAGCGAACTCGCCCATGCCGAGATTGTGCACGTGGACGTGCCGGCCGGCCGCGATGTCGTCCTTGGCGAAGCCGATGATCTGTCCGTACTTGGTCACAGCCTCGCCCGAGCGGTGGGGACGGACCGCGACCTTGTGGCCGGGCAGGATCCGCTCGACGGCCATCACGCCCGGGGCGACCGGCGTGCCCGGCTCGATCGCAGTCCTGGCGACCGCGACGCCGTCGTCCGGCCGCAGGGTGATGACGGGATAGGCGGACAGCCTGTCGGCCGTGACCAGCATCGGACTTCCTCCCTGAGTCGCGCCTCGCCGGGCGCGTTCACGGGAAACCTAGCGCCCCTGCACGCAGGGCGCGAGAACCGCGGGTGACGCGGGAGCCCGGATGTCGTCGGCTGGTATCAGGAGATCTCGCGCACCAGCTTGGCGATGAGCGCCCGGCCGAATGCCTCGAAGCTCTGCGCGGTCATGACGAACGCTCCTTCCCCGCCGATCACGGTCTCCCGGTAGTAGGCGGCCAGCCCGTCTGGGGGATTGGTGTGCTCTTTCAAATACCCCGGCATCCCGGTGGGATCGGTGAGGATGACGATGCCGTTGACCGTGGTGCCCAGCGCCACGGCGGCATCCCGGGCTTCGGCGATCGCGCGGCCGGAATTGCTGGTGCCGTCCCCGGAGATGTCGATCACCGTCCGCTCTGCGCGGTAGGGCGAGCTATCGATGAGCATGGACGCGAAACCGATCGCCGACCCGATGGCGGTCCGGCCGTAGAAGGGGCGCGATGCTCCGGCCAGCCGCGCGGCGAAGGTGGCGGCATCGGCGGCCGAAGCTATGGTCATCCAGTCGACCGCGACCTGCTGCTCACCGGGCCCCGCCCAATCGAACAGCGCCACAGCGATGCGCCCGCGCTTCCCCTCGGCGATCGCCTGCAGGACGCGCCGGTCGCCGAAGGCTTCGGCATAGCCCCGTCGCTCCAACTCGAAGCGCGACGCGCTGATGCTCAGCGAGACATCGACCGCGAGCACCAGGAGAACATCGACCCCGGTCTCCGCGGCGGTGGCCCGCCGCGCCGTCAGCGACAGCGTGGCGAGCATCCCGGAGAGCAGATGGCGTCGCCGCATGGCCGAAAACCCGGTGATGGGCGTCCGCACGGTCCGGCGGACCACCTCGGGCGTGCAACGAGCCTGCCGCCGGGCTGGTTCGGTGCCACCGGCACCGCATATGCGACACCGGCGCCCGGCTTCCAAGCGATAGGAGCGGCGGCGCCTCTCCGTAGTCGAAGCGGCGGGCTCATCGGCGATGCTGGCTCCGACCGCATTGCGGGAAGGTTCCGTTGCCCCGGGCGCGGGCGACGCCGCCTTCGGTCGCATCGGGCACCGGGCTGTCCGCTCTATCTCCGCGTGGTGAGGTGCATCAGGCGCCGAAACCGGGAAAGCTCGAAACCGACAATGCGTATCTTCAAGTGGATCGGCCGCGTCACGAGGGCTGTCGTGGTCGGCGGGGTGACGGGCACCGTCGCTTTGACCAGTCGGCTCCTCGACGGGACCATCGAGCTGGTCGGCCGGTCCTCCGAGCGCCTGGATGCGAAGCTCGGCGCCCTGGCGCACGCCTCGGAAGAACGCCGCCGCCAGCAGGGCCGCCGCCCGATCGATCCGATCACCCTGCAGAAGTAGACCGTAGCCCTACAGGCCCGGGCCCTTGGCGGCGCCGAGGATACGGCCCGGGCGGCCTTCGGCGGCGCTCTGTACCAGAACGACCCAGCTGTCGGCCTCGGCGATCTCCGCCATGGTGCACGGGACATCGAACCGCGTCGGCTGGCCGGCCCAGGTGCCGAGACGCTGCATGCCGCGCACGACGTTGACATAGGTGGCCGTCCGGCCGCCGTTCTCCCCGCCCTGAATTGCGATGGCGCGGCTGCGCAGCACGGGCACGAGCCAGACGTCGCCGCGGGTGTCGGTCCTGGTGTCCGGCGCGGCGCCGACCTCGACGGTGATCCGGTCGCCATGCATCTCGCCGCGGACCGGGATCGGCAGCCCGCCGTGCTGCGTCGCCTCGCGCATCAAGCGTTCGAGGGCCGCTCGATCCGATCCGACCGCGAAGCCGCTGCCGTCGACCACGATCTGCGGCGTGAAGACCTGCCGGGCGCCGCGAGCCCTGGCGTAGGCGCGCTGACGTTCGGTCAGAGGCCGCATCGCCAGGGTGTCTTTCCAGCCGAGATAATCCCAGTAGGTCACCGGCAGGGTCAGCGCGACCACGCCGGGCTGGCGTGCCAGGTCGCGGATCACGGGGTCGGCACTCCGGCAGGCGCCACAGCCCTGGCTGGTGAACAGCTCCACGACGGCGCGGACCGGCTCCGCCCGCGCCTGCGCCGAAGCCGAGACCGCGCACAGCAGCGCGGCAGCGCACAGCGCGCGGCTTTCGCCGGTCCTGGTACGGGCGCGGTGCCGATGCGTCATCGATCCATCAGAGCGGTTGGGACGCCGTGTGGGAAATCACGTTGGCTTGAGAGGCCTCTACCATCGGTTGAGCGGCCTGTGGGAGATTTCTCGCCTTAGGCAACATGTCCGGCCGCCACCGGCGGTGCATCCAGAGCCATTGGCCGGGATGCTCGCGCACCCAGCCATCCACGACCGCCGTCATCGCCTGCATGGCGCCGGTCACATCGATCACCCCGTCAGCGTTGCGCGGCAGATCGAGCGGCGGCGTCAGTTCGAGCCGGAATCGGCCCTTCGGCAAGCGGATCACCCGGACGCCGTGAACCGGGCAGTCGTAGTGCCGGACGAGCTTGGCGAGCAGCGGGTTGGCCAGACAGGGCCGCCCGAGAAAATCGACCACGACGCCGCGGGTGAAGTGCTGATCGATCAGCTGCCCGAGATGGCCGCCGTTCTCGACCACGTCCCGCATGGCGAAGACGGCGCCGGGGGTCGACGCCGCCAGGCCCCCCATCGAACGCCGGCGGACCTCCTGCACGAGGCGCGCGGCGGCCGGGTTGTTGGGCGGTCGGAAGACGGCGGTCGCGTCGAGGCCGAACCGGGCCGCGCAGATCGCCGGGAGTTCCCAGTTTCCGAGGTGGGCGGAGAAGATCAGCCCGGGCCGACCGTCGTCGCGCAGGGCCGCGAAGTGCTCGATCCCCGCAACCTCCGTGCGCATCGTACCGGTGGCGTCGGGATCGTAGTCGAACAGCGAATCGAGGTGGGCGTATTCGGCGCCGGTCCGCCCGAGATTGTCCCAGGCCTCCAGGGCGATGCGCTTCCGCTCTGCCTCCGGCATGTCGGGAAACGCCCCGCGCAGGTTCGCCATGGCGGTGCGATGGGCCGGCAGCCATGGTCCGACCGTGCGCAGGAGCGCTGCGCCGAGCGCGGTCGAGCGATCCGGACCAAGGGCGCGGGCCAGCCAGACCAGGGCGCGGATCAACGGGATCATGGCGAATCCGGCAAGCCGGGGGAACGATCGTCTGAGAATGAGAGCAAGGCGCAGCACGTTGGTTTCCCGGGCACGATGCGGGCAGGCCCGGCAGTTCGCGTGTAAGGCGACGCTTAAACCATGTCCGCCGCGGTGCGATAGCGCATCGCCGCGCAAGATGGCCGCCGCCCTTCGGAACGATGGCAGGCCAGCATTGGGCAAGGCGTCCGGGAGGAGATCCCAGGACGCAGCGCCGACCGCTACAGGCTGACGAGAATCTTTCCGAACACCTTGCGGGATTCGAGCCGCTCCAGCCCCTGCGCGAAGTCGCCGAGCGGGTAGACCGTATCGACCACCGGGCGGATCCCCTGGGCCATCTTGTCGAGGGCCTGCGCGATGTTTGCCAGAGAGCAGCCGAATGAGCCGGTGATGCGATACTGCTGCTGGAACAGCTGCATCAGGTTCATGGTCGCCGAGACGCCGGAGGTCGAGCCGCAGGTCACCAGCCGACCGCCGCGCTTCAGGCAAAGCAGCGAGCCGTTCCAGGTATCGGCGCCGACATGCTCGAACACCACATCGACGCCCTTGCGCTTGGTCAGCCGGCGGACCTCGCCCTCAAATCGCTCGGTGCGGTAGTTGATGACGTGGTCGGCTCCGAGCTCCGTCGCCTTCCGACCCTTCTCGTCGTCGCCGACCGTGGTGTAGACGGTGCAGCCGATCGCCTTGGCCATGCGGATCGCCGCGGTTCCGATGCCGGAGCCGCCGGCATGGACCAGGACGCTCTCTCCCGGCTCCAGGCGGGCGTTGTCGAACAGCATGTGCTGGACGGTGCCGAAGGCGATGCCCGCACAGGCTGCGTCCGTGTCGCTGACGCCATCCGGCACCTTCACGACCAGACGGGCCGGCACAGTCACCAGCTCGCGCGCAAAACCATCGACGTGGAAACCCATCACGCCGGAAACATCCTCGCAGAGGTTGTCGCGGCCCTCCCGGCAGGCCCGGCACTGCCCGCAGGTCATCGCCCCGTAGGGCACGACCCGATCGCCGGGCGCGACAGCGGTGACGCCTGCGCCGACCGCTTGCACGACGCCGGCCGCCTCGGCGCCGACGATGAGCGGCATCTTGCGCTTGGCGAACGCCATGCCGCGAAAGCCCCAGACGTCGATGAAGTTGAGGCCGACCGCACGGATACGGAGCTGCACGTCGCCGGGCCCCGGCGCGGCGGGGGCCTCGACCTCGTTCAAGCGCAGGTCGCGGTCGCCGAATAGCTGTAGGGCTCGCATGTCGTCTTTCATCGTTCCGGCGCCAGGTAACGCCGCCGCGCCCACCCCACGGTTCGCCCGGCCTTGACCCGGCACCACGTCGCCCGGCTCGGCGTATCGGCGGTGCAGCCGAAGACCAGGGCACGGGTGCGGATCTCGCCGACCTGTTCGGCCGCGGCGTCCGGCTCGGCGCGGATCGAGAGCGGCTCGCCGGGGGAGAGCCCCGAGATCCGGTACGATTCCGGTTCGGCACGGGCACGGCCCGGGACGAGCGGAGCGGCGAGGCAGAGTCCGGCGAGGAGGGCGAGGCGGGCGCGCATTGGCAGGTCGCTAAAGCATCGCGCGTGCGAGGGGAATTGAGGGCGTCGGACTTATCACGGCGGTGGCGAAAGCCGCGAGCCTACAACGGAGACACGCAAGCGGAACTGCAATCAGGCGCGGTGGACGCCCATCATCGCGGTGAGACCGCCGTCCACCGGCAAGACTGCTCCGGTGATGTAGGCCGCCCCGTCGCCCATGAGGAACGCGGCCAGAGCGGCGACGTCCTCGGGCCGGGCGAACCGGCCGGCTGGAATCTGGCGCTCCATCCCGGCGCGGTGCGCGGCGTAACGCGCCATCATGGCGGTGTCGACGAAGCCCGGCGCAATGACGTTGACCGTCACCCCGCGCTTGGCGGTCTCGATCGCGAGCGTGCGGCAATAGGCGATCAGCGCGCCCTTGCTGGCCGAGTATGCGGCGTTTCCGGCATTGCCCCGCAGGGCGGCCACAGAACCGATGGCGATGACGCGGCCCGCCCGGGCGCGGATCATCTCGCGCATCAGCGCCTTGGCGATCCGCGTCAGGGAAAAGAAGTTGACCTGCATGGCCGCCTCGGCCCGCTCCTGGTCGAACATCGCCGCCAGGGCGTCGCTGGCCTGACCGGCATTGTGGACGAGGCCGTAATAGGCCGTCGCCTCCGCGGCCTCGCAGAAGCCCTCGAGGGCGGCCTTGTCGGCAAGGTCCAAGGCGTGACCGGTGAAAGTGCGGTCCGGATGAGCCTCGTGCAGCTCGGCGAGCAACGCCTCGGCAGCCTCGGCCGAGGAGCGGTAAGTGAAGTCGACGGCGTGCCCGGCGCGTGCCAGCGCCCGTACGATCGCCAGGCCGACCCCCGAGGCGCCGCCGGTGACGAGGACGCGCCGTGCTTCGGGCGTGCCGCTCACGCCGGCTCCGCCCCGAAGACCAGACAAGTGTTCTGGCCGCCAAATCCGAACGAATTCGACAGCACCGTCCGCACCGTCATGTCCCGGGCGGTCTCCACCACATCGAGGCCGATCACTGGATCCGCCATCCGGTGGTTGATGGTCGGCGGGATGCGGCCATGCTGGATCGTCAGCAGCGAGACCGCCGCCTCGATGGCACCGGCTGCGGTCAGCGTGTGGCCGATCATCGACTTGTTGGAGGTCACCGGCAGGGACGGGGCGCGGGCGCCGAAGACCGCGGCGAGCCCGAAAGCCTCCATCTTGTCGTTCTCGGGCGTCGAGGTGCCGTGCGCATTGACCGTGTCGATTGCCTCCGGGGCGAGCCCGGCATCGTCGAGACTGGCCCGGATCGCCGCGATGACCGGCGCTCCGTCAGGGCTGGAGCGGGTGCGATGAAAACCGTCGCCCTTCTCGCCGCAGCCGAGCACGTAGCCGAGGATCCTGGCGCCCCTGGCGATTGCGGCCTCCGCATCCTCAAGGACCAGGGCGGCCGCGCCCTCTCCCATCACGAAGCCGTCCCGATCCTTCGAGAACGGCTTCGAGGCCTCCGCGGGGACATCGTTGCGCGTGGAGAGCGCCGAGAGCAGCGAGAACCGGATCAGCGATTCCGGGTTCACGGAGCCGTCGGTGCCGATGCAGAGCGCCGCTGCGGTCTCGCCCCGGCGGATCGCCTCGACACCGAGCTGGATCGCCGTGGCGCCGGAGGAGCAGGCGGTGGAAAGCGAGATCGGCGAGCCCTTGGTGCCGAACCGGTCGGCGATGCGATCGGCCACGGTGCCGAAGATGAACAGGTCGTGCCAATCATCGAAGCGCCGGGTCGCAGCGGCCCGGAGCAACCCGGCGTAATCGACCGAGCCGTCGCCGCCGGCGGCCTCGGCGAGCGCCTGGCGCTGCGGCCATTCCATCTCGACGGGGGGGACCGCGATGAACAGGGCCCCCGGGAAATCACCCTTCGTGCCGATGCCGGCCTGCGCGACCGCCTCCTCGGCGGCCTCCGCGGCAAAGCGCTCGGACAGGAGCGGGGCAATCAGCGGATCGGTATCCAGGAAATCAACGGTGCCGGCGATGCGGGTGCGGAGACCCTCAGTCGAGAATCGGGCGATGGCATGGATGCCGGACCGGCCCGCACAGAGGGCCGCCCAGGTATCGGCTTGGCCCTGACCGAGGGAGGAGACGACGCCGATGCCCGTCACCGCGATCAGCGGCCGGCCCCTGGCGTCGCGATGGGATCGCGCGCTCATGGCGCGTCTGTACGGGATTTTCCGGCGGCGTACACCCGGTCCGTGTATGCCGTTCAGGCTGCGCGCCGCGAAGCCGAAAACGCTCTGAGCGCCCCGAACAGCACCCGCGCCCCTGTCTCGATATCGGCAATGCTCGCGAATTCGGCGGGGTTGTGGCTGATGCCGCCTAGGCAACGCACGAACACCATGGCGATCGGTGCGATCGCCGCCACCGCCATGCCGTCATGCCCGGCGCCGCTCGGCAGAGCGACGACGGGCAGGCCCTCGGCCGCGATGGCGTCGCGGATCAGCGCGGTCAGCCCGGGATCGCACGGCACCGCCCCGGCCTCGTGCAGGAGGCTGACGCCGAGATCGAGGTTGCGGCGCGCCGCAATGCCATTGAAATCCGCCTGGATGTCGGCGAGCGCGGCGAGGCGCTGAGCGTCGTCGGGCGCGCGAAGATCGAGCGTGAATCGCACCCGCCCGGGTATCGTGTTCCCGACGCCCGGTTCGACCACCATCCGGCCGACGGTGCCGACCAGATGCTGCTCGTCGCGGCATCGTGCCTCCACGGCGAGCACGCAGTCCGCGGCGCCCGCCAAGGCGTCGCGCCGCTCGCCCATGGCGACAGTGCCGGCATGGCCGGCCTCGCCGACCAAGGTGAATTCCAGGCGGCTGGCGCCCGAGATTGCGGTCACGACGCCCACCGGCAGGCCGGCCTTCTCGAGCATCGGCCCCTGCTCGATATGCAGTTCGAGGTAGCCGAGAATCGCGACCGGCGGACGCGCCGCGGACGCGATCGCCGCGGGGTCGAGCCCGGACGTCCGCAATGCCGCGGCGAGGGAGATCCCATCCGCATCCGTGGCATCGAGGACGGCCGGGTCGAGGCGGCCCGCGAAGGCGCGGCTGCCGATGAGGGTGGCGGCGAAGCGGACACCCTCCTCGTCGGCGAAAGCCACCACTTCCAAGGCGTGCGGCAGGCGGATGCCGTCGCGCGCTAGAGCCTCGACGCAGGCGATCCCGGCGACCACGCCGAGCGGCCCGTCGTAGCGGCCGGCATTGCGGACCGTATCGAGATGGGATCCGATGACGAGAGCCGGACCACCCGGGTCAGGACCTTCGAGGCGGCCGATCAGGTTGCCGACGGCATCGTGCCGCACGGTCAGGCCGGCCTCGCGCATCCATCCCGCCACCAGCGCCTCGGCCCGCGCCTGCTCGGGTGTCAGGTAGAGGCGGGTGATGGCGCCGGGCTCGGCGGTGATCGCAGCCAGCGCGTCGAGGCGGTCCTGGATGCGCGGGGCGAAGATCATCGCGCGGTCTGGTCCGTCCGGGGCGCGTTGGCGAGGCGGAGCACCGTCTGCAACAGGACGTCGGCACCGGCCGCGCAATCGCCCGGCGTGGCGGATTCAGACTCGTTATGGCTCACGCCATCCTTGCACGGCACGAAGATCATCGCGGTCGGCACCTTAGCGGCTAGGTTGCAGGCGTCGTGCCCGGCCCCCGAGATAATCCGGCGCCGCGGATGCCCGAGGCTCTCGGCGGCGGCATCCACGGCGGCCACGATCGCCGGATCGAACGGCACCGGTTCCTTGCGCCAGATCCGGGTCAGGGCGACCTCAAGCCGGCGTCGCTCGGCGATCTCGGTCGCGGCCTCGCGCAGGCTCGCCTCCATGGCGTCCAGGGTTGTGGATCGGGGGTCGCGCACGTCGACCGTGAAGGCGACCCGCCCCGGCACAACGTTGCGCGAAGGGGCCAGGATCACGGCCTCCCCGATCGTGGCCACCGCGGTCGGCGCATGCGCCAGGGCGATCCGCTCGGCCGCCAGCGCGAACTCGGAGAGGGCCAACAGCGCGTCCCGGCGGCGCGGCATCGGCGTGGTGCCGGCGTGGCTCTCGAAGCCGGTGATTCGCCCGTCGAACCACATGATGCCCTGGCCGCCCTCGACCACCCCGATAGTCTTGCCTTCGGCCTCAAGGATCGGGCCCTGCTCGATATGCAGTTCCACGAAGGCACCGATCTCGCGTGCACCGACGGCTTCGCCGCCGTGATAGCCGATCGCCGCCAGGGCTTCGGCGACGGTGACGCCGGCCGCGTCGCGCTTGGCCAGGATCTCGTCCGTCGTGAAGTCACCCGCATAGGCCGCCGACGCCATCATGGCAGGGGCGAAGCGCGAGCCCTCCTCGTTGGTCCAGTTGACCACCATCAAGGGTGCCTCGGTCTCGATCCCGGCATCGTTCAGGCTGCGCATCACCTCCAGACCGGCCAGGACTCCGAGCACGCCGTCGAACTTGCCGCCGGTCGGCTGCGTATCGAGATGCGATCCGAACGCGATCGGCGCGCGGCTCATGTCTCGCCCCGGCCGCACGGCGTACTGGGTCCCGAGCGCATCCACCGAGACCGTGAGGCCGGCCGTCTCGCAGGCCTCCCGGAACCAGTCGCGCACGCAACCATCCTCGGGCGACAGAGTCAGGCGGTTGATGCCGCCGGCCGGCGTACTGCCGAACGTCGCCGTCTCCAGGATCGTGGCCCACAGGCGCGATCCGTTCGCGCGCAGGTTATCGGTCTTGCTCGGGGTGGTTTCGGGCATGGCGGGTCCTCTCACGGCGCTGGGCCGTGCGAATCGTTTCTCGGTCACCGTTATCAGGCGATGGGCCGGCCCGGAGCAACGGTGATGCCAGCCGGCGGGATCAGACCGGAGGCCGGCGTACCGGATTGGCGCGCAACAATGCCTCGCCGTCGACCTGCAGCGCGATGGCGATCTCGCCCAGGGCGTTCGCTTCGATGCCGCTGATCCCGTCCTGGTCGGCGACGTCGGCGGCGATCAGGAAGACGTTCTCCCGCTGGCTCATCGGCCGATCCGCGACGGCGGCAACATGGCGGAGATTCTCGGCCCGGCCGAGACGGGTGCGGGCCCGAGCGATCCCTTCGTACAGCTCCGTCTCCAGCATCAGCGCGTCGTAGCCCTTCACCAGGACCGGATCGGCGCGCAGACCGTGCAGGGCCGTGTCGAACTCCTCGCTCGCCACCTCGCCGTCGGCGACGATGACGTTGGCGGCGGCCGAGACAGCCGCGAGCATCAGCGCCTTGTCGCCCGCATAGGCTGTCACGGTACGGCCGACATGGCCGAAAATGTCGCTAAGAAGGCTCATGCCGAATATTCGAGGATGTCCGCCGGAGCGGGAGGGATAGCAGACCGCGGTCGCGAAGGAAGGGGCTGTGAGGCGCTTGGTCAACGCGACGCGGTTCGGATCTTGGGTCGGAGCTTCGCAACAGGCGACCGCCAGAAATTCGCCAGCAACATCCGTCTGTGAATCATGCATTCAACCGCGTCCCCAGCGCGGTCGGACAGATCCCGGGCCTGCCATCCCCCCCTCGGGCGCGCCCGGTTTTTGTTCAACGCCGTCGGGACGGTGCGCGCGTGGCCCCAACCGCGCTCGCCGGTCCGGCGGCGGTTTCCTGGGCGAGAAGATCCACCACCGCCGACAGGGCCTCGCGTTCCCGGGCCCCGCGTTTGCGGGCTGCGGAGAAGATCGCGAGCTGTCGATCGGCGCTCGATCCTTCCGCCACGATGGTCCGGGCGTGCGCGCAGGCCTCCGCGCAGCCGAGCGCTTCGGCATCCTCTGCCGTCTCCTCGAGCAATGTCTCGACCGTCTCGGTCATCGGCACCGCCTGCTCCCGCGCCTCGTCGATCAGCTTGGCCTTCACCCCGTCGCGTTCGGCCCGCCACAGGTTCTCACGGATGAAGCCCCGGGAGGCGGCCGTCATCCCGGCATGGCGTGTTTGGTCCCGGACCACCCGACGCACCAGGCAGCGGAACAGGCTGGCGATGCAGAGTCCGTCGTCGAGGCGAGGGCAGCTGTCCGCGACGCGCAGCTCGAGAGTCGGATATTTGAGGGACGGGCGAATCTGCCACCACAGGAAGGTCGCATCCGCGATGGCGCCGCTGCGGGTCATCACGTCGACGTAGCGGGCGTAGTCGGCCGGGCCGGCAAAGAGTTCCGGCAGGCCGGTGCGGGGCAACTCGGCGTAGGCGCGGGTCCGATAGCCGGCCATCCCGGTCCGTTCGCCCTGCCAGAACGGCGAGGAGCTCGAGAGCGCGAGCAGCACCGGCAGGAACGGCAGCAGCCGCCCCATGAGGTCGATGCGGGTGTCGGGATCCGGTACCTCGACATGGACGTGCAGTCCGCAGACGAGGTTGCGTTGCCCGACCATCCGCAGGTCGGCCATGATGCCGTGGTAGCGGGCCTTGTCGGTGGCAGATTGGTCCCGCCACCGGGCCGTCGGATGCGTCCCGGCCGCGAAAGGCAGGATTTCGCGCTCAGAACCGATTTCAGAAAGCCTCCGGCGCTGCTCCGCCAGATGGCCCCGCGCCGCTTCGGTGTCGTCGGTCGGGGGTGAGGCGATCTCGATCTGACACTGGAGTTGCTCACGCTCGACTGTGTCCAGCCGCGCCTTGACGGCTGCGTGGAACGCCTTCAGCCGGGCTCGCGGCGAGCCGCGCGTGCGGGCGTCGGCGAGGAAGAACTCTTCCTCCATCCCGAACCGATAGGCATGGGCCATCCGCGCTCCTCGCCGGGGACGTCGGCCCAGGCCGGCATTCCGATCGACGAAGCGTCGCGAGATCCGTGCCGGACCCGATCGCAATCGGGCACGGATCCGCCGTCTCGGCCGGGAAACGCGGGATCAGGCAGCGTCTGTCAACGCCAGAACGGCTTGACGTCCAGCAGCTCGGCGCGCGCCTCCGCGGCCTCGATCAGAAGCTCCCGGGTGCTCGCGTCGTCCGGACCGGGCATCGGCGCCCCGCCCAGGCTCTCCATCATCGTGCGCGCCGTCTCCAGGTCGTTCAGCGCGCCGAGGTGATCCTGCAGGTCCGAGAGCGCGGTGCCGAACTTGTCCTGGCGACGCCGCGCCTTCTTTTTCGTGTAGAGCCCCGCGAAGAATTCGGCGCCGTAGCGCAGTTTCTTCGCGGCGATCCGTGCCCGGTGGCGGGTGTGCGGATCGAGCTTCTTCAAGCCCCGGCCGCGCTTCTTCAGACGCTCGCGGGCCCGATCCAGGACGCGCGCCGCGAAGGTGCTGCCGTCCTCGGCGGCGGCATCCTGGACCGCCCAAGACCCAGCCTCGACCCAGCCGGCGAAGTCGATGATCAGGCCGCGCCATTGGGGGCTCTCCAGGATCGCCAGGACTGCGTCGTAGGCTTTGGCGCGCTCGGCCTCGGCCAGCTCGCGCACGGCGGTGAGGTCGGTGTCGTCCGGGCGCTCCTTGGCGAGGTTCGGCAGGGTATGACCGAGGAACACGTCGAGGTTGCGGGCATGCCCGAACGGTTCGGTGACGCGCTTGATCTCGTCGCCGAAGGTGGCCGCGCGTGGGTCGGTCTCCAGCATGGGGGCGAACAGCGACAGGGCCGAGCGCAGGCGCCGCAGCGAGACGCGCATCTGGTGCAGGGCCTCCGGCGCATGGCCCGCAAGGAACGCGGTCTCGTTAAGGCGCAGGTGGCGCAGGCAAGCGCGGGCCACCCGGCGGAAGACGTCGCCGACGCTCGCCCCCTCGGGCAGCACCACCGGCTCGGCCTTGACCGAGGACGGGCTGGTCGCGTCGACCAGGGCGAAGCCGCGGCTGCTCTTGGCGGTGGCGCTCAGGCGCAGCGGAACGGTCTCGGCCAGATGCTGTGCCAGGGCGAACAGGTCGGCGGGCTCGCCGTCGGCGAGCTCGAGTTCGACCTCGCAAATCGGGGTATCGCCGGCCGGGCTTTCGACCCGACCTTCGTCCAGAGTGACCAGGATGCGCGAGGTGCCCTGCAGAACCGGGATGACCCGACGCGTGACCACCGTCGAGAACAGCTTCACCAGGGGCGCGTCCGCCTTGCGCAGGACCTTGTCCGCTGCAGTCTCGGCCCAGGCCGCGGGATCGGGCGTCTCGCCCGCGATCTCGGTCTCCCACTCGGACCGGTCGAACAATCCGACACCGCCCTGCCCGGCCTTCACGGTCTGGATGTGGCGGTCGCCTTGGTTGCGGACCCGCAGGGTCAATCCGGCGGCGCGCAGATCCTGTTCCGCGGTATCGTAATAGCTGCTGACGAGGAGTTCTGGCTCGGAGCCTTCGGATCCCTGAAGCCGGGGATGGGCCGCCAGCGCGGTCAGGTCGGGACCCGCGCAATCGAGCTTCAGCTCAATCTCGCGGGGGGCGGCCACGGCGTGGCTATCGGTCTCGCTCATGCTCTCCTCTTCGAAACGTCCGGTTCTCAACTCGGCGGGGCGCCCACCGGTTTGCATCCGGGCGTCGTGAAAGCCGATCTAGGGCCGATCCGGACTTTCTGGCAATCGGGGCCGCCCCTAAGTCCTTGATCGGACGTGCACGATCGTGCCGATCCGGCGCCCGGCACGCATATGAGGTTGCACCGGGTATCCACGGTATCGGCCGAAGCGGTCCGTGGCATGCGTATTGAGTCGCTTCACTTTTACGCTTTCCCAATCCGGAATGCCGTGGCAAACCCGATTGTCCACAACTCATCTGCCTCCAGCGTCACGACCTCGACCGGTGGGCGGCGAACGCGCAACGTTGGTTCAGCGAGACGAAATCCCTCGCCGTGAGTGCGGTGCGCGCTGCGTGGACGGCATCAACGCGGAGACAATCGGGTCGGTGACTTCCTTGAAGACACTTCTGGTCGGCGTGATCGGGCATGTGGACCACGGCAAGACGGCCCTGGTCCGGGCGCTCACGGGAGTCGAAACGGACAGGCTCAAGGAAGAGCGGGACCGCGGGGTCTCCATCGTACCGGGCTTCGCGTTGCTGACGAGCGCGCAGGGCGAGATCGACCTCGTCGACCTGCCGGGTCACGAGCAGTTCGTCCGCGCCATGGTCTCCGGTGCCACCGGCATGCGTGCCGTCCTGCTCGCGGTGGATGCCAACGAAGGGATCAAGCCGCAGACGGTCGAGCACCTGGAGATCGCCCGGCTGATCGGTGTCCGCCGCGGCGTGCTGGCGCTGACGAAAGCTGATCTGGCCTCGCCCGAGGCGATCGCCACGCGGTCAGCGGAGATTGCCGCCGCCGCCTCCCGGGCCGGGATCGTCGCAGGGCCGGTGATCGCCACCTCCACGCACGCCGGCACCGGAGTCGAGGATCTGGCCCGCGCCTTGGCCGATTTGCTCGCCGATGCGGAAACCGGTGTCGACGACGGGTTCCCGTATCTGCCAGTGGATCGGGTCTTCACCCGTCCGGGCTTCGGCACGGTGGTGACCGGGACCCTCCGGCGCGGGCCGCTCGCAATCGGCGACACCCTGGAGATTGTGCCCGGCGGCCGCAGCGCGGTGGTGCGAAGCCTTCAGATCCACGGACGCCCGGTCGAGCGCGCCGAGCCCGGACGACGGACCGCCGTAGCCCTGCGCGGCGTCGGTCTCGACGAGATCGCGCGCGGTCAGGCCCTGACGGTGCCCGGATTGCTGACGCCGTCGCACTGGCTCGACGTGGCGCTGACCGCTGCGGCCAGTGCGGATGCGGTGCTGCCCGGCGGCAGCGCATGCCGGCTCCTGTTCGGGACCACCGAGGTCGAGGCCCGCCTGCGCTTGCTGGACCGCGACACGCTGGAACCGGGCGCGACCGCACCGGCGCAGTTGCACCTCGCCGAGCCGATCACCGTGCCGGCTCGCGAGCCGTTCGTGCTCCGCCTCGATTCCCCGCCCGCGACCGTGGCCGGCGGCCGCGTACTCGATCCGGTGAGCCGTCGGCGGCGGCGGCACGATGCCAGGGTGTTGGCCGACTTCAGCGCGCTGGCGACCGGGAAGCCGGCGGACGCCGTGACGGTCCGGCTGTCGCAGGCCGGTGCAGCGGGGGCGACCCTGCCGGAACTCGCCCGCGCAGCCGGCATCGGAACCGAGCGGGTCCGCCAGATCCTTACGGCCTCCGGCGCCCGGGCGATCGGCGACGGCTTCATCGGGGCTCCCGCCTTCGCGGCGCTGCGCGCCGCAGCGTTGGCGGCGCTCAGCGAGTATCACCGGGACAACCCGATGGAGCACGGCATCCCGCTGGAGCGCCTCGCCCGGCTGCTGTCGATTCCTGAAGTCCTGACAAGCTTGGTCCTGCGCGATCTCGCCGGCACGGGGGGCACGGTTCAGGCCGGCGCACTCTGGCGCAGGTCCGATTTCGATCCGGCCCGCAACGAGAGCGAGACCGCGCGCAAGCTCGAGCAGCTGTTCCGCCGGGCCGGACTCAATCCGCCCGATGAAAACGAGGCGGTCGGCCGTGATGTCAGGCGCCGGGAGGCGCTGACCTATCTCGTCGGCGCCGGCACGGTGATCCGCGCCATCGACCGGGTGCAGCGCCGGGCCGTGCTGTTCCACCGCGACGCGGTCACGGTCGCCCGCACGCGGCTGGCGGAGGCATTCCCGAACGCGACGACGCCGGAAACCGGATTTCTGGCGCGGGAAGCCGGGGCGGCCCTCGGGATCTCGCGAAAGTACTCGATCCCGCTTCTCGAGCACCTGGATGCCGCGGGCTTCAGCCGCAGGGCGGGGGACCGGCGCGTGATCGTGACCCTGGAGGAAGCGGCGGGCGGTCGCTGAGGTCCGCAGTCCATAACCGCGCGAGCCAGCGCATCACCGTCATCTCGAAAGCGGCAATCGGCTCTCGGGAGGATGCTCTAGAAACCCTCGCCGGGCCAATCGTCGGCACCGGGTTCGTAGCAGGTGTAGCCGATCAGGCAGGTCGGGTTGTCGCGGGTCGGCCGGAAGGCGCGCCGCGCGATCTCGGTCGGCTCGCAGAACGACCGGTCCCGGACGAACCGATCGTAGGTCTGGCCGCCGGTCCCGAGGACCAGGGCGCCGCGGGCCTGGACCAGCCGGACGGTCTGCTGGCAGGTCATGGTCGTGCTCGACGGGCGCGTCTGGGCCGCTGCGGGGATGGTCATCACGAAGAGAGCCGTGGCGATCCGGACGATCATCGGTTGCGCCTGATGTGATCAGATCGGGTTATCGGAGAACGCCGCCTGAACCGCGATCCGCTCTGTGTCGGTTCGACACGGGTTGGCGGAGCTTCACGCAGCGAGCCTCGATCAGGTCGCCCCGCCTGCGCCATGGGCCGATCTCGAATTCATCATTCCTCGAACGCCTCGACATGCACCGTGCCCGGCACCTGACGACGCACGGCTTCCTCGATCCGGGCCAGTTGCGGCTCTGGCCGCCCTCAGGAAATCCGTACCGCTCACGGACCTTGTCGCTGGCGCTGCCGAGGGCGAGCCGGATCGGTGCCAGGAACTCGTCCAGGACGTAGTCCTGACCGACCGCCGAATGGTCCTTGATGACCAACGACGGCGAATAGCAGGCCTCGCGGCTGCCGTCCGGCCATCGGATATGGAAACGCATCTCAGGCATCGCCCGCGATCCGGGTGGTGTTCCAGGCGGCGGATCCCGTGGCGATCGCCGAAAGCGGGGCCGGACCGGGGGCGAACGACGCGTAGGTCGGCAGGTGACGTGCGGCGCAGGCGTCCCAGGTGTGGGCCCGGGCGACCTCGAGACCGTTGGCGCGCAGGCGAGCGTGCCGGGACGGGTCGAGGCTCGCCTGCATGGCGGCGGCGATCGCTTCGGGATCGTCGGGCTGGACTGCGAGGGCCGCTGCGACGTTCGGCTGTTCAGCGAAGGGCGACGGTGCCGAGACGATGACGGCGGTACCGCTGGCCATCGCCTCCAGAACGCATAGGCCGTAGCCTCCCCGTGGGGATGGAAACACCAGCGTATCTGCGATGCGGTAGAGGCCCGGCATATCCGCCTGAGCGATCGGCCCTGTCCGGATGACCGGCTTGCCGGGACCGACCTCCAGGCCTTCGCGCTCCAGGGCGGCGTAGCACCGGGCTTCGTAGCCGGCATGGTCGAGGAGCGAAACGCCCCCCGCGATCACGAGCTGTGCGGCCGGGATATCACGGCGCAGGCGCGCGAAGGCCGCGATGATCGCCAGCGTGTTCTTTCGCGCTTCGAACCCGCCGACGCTGAGGAAGACCGGCCCGGGCCCGATGCCGATGCGCTCACGCAGCGCCGGATCGCCGGGCGACGGCTCAGGGGTGTAGACGGTACCATCCACGCCGCTGCCGACAACGTCGGCCCGCGCGCCATATTCGGCCGCAAGGGCCTTGGCCCAGGACGAGCTCAGGCAGAGCAGACGCCCGGCATCGACGATCGCCCGCTCCTGCCACTGGCTCATCTGCGGATCTGTCAGCGTATCAATGTGGTGGACCGTGCGGACGAAGCCGGGGATCAGGCGGCGCCGCGTCAGGGTCGCCAGCGCGTTGCCGCTGATGCCGCAATGCGCATGGAAGATGTCGAAGTCGCAGGCCGCCGGCGTCGAGAAATGAGACAGGTAATCAGCGATCCGTGACTGGACCAGCGCGACCGTCGGTTCGGCGATTGGTTTGGCCGCGACCGAGACCACGGGACAGCGTGCATCCCGAAAGAAACCGCGACCGGTCGGGTCGGGGGCGTGGACCACCGCCTCATGCCCGAGGTCGCACAGAGCCTCGCCGAGCGCCAGGGCGTGGACTACGCCCCCGCGGGGGTTGGTCGAGTGCGTGAGAATCGCGATGCGCAAGCGATCGACCATGGGATGGCAGATGAGGCTCGCAGCCGGTCCGGACTCCGCCCTCGAAGCCCAGCACCAGGATCCCGCCACCCATCGGGAGACCCGTTATGCCCGATCGCATCGATCGTGCCGAAATCTGCACCCGGGATAATAAACAGTTCGATTTTGTCATCTTGGCGGGGCACACAACGTCATCGGCGTATTCGAAAAGCCACCTTGAGCCACGGCGTCGCGCACCGGAACCCAGGCTCCTTCATCTCATTACCGGCGAGAGACCCGCGCGCTTTGATCCTCGCTGTGAATATTTAATACAGTGCGAGGATCACTGGATGGAACGGAGCGTCGTCTTCCTGCGAGAGCCGGCGCCTGGCCCTCGGGACGATGCTCCGGCTGCGGGTCGAGGCGGAGAACCAAGACCTTGCAGAAGATCCTAATCGCTGCTGCCCTGGCTAGCCTTCTCGCCGGTCCAGCCGACGCCGAGGACAACCCGCAGCTCGGCAAACCCGCCAGCGCGGTGATGCCGCCCGTCGAGCTGACCATCACGCTTCAGGATGACAAACCGGTCTGCGCGCCGGCCGATCTGCGCCTGCCCGCCAACACCGACGTGGTGCTGAAGGTGGTGAGCGAGGCCAATGTCCCAGTGACACTCACGGCACCCGGACAGTTCGAACAGGGACACCTGCTGCACGCCGACGGCGACCTCGTCCATGTAATGAGCGAGAAGGGCTACACCGTCAAAGCCAACGGCCGCGGCACTCTGAAACTGCGCACCCTCGACGCCGGGGAGCACAGCTACGCCTGCACCGCGAACAACAAGCGCAATGCACCCTTCGTGGGCAAACTCGTGCTGTCCCCGCCGGCTGGTTGACGCCGGTCGCGCAGAGGCGAGACGCCGGCCGGCTCGGGTCCGGCGACGTCTCGCATTTAATTTTGTGTTACGAATTCACATCATCTTAAAGGCGCGTACGGAACCGCTCTTTTCAAGTGCCTGTGTCAGATTGTATCGGTCATTGACGAGTGGCGGAGCAATCGGTCCCGTGTCCCAGAACCTGACATCCGTCACGCCCGCTAAGCTGCGCCGAAAGCGCTGGCGGGATGTATTGGTTCTGTGCGGCCTGCTGTTGGTCCCCACCGCGGTTCTCGCCTACGCGGATCTCCTGCCTGATTCATTGGACATGCTCGGCATCGACCTGAGCGACAGTCCGGATCTCCCACACGTCGCACGGCAGATCGCCATCGGCGCGCCGCTCAAGATCGTCGCGTTCGGGTCGTCTTCGACCGAGGGCATCGGTGCCTCGAGCCCGGCCAACGCTTATCCGGCCCGCTTGCAGGTCAACCTGCGCAAGAAGCTCCGCGGCATGGAGGTCGCCGTCATCAATCGCGGCATCGGCGGCGAGCATGTCGACGACATGCTGAAGCGCCTGGACCGCGACGTGATCGCGGCCGAGCCGCAGCTCGTCATCTGGCAGACCGGCAGCAACGATCCGCTGCGCGGCGTCTCCATCGAGCATTTCCACGAGGCGACCGCCGTCGCGATCCGTCGGATTCGGGAAGCCGGCATCGACGTGGTGCTGATGGAACCGCAATGGTGTCCGAAACTGGATTCGACACCCGGCTCGTCCCGGTTCCGGGATGCGGTGCGGGCGATCGGGACGGAACTCGACGTGCCGGTCATCCGTCGGGCCGACCTGATGCACGGCTGGGTCCGCGAGGGGAAGCTCACCGCCAAGCAGCTCTTCGCCTCAGACGGCCTCCACATGGCCGATGGTGGCTACGCCCTGCTGGCTCAGGCGGCGGCCGAATCGATCCTGCACGACGCCGGTCCCGTGCAGACCGCCGAGGCGGTCGCGGAGTAGAGCTCCGCACCGTCGCAAGGCCCCCGACACGACGGAAGCGAACGTCCTATCGTCGGGGCGGACGTCCGATGGCTGGACGCGGCCGATAAAGCTCCCCATCTCGGCGCGGACCGAGATCGGAGCCGAACTTTGAGCCAGGACGCATTCAGGTACGACGACCGGGGCTCCGTGCCCCAGATGCACGCCACCACGATCCTGATGGTCCGCAAGGGCGGGCGCGTCGTGGTTGGGGGCGACGGGCAGGTCAGCCTTGGCCAAACCATCGTCAAAGGAAACGCCCGCAAGGTGCGACGCCTCGCCAAGGGCGCGGTGATCGGGGGCTTCGCCGGGGCGACCGCCGATGCCTTCACGCTGTTCGAGCGCCTCGAAGCCAAGCTGGAGCAGTATCCCGGCCAGCTGACGCGCGCCTGCGTCGAACTCACCAAGGATTGGCGTACCGACCGCTACCTCCGCCGCCTCGAAGCGATGATGGTGGTGGCTGATCGCGACGTCAGCCTGTTGCTCTCGGGTTCCGGAGACGTGCTGGAGCCGGAAACCGGCGTCATGGCGATCGGTTCGGGCGGAAACTACGCCCTGGCAGCCGCCCGCGCCCTCGAGGATAGCGATCTCGACGCGGAAGCGATCGTGCGTAAAGCCCTGACGATCGCCGCTGAGATTTGCGTCTACACCAACGGCAACCTGGTTATCGAGGCCCTCGATCAGGCGTGATGCAGAAGGTTCATGCGCCCGAGGTATGATCGCCTGGTTGCGGTGAAGTAGGCTGGTGCGACGAGGGGCGAGACGATTTTCGACGTTTATTGAACAGGATAAGATGCCGATCTGCCGGTCGAATGACCACGCGGACCGGCGATTCGAATCGCATCAGCTTGCCAGCAGACTGCACCTTAACGGAGCTTTGATTCGTCACCGGCACAATCGTTCCGCAAAGCCCTGGGTGGAAACGGCATGAAGATCGGTGGCAAGATCCTGGGCTTCGTCGCAGCCTGCAGCCTGACGACGCTCGTCGTCGCGGGCATCAGCGTCGCGACCCTGCAGCGCTTCGAGCACGCACTGACACAGGTCGAGGATGCCTCGGTCCGCGCGCTGAATGCCGCAAACTTCAACCGCCTCGTTGCCGAGGTGACAATGGACTCCCGCGGCGTCTACGCCTCGGCCGACCGGACCGAGGCTACGAAATACGCCGCCGGCATCCGCAAGGGCTTGGCGGCAATGGATGTCCTGCGGGCCGACTGGGCGCCCCGGGTGACGGAGCAGGAACGCCCGCTCTTCGACGCAATGGCGCGGAACGCCGACGCCTTCCGGACCTTGCGGGCTGCGCTGGCCACCGCCGGCGTGGAAGCCGGTCCCCGCGCCGCCGCCGATTTGGGCTTCAACGAGGCCAACCAGTCCAACCGCAGGGCGTTCCAGGCGAGCATCGATGCCCTGGTCATGGGCGGCCGGGCCGAGATGGCCGCGGTCAAGGCCGAGACCCGCGACCTCTTCCAGGCGCGGACGCTCCTGGTGTTCGCGCTGGCGCTGCTCGGCACAGTGGCGTGCTGCGGGCTCGGCCTCCTAGTCGGCCAGCGCCAGATCGCCCGGCCGCTCCGGGCCGTGTCCGAGGCGATCCAACGCCTGTCGCGGGGCGACCACACGCTGCCGGATGTGCATCCGCGTCGCGACGAGATCGGGGCGATTTGGGCCAGTATGCAGGTCTTCGCGGGGACGATGCGGGAAGCCGACGGTCTGCGGCAGGAGCGCGAGCGCTTGGGCGCGGAGGCGGTGACCCGCAAGCGCACCGAGATGGTCGGGCTTGCAGACCAGTTCGAGGGCAGCATCGGCGGCTTGGTTCACCACCTCGTCGGCGCCGCCACCGGCATGGAACGCGCCGCTGCCGCCATGGCGGGCAATGCCGAGCGCACCGACGAGCAGTCGCGCGTCGTGACCCGCGCCGCCGAGACCACCGCGCACAATGTCGAGGCGGTCGCCGCCGCCACGGAGGAACTCGCCGCCACCGCGAGTGAGATCGGCGTTCAGGTTTCACAGACGTCCGACGCTGCCGCTGGCGCCGTCGAGGCCGCCAAACGGACCCGCGCCAGTGTCCAGGCGCTTGCACGAAGTGCCGACGGCATCGGGCGGGTCGTATCGCTGATCTCGACCATCGCGGGACAGACCAATCTGCTCGCCCTCAACGCGACGATCGAGGCGGCCCGGGCCGGCGAGTCGGGGCGTGGTTTCGCCGTGGTCGCCACCGAGGTGAAGGCGCTGGCGACTCAGACCGCCAGGGCTACGGACGAGATCGCCGGCCAGATCGACGCGATGCGTGCGGCGACCCATGCGGCCGTCTTGGCCATCGAAGAGATCGGCGGCACGATCGAGCAGGTCCACGGCATCGCGCTGGGCGTGGCGGCGGCCGTCGAGCAACAGCAGGTCGCCACCCAGGAGATTGCCCGCAGCATCGCCGAGGCTGCCAGCGGCACCCGCGCCGTGACCGAGACCATGTCGATGGTGTTGGACGCCGCCCACGAGACCGGCGCCAGCGCCGGCAGGGTACTCGATGCGGCGGCCGACATCGCCCGCCGTTCGGATGGCCTGGGGAACGAGGTCGCGGGTTTCGTAGCGCAGGTGCGGGCGGCCTGACGCCGCCTGAATGTTGCATCGCAGTGCGATGCCCCGTAGGGTCGTGCCATTCGCAAGGACCCGGTGAAAGCCCGGGTGGCTCTTCCGGCCGCCGATCCGCCGGACCACGCATCCGAGACGCCCGTTGATCCGCCGTTCGAGCGGACGCGCGTCTCGTGCGGATTCTCATCACCATGCAACGCAGTTCATCCGGAACCGGCGGCCCTCTCGGGTCGTGGGTGTCCAATATCCGCGGCGATACCCTGTCGGGCGTCGTCGTCGCCCTGGCGCTGATCCCGGAGGCGATCGGCTTCTCGGTCATCGCCGGGGTCGATCCCAAGGTCGGGCTCTACGCCTCGGTGGTCATCGCCTGCACGATCGCCTTCGCGGGGGGGCGGCCGGCCATGATCTCGGCCGCGACCGCCGCGACCGCGGTGGTGATGGTCGATCTCGTGCGCGAGCACGGGGTTCAATACCTGTTCGCCGCCACCGTCCTGATGGGCGTGATCCAGATCCTCGCCGGCCTGCTCAGACTCGGCCGGCTGATGCGGTTCGTCTCGCAATCGGTCATGACCGGCTTCGTCAACGCGCTGGCGATCCTGATCTTCCTGGCGCAAATGCCCGAGCTTACGGGCGTTACGCCGGCGACCTACGGATTGATCGCCTTGGGCCTCGCGATCATCTACGGTTTCCCGCGGATCACCCGGGCCGTCCCCTCGCCCCTCGTGGCGATCGCGGTGCTGACCGCAGTGACGGCGATCTTCCACCTCGACGTGCGCACCGTCTCGCATCTGGGCGCTCTGCCCTCGACGCTGCCGAGCTTCGCGCTGCCGGACGTGCCGCTGACCTTCGAGACCCTGCGCATCCTGCTGCCCTACGCGGCGACGCTCGCCGCCGTCGGCCTGCTGGAAAGCCTGCTCACCGCGCAGATCGTCGACGACATGACCGACACCGCCAGCGACAAGAACCGGGAATGCATGGGCCAGGGCGTCGCCAACATGGCCTCCGCGGTGTTCGGCGGCATGGGCGGCTGCGCGATGATCGGGCAGTCGGTGATCAACGTCACTTCGGGAGCTCGGGGCCGCCTGTCCACGCTGGTGGCGGGCGCCTTCCTGCTGCTGCTCCTGGTGGCCCTTCAGGACCTACTGGCCGTCGTGCCGGTCGCGGCGCTGACGGCGGTGATGATCATGGTCTCGCTGAACACCTTCTCCTGGCGGTCGCTGGCGCAGCTGCGCACGAACCCGCTGCCGTCCTCGGCCGTGATGCTGGCGACCGTCCTGGTCGTGGTCGCCACCAAGGATCTGGCGCAGGGTGTGCTCGCCGGCGTGCTCCTCTCCGGCGTGTTCTTCGCCGGCAAGGTCTCGCGGCTGAGCCAGGTGACCTCCACGCTCTCGGAAGACGGCCGGACCCGGACCTATCGGGTGGCCGGGCAGGTCTTCTTCGCCTCGGCCGGCACCTTCTCGGAGGCGATCGACGTGCTGGAGCCGGTGGACCGACTCGTCATCGACCTGCAGGACGCGCATTTCTGGGACATCTCGGCGGTGGCCGCGCTTGACCGTGTGGTCCTGAAGGCCCGCACCCGTGGGCGGATCGTCGACGTCATCGGCCTGAATGCAGCGAGCGCGACGCTGGTCGAACGCTTCGGCAAGCACGACAAGCCCGACGCCGCACCCTCGCTGGCGGGTCACTGAGACGGGGCGACGCACGTCTGAGGCCGGGCGCCGCCTCTTGCGTCGCGCGCGCCGCGACCCCATTCCCGGCCCAGGCCTGCGGTTGCGTCGGCCAGGCCGGGACAACAAGGATGGCACAGCGTTGACGACGTTCTCTCCCCGCGAGATCGTGTCCGAACTCGATCGCTTCATCGTCGGGCAGCACGACGCCAAGCGCGCCGTCGCGATCGCGCTCCGCAATCGCTGGCGTCGCCAGCAGCTCACGGGGCCGCTTCGTGAGGAGGTCGCGCCCAAGAACATCCTGATGATCGGGCCGACCGGCTGCGGCAAGACCGAGATCGCCCGCCGCCTCGCCAGGCTGGCCAATGCCCCGTTCCTGAAGATCGAGGCCACCAAATTCACCGAGGTCGGCTATGTCGGCCGTGACGTCGAGCAGATCATCCGCGATCTCGTGGAGGTGGCGATCGGCCTGACCCGACAGGCGAAGCGCGAGACCGTCAAAGCCAAGGCAGAGGCGGCGGCCGAGAATCGGATCCTCGACGCCCTGGTCGGGCCCACCGCCAGCCAGGCGACCCGCGACAGCTTCCGGCGCAAGCTGCGTGACAGCGAACTCGACGACAAGGAAGTCGAGCTGGAGCTGGCCTCGGGTGCCCCGTCGGGTCTGCCGATGTTCGAGATCCCCGGCATGCCGGGGGCCTCCATGGGGGCGATCAACATCGGGGACGTGCTCGGCAAGGCGCTGGGCGGGCAGCGCGGCAAGCCGCGCCGTATCCTGGTTCGAGATGCCTACGCGCCGCTGCTGGCCGAGGAATCCGACAAGCTGGTCGACGACGACGCGCTGATCCGCGACGCGATCCGCGAAGTCGAGAACAACGGCATCGTCTTCCTCGATGAGATCGACAAGATCTGCACCCGTGAGGGCCGCTCCTCCGGGGACGTCTCCCGCGAAGGCGTACAGCGCGACCTGCTGCCCCTGATCGAGGGTACGACGGTCGCGACGAAGCACGGCCCGGTGAAGACCGACCACGTGCTGTTCATCGCCTCGGGCGCGTTCCATGTCTCGAAGCCCTCCGACCTCCTGCCGGAACTCCAGGGCCGTCTGCCGATCCGGGTCGAGCTGCAGCCGCTGACGGTGGACGACTTCCGCCAGATCCTGACGTCCACGGAAGCGAGCCTGCTCAAGCAGACGGTGGCGCTGATGGAGACGGAGGGCGTGACCCTCACGTTCACCGACGACGCCGTGGACGCGCTGGCCCGAGTCGCCGTCGAGGTGAATTCGTCGGTCGAGAACATCGGCGCCCGCCGCCTGCAGACCGTTCTGGAGCGGGTGATCGATGAGATCTCCTTCACCGCCACCGACCGGTCCGGAGAGACCGTGCCGATCGACGCCGCCTATGTCCGTGCCCGGGTCGAGGATCTGGCTGCCAACGCGGACCTGAGCCGATTCATCCTGTGATCACGCGCTCGGGGTGGCGGCCGGATGCGGCTCTCCTCCCCGTCATCGCGCTGGTGGCCGGGATGATCTCCCTCCAGTTCGGAGCCACGGTCGCCAAGAGCCTGTTCCCCGTCGTCGGAGCGGCCGGGACGGCGTCTCTGCGAGTCGGCTTCTCGGCCGTGATGCTGATCGCGGTCTGGCGTCCGTGGCGGCGCAGCCTGTCGGGGCGCGATGCCGGATGGATCGCGCTCTACGGGATCAGCCTGGGGCTGATGAACGTCCTGTTCTACCTGGCCATCGCCCGTTTGCCGCTCGGGCCGGCGGTGGCGATCGAGTTCGCAGGGCCGCTCGCCATTGCGCTGATCGCGTCCCGTCGCAGGTCTGACTTCCTGTGGATCGGGGTCGCGGTACTGGGACTCGGCCTGCTCCTGCCGGTCGCATCGACGAGCTCCTTGGACCCGCTCGGCGTCGTCCTGGCGCTCGGGGCGGCTCTGGCCTGGGCGCTCTACATCCTGTTCGGCCAACGTGCGGGACGGATCGACGGCGGTCAGGCAGTCTCGCTAGGCATGCTGGTCGCGGCGGTGGTCGCAGCACCATTCGGGCTGACGGAAGCCGGTCTTGACCTGTTCGCCCCCGGTATCCTGGTCGCCGGTCTCACGGTAGCGCTCATGTCCAGCGCCCTGCCCTACTCGCTCGAGATGTTCGCGCTGCGCCGCCTGGATCGGAAACGTTTCGGCGTTCTGATGAGCCTGGAGCCTGCCGTGGCCGCCTGCGTGGGCTTCGCTCTGTTGGGCGAGCGGCTCGGCATCGTTCAGTGGCTGGCCATCGGGCTGGTGATTCTTGCCTCGGCGGGCATCACCGCGACGAGCCGCCAGCCTGCCACAACGGCCGTAGTCCTCGACGGCTGAAGAGCTTTATTTCCCGGCCAGGACGCGGGAGGCGACGTTGATGTATTTGCGCCCGGCTTCCTGGGCGTGAAGGACGGCGTCGCTGAGGTTTTCCTCGTCACGGACGCTCGCTAACTTGATCAGCATCGGCAGGTTGATCCCCGCCACCACCTCGACCGAGCCGCCGTTCATACACGAGAGCGCAAGGTTCGAGGGCGTGCCACCGAACATGTCGGTGAGCACCACCACACCGTCGCCGGTGTTCACGCGGCAGACCGCCGACATGATGTCCCGGCGCCGCAATTCCATATCGTCTTCCGGCCCGATCGTGATCGTCTCGATCTGATCCTGCGGGCCGACCACGTGCTCCAGAGCGGCCTTGAATTCGGTCGCCAGCAGCCCGTGAGTGACGAGCACCATGCCAATCATCGACACGTGTTCCAACGTCCTCTGTCTGCCGCCATGTTGTGCAATGCACAGGTCCCAACAAGGCGATCGCGACGTTTTTGCTCGGACATTAGAACGATCATGCCACGCGGGCCCCTTCGGCGCCATGGGGTCTCACCACCGTGACGCGAATCGATGACCTGTGCGGCTGCGAAGTCACGGACTGGACTTTCGCAGCGCGGCACGAATCAGCAACATCGATAATCCCGCCCGTCGCACTGCGGCGTCGAGGACCAAGCGCGGTAACGGCACCTCGAGAATGTGGGCATCGCCCGGTGGATCGGGCAACCGAGGTTGTTCGTCAACGAGATCGACCGAGAGGCGTAGATGCGCCTCGTAGCTGAGCAGCAATCCAAGGTCCGCTGCCGATAGAATGCCCTGCCCTCGGATCTCGACCTGTCCCGCCGATACCTCATGGGACCGGGCGACAAGCGTATCGGCCCGTCGGTCGCACACCACCCGGTCGTCTGCCACGAAGGCCCCATCCGCCTCCGCGGCGATGAGAACCGCCAAGCTCGACTTTCCAGAGCCGGACGGACCGCGAATCAGGATGCCGGCCCCACCCAAGGTCACGCAGGAAGCGTGGAGGGTCGTCATCAGGCGTGGAGCTGCCGCGGTGCGGCCGGGAGGCGAACGGTGAAGCGGGCGCCGCGCACCGTGGGCTCGCCGTCCTCGTCCGGTGCACCGGGTCGGTTCTCGGCTCGGATCGTCCCACGGTGGGCCTGAACGATCTGGCGCGAGATCGACAGCCCGAGCCCCGAATTCTGCCCGAACCCCTGCTCGGGCCGATCGGTGTAGAAGCGCTCGAAGATGCGCTCCAGGGCGTGCTCCGGAATGCCGGGTCCCTCGTCCTCGCAAACCAGCTCGACCTCGCCGCGGACCCGGCACAGGGCCACCCGGACCTTCGCCTCGGTGGGCGAGAACGAGCGGGCATTGTCGAGAAGGTTGTTGACGACCTGACCAAGCCGGCTGTCGTGGCCGATCACCGTGAAGGGTGCATCCTGATCGGCGATTGGCTCGACGTCGAGCTGGATCAGGCAATCTTTCGGGCGTCTCCGCTCGTTCGCCACCGAGACGACCGTGGACAGCAGCTTCTTGAGATCGACCCGGCGTGCCTCTGCGCGGGCAAGTTCGGCGTCGAGCCGCGAAGCGTCGGCGATGTCGCTGATCAGCCGGTCGAGGCGCTTCACATCGTGCTGGATGATCGCCATCAGGCGGCCGCGCGAATCATCGGACTTCGCCAGCGGCAGCGTCTCGACCGCGCTGCGCAGGGACGTCAGCGGGTTCTTCAGCTCATGGCTGACATCGGCGGCGAAGCTTTCGATGGCGTCGATGCGCCGGTAGAGCGCCTGGGTCATGTCCCGCAGGGCCCCGGAAAGGTGGCCGATCTCGTCCGTGCGCTGGGTAAAGTCGGGGATCTCTTCGCGGGTCTTGATCCCCATGCGGACCTTTTCGGCAGCCTCGGCCAGCCGCCGGACCGGCCCTGCGATGGCGCCGGCCAGCAACGCCGAGAGCACCACCATGACAGCCGAGGCGACCAGGAACACCTGCAGGAGACCGAAGCGCTCCGAGGCGATCACCCGGTCGATGGCGTCCCCTTGCGTGGAGATCAGGAGCGCGCCTCGCACAGAGCCGGCACGGTGGATCGGCACGGCCACCGAGACGGTGGTCTCGCCCAGGGCGTTGCGGCGGACCAGGCTGCCGCGATTGCCGGTGAGCGCCGCCTGGACCTCGCGGAGCGAATGGCCGTTCACCGGCCCCGTCTCCTCGGGTTGAGCGCCTCGGCCGCCGATGAGGGCGCTGAGCTTAGTCTGGACCGCCTGGAAAGCGGATTCCAGCATGCCCGCTTTGTGGGGCTTTGCCGCGATCGTGTCGTTGCGGCCGGCATCCCCGCGCTTGAACAGGGTCCGGGTGTCGAACAGCAGGCCGCCCTCCTGGTCATAGACCCGGGCACGATTGCCCGTGGGGGTGACCAGGCGGGATAGCAGCGGCGCCACCTTCTCGGGGTTGAGCGAGAAGGCCAGAGGCTGCGATTCCTCCTCGGTGGGTTCCCCAGCCTGCTGCTGGAGCAGCTTGTCGGGGTCGATCTGGATGGTGTCGGTGTCGACCGACGCGGAGGCCGCGATGGCGCCCGCGATGATCTCGCCCTGGATCGCCAGGCTCTGGATCCGGGCCTGGATCAGGCCCTGCCGGAACTGATTGAGGTAGAGGAACCCGACGAGCAGCGCGATCAACCCGACGAGGTTGAGCACGACGATGCGACGCGTCAGGCTTGACGACGCGCGCTGGCCGATCGCGTCCCAGAGGGCGCGCGGCCAGGTCAGCGGTCGGGACAGGAGCTGGGTGAACGAGGGGCGCGGTGGGGCGTCCTCGGCTTGGGCGGGGGTCTGGCCGGTCACGTGGCGGATCCTTTTAGATCACGCCTCCTTGAACCGGTAGCCGACGCCGTACAGCGTCTCGATCATGTCGAAGGCCTGGTCGGTCACTTTGAACTTCTTGCGCAGGCGTTTGATGTGGCTGTCGATGGTGCGGTCGTCGACGTAGACCTGGTCGTCGTAGGCGGCATCCATGAGGGCGTTGCGGCTCTTCACGACGCCCGGGCGGTGGGCCAGCGCCTGCAGGATCAGGAATTCCGTGACCGTGAGGGTCACCGGCTCACCCTTCCAGGTGCAGGTGTGGCGCTCCGGATCCATCATCAGCGAGCCGCGCTCCAGCGAGCGGGCCGCGACCTCGGCCTCGCCCCGTGGGGTGGCGCCCGCCGGCTCCTTGGCGAAGCGGCGCAGCACCGCCTTCACGCGCTCCACCAGAAGGCGCTGCGAGAACGGCTTATGGATGAAGTCGTCCGCGCCCATCTTGAGACCGAACAGCTCGTCGATCTCCTCGTCCTTCGAGGTCAGGAAGATCACCGGGAGGTCGGATTTCTGCCGCAGGCGGCGGAGAAGCTCCATCCCGTCCATGCGCGGCATCTTGATGTCGAAGATCGCGAGGTCCGGCGGGGAGTGCCGCAGACCGTCGAGGGCGGAGGCGCCGTCGGTGTAGGTCTGGATGCGATAGCCTTCGGTCTCAAGCGCGATCGACACGGAGGTCAGGATATTCCGGTCGTCGTCGACGAGGGCGATGGTTGGCATGCGCGATCCCTGACTGAACGGGCTCAAGCGCGGTCCCGGCTGTTCGCGCGGGCCGCGCTCCATCCCGGCCCCCGAGGGGCAGGCGGAAGCGCGAACCGGGCCGGTTTCGGCGCCGCCCGGTTCGCGCAACGGGACAGGTGCTTTAGTACGGCCGATCGGAAAAAGCGAGCGGCGGTCATAGCTTGGCCATAAAGGCCGATCTGACGCGGGTCCGGGCGCTCGTGCGGGAAGCGGTGCGCCGCTACGGTAGCGGGCGTGCGGCAGCGGTGAAAAACGGGAGCGACCGGATGGGCGAGACGAGTACCACTGCGTCGGAACAGCGCGAGATGGCCCGTCCGCTGCCCGCGGGCGAGGCGCCATTCGACGCCATCGGGTTGTCGCGGATGCTGCTGCGAAGCATCCGTTCCGGGGCGCTGGCGACCCTCGATGCGGAGGGGACGCCGTTCGCGTCGCTGGTGACGATCGCCACCGACCAGGACGGCACGCCGCTGATGCTGCTGTCGCGGCTCTCGGCCCACACCCGCAACCTGCTGGCGGATCCGCGGTGCTCGATGCTGTTCTCGCAGGGCGGCAAGGGCGATCCGTTGGCGCATCCGCGGCTCACCGTGGTCGGCACCGCCGTGCAGACCGAGGCGGCGCGGGCGCGGGCGCGTTTCCTGGCCCGCCATCCGAAGGCCAAGCTCTACGCCGACTTTCCGGATTTCGGGTTCTTCGCAGTGACCGCGAAGTCTGGACACCTGAACGGCGGTTTCGCGAAGGCCGCCACGTTGACCCGCGAAGAATTGCTCCTCGACCTCACCGGGGCGGAGGCCGTGGTCGCTGGCGAGGCCGGGGCGGTCGAGCACATGAACGCCGACCACTCCGACGCGCTGGCGCTTTACGCCGCCGCGGCGGGTGCGGAGGCTGGGCTGCCGTGGCGTTTGAGCGGGCTGGACCCGGAGGGGCTCGACCTGATGGCCGGCGACCGGACGGCGCGGGTGGTCTTTCCCGAGCGCGTCTCCGACATGGGCGGCCTGCGCAGGCACCTCGTCGCCATGGCGGCGCAGGCGCGCGGCGGGGCCTGAGCGGGGACATCGGGGCGGGAGATCACCCCGGGGCATGGCGAAGTGCCGCCCGGTGCACCATATCCGCGCGATGAGCGAGATCCAGACAGACACCTATCCCTTCAGCCTCGATGTGCAGCCGGTCGGCGAAAGCGGCGCGATGTTCCAGTGGAGCATCCGCAAGCACGGCAAGCTGCACCAGCGCTCGGATCGGAAGCACCCGACCGAGTCGAAGGCCCGGACCCACGGCGAGGCCGAGATCGAGCGCCTGATCCGCGACCGCGGCCGCTGAACGCTCGTCATAGCCGCCGGCATCGGCGGAGCACTGCCGACGGGCGGGGGCCGGTTCGTACTGGCTCCCGCTTCGTCGTTCTGGCCCCCCCGGTCGCAGCGGGTCGGCCCCCGCGCTTGGCGCGTCTGCGCGGCACTGCTATCTCGCGCGTGAGCCGACCCATCCGAACACGCCCAGACGTCAGACGGTGCGCGCCGTCGCGCGCCCGAACGGAATGCCGATGACAACCCCGATCGACAACATCCGCAACTTCTCGATCGTCGCGCATATCGACCACGGCAAATCGACCCTGGCGGATCGGCTGATCCAGGCCACCGGCACCGTGGCGTTGCGCGACATGAGCGAGCAGATGCTCGACTCGATGGATATCGAGAAGGAGCGCGGCATCACCATCAAGGCGCAGACCGTGCGCCTGGAATACCGGGCCGAGGACGGCAAGGATTACATCCTCAACCTGATGGACACGCCCGGCCACGTGGACTTCGCCTACGAGGTGTCGCGCTCGCTCGCCGCCTGCGAGGGCTCGCTGCTGGTGGTGGATGCCTCCCAAGGCGTCGAAGCGCAGACGCTGGCCAACGTCTACCAGGCGCTCGACGCCAACCACGAGATCGTGCCGGTCCTCAACAAGGTCGATCTGCCGGCCGCCGAGCCGGAGCGGGTCAAGGAGCAGATCGAGGAGGTGATCGGCCTCGACGCCTCGAACGCGGTGCCGATCTCGGCCAAGACCGGCCTGAACATCGAGGCGGTGTTGGAGGCGATCGTGACCCGCCTGCCGCCGCCCAAGGGCGACCGGAGCGCGCCGCTCAAGGCCCTGCTGGTGGACAGCTGGTACGACGCCTATCTCGGCGTCGTCGTGCTGGTGCGCATCATCGACGGCGTGCTCAAGAAAGGCATGACCATCCGGATGATGGGCGCGGACGCCGTCCACGGCGTCGACCGGATCGGCGTGTTCCGTCCGAAGATGGCCGAGATCGGCGAGCTCGGCCCGGGCGAGGTCGGCTTCTTCACCGGCTCGATCAAGGAGGTCGCCGACACCCGCGTCGGCGACACGCTGACCGAGGACAAGCGCCAGACCACCTCGATGCTGCCGGGCTTCAAGGAAGTCCAGGCGGTCGTGTTCTGCGGCCTGTTCCCGGTGGACGCCGCCGAGTTCGAGAACCTGCGCGCGGCCATGGGCCGGCTCCGGCTCAACGACGCGTCCTTCTCCTACGAGATGGAGAGTTCGGCCGCGCTGGGCTTCGGCTTCCGCTGCGGCTTCCTCGGCCTGCTGCACCTGGAGATCATCCAGGAGCGGCTGGAGCGCGAGTTCAACCTCGACCTGATCTCCACCGCGCCCTCGGTGGTCTACCGCCTGAAGATGCGCGACGGCACGCTCAAGGAGCTGCACAACCCGGCCGACATGCCGGACGTGATGAAGATCGAGCTGATCGAGGAGCCGTGGATCCGCGCCACGATCCTGACCCCCGACGAGTATCTCGGCGGCGTGCTGAAACTCTGCCAGGACCGCCGCGGCGTCCAGATCGACCTCAACTACGTCGGCAAGCGCGCCATGGTGGTCTACGACCTGCCGCTGAACGAGGTGGTGTTCGATTTCTACGACCGGCTGAAATCGATCTCTAAGGGCTACGCCTCGTTCGACTACCACGTCTCCGACTACCGCGAGGGCGAGCTCGTGAAGATGTCGCTGCTGGTCAACGCCGAGCCGGTGGACGCCCTGTCGATGCTGGTCCACCGCACCCGCGCCGAATCGCGCGGCCGGGCCATGTGCGAGAAGCTGAAGGACCTGATCCCCCGCCACCTGTTCCAGATCCCGGTCCAGGCGGCCATCGGCGGCAAGATCATCGCCCGCGAGACGATCAAGGCCCTGTCCAAGGACGTCACCGCCAAGTGCTACGGCGGCGACATCTCGCGCAAGCGCAAGCTGTTGGACAAGCAGAAGGAAGGCAAGAAGAAGATGCGCCAGTTCGGGCGCGTGGAGATCCCGCAGGAGGCGTTCATCGCGGCGCTGAAGATGGACGATTGAGGCATTCCATCAGATGACTCACCGAGGCACGCGTGGAGAAAAATCTTTTAGCCTTCTCTGCTCCGATGCGGGCCTTATCTGCAATTCGTCGGACGAAGATATGGCGGGGTGGGATTTTTTCGTTCAATTCCCGCTAGACACAGCATTTACTGGATCTGCAGACCACCGCCCGCCAGCCATTAGTGCTTTTTTCAAGTAAAAACATCGCAAAAACAGTTTAATGCAATATGCATTAAGTTGTCTAATGCCGAGCGAATGGCAAGAGAAATCAAGCCCACATTTTTTGCTTTCGGCTTAGACCGTGGACTGGAGAGACCAATAAAATTTGAGCTTGCCCATGTTGGCAAACTTGCAGTGTCACATATTTTGGCTGCACTCAGAAAAAATCAAACACTGCCCTACAGCAAACGAAAAAAGACAATATCAATCAGCCGTTCAATTTTGGAGATAACTTCGATACAAAGCCCCGACGATTTACGGGCCGCCATCAAAACTTACAGCACAGATAGTATAGAACGCTATATCAAAAGAAAAATCGAGATTAATAAGACGGTCGGCTACAATGAAAACGCCTTTAAGGGCAAATTTGCATTAAGTGGAATAAACACGGACGATAAACTTATTTCTTTGATGATTGGTGAAATTGACGAGCTCGAAGTACAAGATTTCTCTGTCGTGGAGACAAGATTTGATATTGCGATTCCGTTACAACAAGCAACGTCAGCTATACTCCGAGCAGAACCGTCAGAGAAACAATACGGCGTTGTTGTATTCATCACTAAAGATCGCTGACGCCGGGCTGAATTTGAGTGCGAGGTCAGAGCACCGCGCCTTCCAAATATAGATAAAGATAAGTTTAGAATTCGCATTAGTAACGATATATTTTCCGTCATTTTCAGCCCAAGCCGCGGATTTTACAATTGGAATTGCGATCCCGATACATCAAAATATTTGGATTGGGATCGACTGAAAAATCTGTTAAATTTTATGTACATTTCTACACTCGGCTCGAGCTATATGCACATATATTTACATGGACGAAAGACGGTCGAAGCAGAATTTTCCTCAACGGCTTCGTCAAACTGGGACGAAACCTCTTTGAATAAAACCATTTCCCTAATTGATTATTTTTATACATTTATTGAGCTGAGGCCCTACTTAAAGTTTTCTGGAAATGAATTTGTCAAAATAATGAACAATCGAACGGGGCTTTTCGCGCTCTTACGAGATCGTGAACGGAGTGACTCAGTCATCAGCTGCACACTATCACGTGCCCCAAAAGACGCTATGAGCATAGCAAAATTTCTATTCCCGCTTGGCTTTCAATGCGGAGGAAGATTAATTGCGATGATGTTGATAGTTGAGGGGACACCTAAAATTGACGGTCAAGACGTAAGAATGGGTGTTGAAGATATCGAACTCGATGCGTTTGGCAGCTTCAAAAACAAATCTTTAGCTTTAAGATCAATCGAAGATGCTGCGACAAAATTAGCAAAAAGAGAGCCTGACTCAACCCTCGTTGTCGTTGAACCAAGTATATACTCAGAAAGAGAAATCTCGAGCGATAAATCCATTTAATTAGTTGGGCGGCAGCACGTCGATCTGGATGCCCGCATAATACGCCGCCAGGTTTGCGATGTCGGCATCTGACAACTCCTTGGCGACCACGTTCATGATCTCGTTCTGCCGCTTGCCGTCGCGGTACTCGCTGAGCGCCTTCACCAGATAGGGCTCGACCTGGCCGGCGAGGTTCGGCGCCTCCGGCAGCTTCGAGAGCCCGTCCATCCCGTGACAGGTCTGGCAGGCGCTGGCCTTCTTGCGCCCGAGGGCCGCGTCGCCGGCCTGGGCCGAGAGCGGGACGAGCAGAGCGGCGAGAAGGAGAAGCGGGCGGATCATCGGCTGGGCTCGGTAGGCGGTTTCACGAAAGGTCAACGGAACAGGCGCAGTCCCCCTCTCCCGTGCGGGAGAGGGGGACTGCGCCTGTTTGCGGCGGTGGCGCCTCGCACGGAGCGAGGCGCCAAGTCCCAAAAAGCTACTTCTCGTAGGAGATCCGGTAGATCGCCCCGGCGGAATCGTCCGAGACCAGCAGCGAGCCGTCGAGCATCACCGCCACGTCCACCGGGCGGCCGAGATACTCGCCGTCGCCGGTCAGCCAGCCTTCCGCGAACGGCTTGACCGCGCCGAGCTTCCCGTCCGCGCCCATGGGGGCGAACATCACCCGGGCGCCCACCGGCTCGGTGCGGTTCCAGGAACCGTGCTCGGCGATGAAGATCCCGCCCTTGTACGAGGCCGGGAACTGCTTGCCGTTGTAGAAGGCCATGCCGAGATCGGCCGCGTGGGGCGGCAATTCGGCGACCGGGGCGACCGCGTCGGCGGGCGGGGTCTGGTCCTTGTATTCGACCGTGCGGATTGCGCCGCCGCCGTACCAGGGGAAGCCGAAATTCTCGCCCGCCTTGGTGGCGTGGTTCAATTCACCCGGTGGCTTGTCGTCGCCCATGCCATCGACCTGGTTGTCGGTGAACCAGAGCGACTTGTCGGCGGCGAAATCCATGCCCACCGAATTGCGGATGCCGGTCGCAAAAACCTCGCGGTTCTTGCCGTCGGCGTCGATGCGGATGATGCCGCCGATGCCGGCCTTCCGGTACAGGTCCATCTTCTCGGCCGGCGGCACGTTGTAGGGCTGGCCGAGCGCAATGTAGGTCTTGCCGTCCGCACCCACCCGGCAGACCCGGGCGGTGTGATTGAAGCTCTCTTCCCCGGCCGGGATCAGCGCGCCTTCCTTCACCAGGATGCCGGCGGCGACGTCCGGATTCTCGTAGAAGAACTCGGCGGCCGGGAAGGCGAGCACCCGATTCTGCTCCACGATGGTGAGCACGCCGTCCTTCGAGAAGCAGACGCCGTTGGGGATCTTGAACGCGATGCCCGGCGCGAAGGCCCGGACCTCGTCGGCGACCCGGTCCTTGTCGCGGTCGGTGACCGTGTAGACCTTGGTCTTGCGGGTGCCGACGAACAGCACGCCGGCATTGGGGCCGACCGCGATGGCGCGGGCATCCGGCACCACGGCGTAGAGATCGATCTTGAAGCCGTCGGGCAGCTTGATCTTGGTGAGCGTCTTGCGGATCGCATCGGCGCGGCGGCCGGTCTGCGGGATCTCGGGGGCGGCCTGGGTGTCGGTGCTGCGGAGGTTCTGCAGCTTCTCCAGGTCGTCGGCCTTGGCCTTGGTCTCGGCCGGCGCCGCACCCTGTGCGAGGGCCGGAGCCACGAGGGCGGGCAGGGCGACGCCCGCCCAGAGCGCAGCGATGAACAGCGAACGCATCGTCTTCAAATCCTCCCGGCCGCCCTTGGGTTCGGACGGTTCCGAATCGGACATAGACGACGCCTGCGGGCGGGCAAGTTGCGCCGGTGACGCGCGCCCGCAGCTGTCGCGTGTCAGGCGACCTTGCGGGGGACGAGACGCTCGCTGCCCAAAGCCGCCTGCGCGCCGGATACGCCGGATTCGGTGTATTCGGCGTCCTCGTTGACCTGCCAGACATCGTGCCGGCGCCGGCCGCCGAGGATGTTCTCCACGGTCAGCATCGCGGTCATCATCGCGTGGTCCTGGTTGTTGTACTTGTGCATGCCGTTGCGACCGACGAGGTGCAGGCTCGGGAAGTCCCGCTCCAGCTCGCGCCGCACGGTGACGACGTGTCCGGCATAATCCGCGTCGTAGACCGGATACGCCTTGGGCTGGCGGACCACGCAGGCATCGACCACGTCGGCCGGATCGATAAGCCCGATCTGGCCGATCTCGCGCTTGGCGAGCGCCACAAGCTCCTCGTCCGAGGCGGTCCAGAGCCCGTCGCCCTCGAAGCAGAAATACTCGAGGCCGAGGCAGGTGTGATCGTCGTCCGGCACCATCTCGGGCGACCAGGAGCGGAAGTTCTGCACCCGGCCGACCTGCACGGACGGATCGTGGATGTAGATCCAGTTGTCCGGAAAATTCTTTTGCGACTTGGCGATGAGCGCCACGGTCAGGAAGTCGCGGTACTTGAGCGACCGCGCGTTGAAGGTGCTGAGCGGACGCGGGCGGATCGCATCGACCAGTTCGCGCACCGGCGCCGACGAGATCACGTGCCGGGCCGTGAAGGTCTCGCGGCTGCCGTCGGCGCTGCGGGCCGCGACCGTCCAGATGCCGGTGCCGGCATCGTAGGAGAGCGCATCGACGCCGCGGTCGAGGAGCACGCGCCCGCCCTGCGCCTGGATCTTGGCGGCGGCGGCCTCCCACATCATACCGGGTCCGCGGCGGGGATAGCGGAACGACTCGATCAGCGTCTTGATCACCGGGCCGCCGGCCTTGGGCGCCTTGCGCAGGCCGAGCGAGCGCTTGATGCCGTCGCGGATCGCCGCGCCGAGGTCGAGGCCCTTGATGCGCTGGGCCGCCCAATCGGCCGAGATCGCGTCGCACGACATGCCCCACACCTTCTCGGTGTAGGTCTTGAAGAAGATCGAGAACAGGCGCTCGCCGAACTGGTTGCGGACCCAGGCGTGGAAGTTCTTGGGGTCGCGCACCGGCCGCATGCGGGCGTACAGGTAGGAGGCTACGCAAGCCAAGCTCGTGAACAGGCCGAGGTTGCGCAGCGCTTCGAACGCCTTGAGCGGATAGGCGTAGTACCGGCCGCGATAGTAGATCCGGGACAGGCGTGGCCGCTCGATGAAGTCGTTGGGTAGGATCTCGTCCCAGAGATCGACCACCGCCTTGGATTTCGAGAAGAACCGGTGTCCGCCGATATCGAACAGGTAGCCGTTGTGCGAGACCGTGCGGGAGATGCCGCCGACCTGCGCCGGATCCCGCTCCAGCACGGTGACCGACCGCCCCTGCTTCGACAGCAGGTAAGCGGCCGTGAGGCCCGCCGGCCCCGCGCCGATCACCAGCGTCTCGGTGTGGTGGCTCATCCCCTGCTCCGGCTGCCGTCCCGGCCGGATCGCGGACCGGCTCGCGCGGAGAGTGCGGCGGGATGGTTAAGGAACCGCCTCACGGTTGATTGACCCGCCATTAAGCCCGGGCGCGCAGCATGGCTCCGGCGCTCGCTTTCGGCGCATCCGGGGACCCGAACCGATGTCGCCCGCGGCCGCCGCCTCGCCGGCACGGATCGATCCGCGCACGTTCTTGTGGCTGCTCGTCGCCCTGTCGCTCGCGACGCTGAACGCGCCGCAAGACGTGTGGGACACGATCCGGCACCTGCGTGTGCCCGACACCGACGACGCGATGCGGCTTGTCGAAGTGCGCGACATGCTGGCCGGCCAGGGCTGGTACGACAACACCCAGCACCGGTTCCTGGCGCCGGACGGCGTGGCGAGCCATTGGTCGCGCCTGGTGGACGCGCCGATCGCGGGCCTGATCCGGGCGTTGACGCCCCTGGCCGGGCCGGAGCTCGCCACAGGTCTGGCGGCGGCGATCTGGCCGATGCTGCTGTTCGGGCTGTTCTGCACCCTGCTGTACCGGGGCGTGAACGCGCATTTCGGGAGCCGGGCGGCGATCCTGGCGGTGCTTGCGGCGACCCAGACCTTCGGGATCGCGATCCAGTTTCAGGCGGGCCGGGTCGATCACCACAACGTCCAGATCCTTGCGATCCTGGGTCTCGCGTTCTGCGTGATCCGCGGCGGCTTCCGCGCCGGGCTCGTCGGCGGCGGGCTGGCGGCCCTCTCGCTGACGGTGGGCCTCGAAGGCCTGCCCTATCTCGCCCTCGGCGCGCTCTACCTTGCCGGCGACTGGTGCCGGCGCGGCCGCGCCGCCCTCCCCTGCCTCGCCGGATTCGGGCTCGGCCTCGGCGTGGCGGCCCCGCTCCTGTTCGCCGTGCAGACGGCCCCCGGCCTCTGGACCGCGACGCGCTGCGACGCCCTCTCCCCGCCCTGGCTGTGGCTGGCGACCGGTGGGCTCGTCTTCGGCGCCGCAGCCGTCGTCCTGGACCGGTCCCGCGCCACGGGCCGCACGCGCCTCACCCTGGCCATCGCCTGCGGCGTCGTCCTGCTGGGAGGGTTCGCCCTCGCCTTTCCGGTCTGCCTCGACGGGCCGTTCCCCGGGATGACGCCGCTGGTGCGGGAGCATTGGCTGCTCACCGTCAACGAGATGGCATCGGTGCGGAAATCCGTGGCCCAGGGGCGCTGGGAGATGCTGGTCTTCTACCCGGTCGTTCTCCTCGCAACCCTGGCCGCGAGTTTGATGGCGTGGCGCGGATCACAGCGGCGCGCCTGGTCGGTGGCCGCCCTGTTCCTCTGGCCCGGGCTGATCCTCGGGATCTTTCAGTTCCGCGGGCTCTACATCGCCTCCGGCTTCGTGCCGCTGGTGGCGGGGCCGGTGATCGACCGGGCTCTGACGCTGGCCGTCCGGGCCGACCCCCGCCGCGGGGCGGCCGCCGCGCTCGGCGCCAGCCTCATCAGCACCCTCTGGATGGCGCCCGCGGCGCTGGCCGGATGGCTCGGCGCCGAAGCCCGGACGGGACCCGATCCAGCCGCCGCCTTCGCCTGCCTGGGCGACGCCGCCGTGCGTCCCCTGGCAGCACTCCCGGCCGGGACCGTGCTGGCGCCGATCGCCCTCGGGCCGTCGATCCTGCTGCGCACGCCGCACACCATTGTGGCCGCGCCCTATCACCGGGCGATTCCGGGCCTGACCGCCGCGATCGAGGGCCTCGGCGGCACCGAGGCGGATCTCGACCGGGTGCTCGACGCCTTCCGGGTCCGCTACGTGGTAGCCTGCCCGGCTCGTCCGGCCGACGACCTCCAGGCCGAGCCGGCCTTCGCGACCCGGCTCGCCCGCGGGGAGGCTCAGTCCGACCGGCTGGAGCCCATCGCGCTGCCAGGTCCCCTCAAGGTCTGGCGGGTTATTCGCTAGGCGGTCAGAGCAACCGGCGATCGAGACGGATGATCCGGCAGGCATCGCCGGCCGTCGCGGCCTTCTCGTGCGGCGCGCGGATCAGCAGCGCCTCGGCGCGGCCGAGCACGGCCAGCATGGAGGAATCCTGGCGCTTCTCCGGATCCGCCACCGGCAGGCAGCCGGGTTCGAGCGCGAGGGTGGCGCGCATATAGTCGGCGCGGCCATCGTTGGCCGGCAGGTCGCGGGCGAGCGTGGCCGGTTCGCTCCGGTCGGCGCCCGCCTGCGGGTCGCCCTGCAGGGCTCGGATTGCCGGCACGACGAACAGCAGTCCGCAGACGATCGACGACACCGGATTCCCGGGCAGGCCGATCACCAGCATGTCGCCCAGTCGCCCGTGCATCAGCGGCTTCCCGGGCCGGAGCGCCACACGCCAGAAGCCGAGTTCCAGCCCCTCCCGGGCGAGCGCGGCCTGGACCAGGTCGTGGTCGCCGACGGATGCGCCGCCGAGCGTCACCAAGAGGTCGGCCCGGGCCTCGCGGGCGCGGCGGAACGCATCTTCCAGGGCCCCGTGATCGTCGGCGGCGATACCGAGGTCGATGATCTCGGCGCCGGCCTCGGCGGAGAGGGCGGCGAGCGCGAGGCTGTTCGAGGCGACGATCTGGTCCCAAGCCGGCACGGCGCCGGGTTCCACAAGCTCGTCGCCGGTCGCGAGGATCGCCACGCGCGGCCGGCGGCGGACCGAGAGTTCCGGCTGGCCGGCCGCCGCGGACAACGCCAGGCGCCGCGCGTCGAGGGTCATGCCGGCGACCAACAGGGTCTCGCCGGCGGTGAAGTCCAGGCCGGCCCGGCGGATAAATCGGTCTCTTTCGACCGCCTCCATCACCCGAACGACGTCGCCCTCGGCCTGCGCGTCCTCCTGGATCAGGATCCCGTCGGCGCCCTCCGGCACGGGAGCGCCGGTGAAGATCCGCACCGCCTCGCCGGGGCCGATGCGCCCCGAGAAGCCGTGACCGGCCGCGCTGGTCCCGATCAATCTCAGGCTGGCACCAACCACGGACGCATCGGCGAAGCGGACCGCGTAGCCGTCCATGGCGGAGGCCGGGAACGGCGGCTGCGTTCGGGAGGCGGCGACATCAGCCGCCAACGTGCGCCCTGCGGCCCGGGCCAGCGGAATCGTTTCTGCCTCGACCGGCGCGGGGATGCTTGCGAGCACCCGTGCCAGCGCTTCGGCGACCGGGATCAGCCCAGTGCTCATGCGTCGGGCGCCCGGTAGGCACCGGAGCGGCCGCCATCCTTGGCGATGAGGCGGATGCCCTCGATCCGCATGCCGCGATCCACCGCCTTCACCATGTCGTAGACCGTCAGGCAGGCCACGGAGACCGCGGTCAGCGCCTCCATCTCGACCCCGGTCGGGCCCTGGACCCGCACCTCGGCGGCGATGCGCAGGCCCGGCAGCGCGTCGTCCAGCTCGCACTCGACCCGCACCTTCGTCAGCAGCAGCGGATGGCAGAGCGGGATCAGCTCGTAAGTCCGCTTGGCGGCCATGATCCCGGCGAGCCGCGCGGTGCCGACCACGTCGCCCTTCTTGGCGTCGCCCTCGCGGATCAGCGCCAGGGTCTCGGGCCGCATCACCACGCTGCCCTCGGCCCGGGCGGTGCGGTCTGTGGCGGGCTTGTCGGTGACATCGACCATGTTGGCCGCGCCGCTGGTGTCGAGATGGGTGAGCGTCGAACCCGGTTCCATGCTCACCCCTTCTTCTTGTCGTCTTGCTTCTTGGCCTTGCCGGCCTTGGCGTCCGGCTCCGGCCCGTCGCCCTCACCGAACAGCAATTCCCGGGTCGCCCGCGTGACGTCCGCCTGGCGCATCAGGCTCTCGCCGACCAGCACCACGCCCAGACCGTGCTCCCGGAGCCGCCTGACGTCGGCATGGCCGCCGATACCGCTCTCGGCCACGGCGATCCGGTCCGCCGGGATGCCCGGGGCGAGGCGGATCGCGGTCTCGAACGAGACCTCGAAGGTCTTGAGGTTGCGGTTGTTGATCCCGATCAGGGCCGTGCCGAGCGGCACCGCGCGGTTCAACTCGGCCTCGTCGTGGACCTCGACCAGCACGTCCATGCCGAGCTCGTGCGCGGTTGCCACCAGCGCCTCAGCCTCGTCGTCGTCCAGGCAGGCCATGATGGCAAGGATGCAATCGGCACCCCAGGCCCGGGCCTCGTAGACCTGGTAGGGCTCGAACAAAAAGTCCTTGCGCAGAATCGGGAGCCCGCAGGCCGCCCGCGCCTCGGTGAGGTATTCCGGACGCCCCTGGAACGACGGCTCGTCGGTGAGCACCGACAGGCAGGTGGCACCGCCAGCCTCGTAGGCCGCCGCCAGCGTCGCGGGCGCGAAATCCTCGCGGATCAGGCCCTTCGACGGAGAGGCCTTCTTCACCTCCGCGATCAGGGCCGGGCGCCCGGCATCGAGATGGCTCCGGATCGCCGCCGCGAACCCGCGCACCGGCACGGCCTGGGCGGCGCGGCGCTCGAGCTTGGCCAGCGGCACCCGCAGCTTCGCCTCGGCGATCTCGCGGCGCTTGTAGGCCTCGATCCGGGCCAGCACGTTGGGCCGCTCGTTCGGCGCCTCGGCAGAACCCTCATGGGTCACCGATTCCTGCGTGAGCGTGCTCATCGGCACTCCTCCCCGTTCGAGCGATCGTTCGAGGCCCGGACCAAGCGGGCGAGGGTGTCCCGCGCCGCCCCGGAATCGACGGCATCCTGCGTCCGCGCGAGCCCGTCCGCCAGGGTCGACGCCGCCCCCGCGACGACGAGGGCCGCGCCTGCATTGAGAACGGCGATGTCCCGGTAGGCGTTGCGTGCGCCGGCCAGGACGGCTTCGAGCGCCCGGGCGTTGTCGGCAGGATCGCCGCCGCGCAGCTCTTCCGGTGCCCGCAACGGGAGGCCGAGGTCCCGCGGATCGATGGTGAACCGGGACAACCGGCCCTCATCGAGGGCGACCACGCGGGTCGGCCCGGTGACGGTGATCTCGTCCAGTCCGTCGGAGCCGTGGACGGTCCAGACCCGGCGGCTGCCGAGTTCGGCGAGCACCTTCGTCAGCGGCTCGGCCAGCGCCTCCTGCGCGACGCCGAACAGCTGGTAGGCGACGCCCGCCGGATTACAGAGCGGTCCCAGCAGGTTGAAGATCGTCCGCACCGGCAGCTCGGAGCGCACCGCCGCCACGTGGCGCATGGCGCCGTGATGGGCCTGGGCGAATAGGAAGCACAGGTTGGCCTCGGCGAGGCACCGGGCCTGACCCTCGGCATCGAGCCCAAGCCTGACGCCCAAAGCCGCCAACACGTCGGCGGCGCCCGAGCGCGAGGTCGCGGCGCGGTTCCCGTGCTTGGCCACCGGCACGCCGCAGGCGGCGACCAGGATGGCGGCGAGCGTCGAGACGTTCACGCTGCCGGAATGATCGCCGCCGGTGCCGACCACGTCGACGGCGCCTGCGGGCGCATCGATCCGGGTCATGCGGGCGCGCATCGCCTCGGCGGCGCCGACGATCTCCTCGACGGTCTCGCCGCGCACCTTCAGGGCGGCCAGGAACGCGCCGGCCTGCACGGGCGTGACCTCGCCCGACAACAGGTCGTCGAAGGCCGCGCGCGCCTCGGCACGGTCGAGGGCCAGGCCCCCGGCGACCTTGGCGAGATGGGGTCTGAAGCTGTCCATGCGCTCTGTCGGAAGGCCGCCCCGGCCGTCCGGCGTCAATGCACGTCGGCGCGGGTCCTGTCACGCGCCGCGTTCCAGGCGGCGGCCAGATCCAGGAAGTTCCTCACGATCTCCGTGCCGTGCTGCGACCGGATGCTCTCGGGGTGGAACTGCACCCCGTGGAGCGGCCGCTCGGCGTGCTCCAGCCCCATGATCAGGCCGTCGGCCTCAGCCGTGACCCGCAACGTGTCCGGGCAGCTGGCCCGGTCCACGATCAGGGAATGGTAGCGGGTCGCCTCGAAGCTGTCGTTCAGGCCCCGGAACAGGCCGCTGGCGCCATGCCGGATGGTCGAGACCTTGCCGTGCAGCGGTAGCGGCGCCCGGATCACGTCGCCGCCGAAGGCCTGGCCGATCGCCTGGAGCCCGAGGCAGACGCCGAAGATCGGGATCTCGTGTGAGAGGTCTCGGACGACATCGAGGCAGATGCCCGCCTCGTTCGGCGTACATGGGCCGGGTGAGAGCACGATCGCGTCCGGCGCCTTAGCGCGGATGTCGGCGACGGTGATCGTATCGTTGCGGGCGACCGCGACGGCGCCGCAGAGCGGGCCGATCAGGTGAACGAGATTCCAGGTGAAGGAATCGTAGTTGTCGATGACGAGGACGTTGGACATCGCGGCGGCATGCTCGGGCATTTTCGCGATGTGAGCCCTCTCGCCCGCAGGGTCAACCTCGCTCTACTGCCCGCGCTTGGCCTGGTCGGCGAACCGAACCGCCTCCTCGGCGGCCCGGAACAGCGCCTTGGCCTTGTTGACGCATTCCTGCTGCTCGGAGGCCGGATCGGAATCGTAGACGATGCCGGCGCCGGCCTGCACGTGCATGCGCCCGTCCTTCACGATCGCCGTACGCAGGACGATGCACGTATCCATCTCGCCGCGCGCGCCGAAATAGCCGATGCAGCCGGCGTAAGGCCCGCGCTTCTCGTGCTCCAGCTCGTCGATGATTTCCATGGCCCGCACCTTCGGAGCGCCCGAGACCGTGCCGGCCGGGAAGCCGGCCGCGAGGGCGTCGAGCGGATCGTGGCGCGGATCGAGGTCGCCCTCGACGTTCGACACGATGTGCATGACCTGGCTGTAGCGCTCGATGAAGAACGAATCGGTGACCCGCACGGTGCCGATCTTCGAGACCCGGCCGGCATCGTTGCGGCCGAGATCGAGCAGCATCAGGTGCTCGGCGCATTCCTTCGGATCGGCCAGCAATTCGGCGGCGAGCGCCGCATCCTCGGCCGGGGTCGCGCCGCGGCGGCGCGTGCCGGCGATCGGCCGGACCGTGACGGTCCCGTCGCGCACGCGCACCAGGATCTCCGGCGACGAGCAGACGATCTGGAAAGCCTCGAAGTCGAGGTAGCAGAGGAACGGCGCCGGGTTGGTCCGCCGCAGCGAGCGGTACAGGCTGAAGGCGGGCAGCGTGAACGGCGCCGAGAAGCGCTGGGACAGCACCACCTGGAACACGTCGCCGGCGACGATGTACTCCTTCGCCTTCGCGACCATGCCGGCGAAGGCCTCGGGGGAGGTGTTCGAGACCGGCTCGGGATGCGCCACCGTCGAGAGGTCCACCCGCGCATCCACCGGCAGCGGGCCTTCGAGGGCCTCCGCCACCCGGTCGAGGCACGCGAGCGCAGCCTCGTAGGCGGCGCGGGCGGTGACGCCGGGCGAAGGCCGCACCGGCGAGATGACGGTGATCTGGTCGCGGATCGAATCGAACACCACCATGACGCGCGGGCGCATCAGGATCGCGTCCGGCACGCCCAGGGGATCCGGGTTCGGCTCGGGCAGCCGCTCCATGGCGCGGACCATGTCGTAGCCGAGATAGCCGAACAGGCCGGCCGCCATCGGGGGCAGGTCCTGCGCATCGGACTGAGCGATTGCGCTCTCGGCGATCAATGCCCGCAGGCTGGCGAGCGGATTCCGGTCGTCCGGCGCGAAGGCGTCGAGATCGGCGCCGCGGGCGATCGCGGGGGCGCCGTCGCAACAGCGCCAGATCAGGTCCGGATCGAGACCGATCATCGAGTAGCGGCCGCGCACCGCGCCGCCCTCCACCGATTCGAGCAGGAATGCCGGGCCGGCATGCCGGGCGCGCAGCTTCAGGAACGCCGCCACCGGCGTCTCGAGGTCGGCGACCAGGCTGAGTTCGACGAGGCTCGGCTGCCCGGCCTCGTAGCGTCCGGCGAAGGCCGCGTAGTCAGGCGCCTCGGCCATGGCCCTCAATACTCTCCGCCGATGGCCCGGCGCAGGGCCGCCTGATCGATCTTCACACCCGCGTTCTTCTGGACCTCGGAAATATACTGGGACAGCACGTCATCGGCGAGCGCGGCCTGGAAGTTCTTGGTGATCGCCTTGTCGCCCTGGGTGTTGGCTACGAAGGCCGGCATCGTCGCCGCCGTAACCTTGAACACGGCGCGCGAATCACCCGCGGCCGCGGTGCCAGCCTTGCCGACCGGGGTGGCGAAGATCAGGTTCACGTCGTCGGCGGTTAGCATGTCCTTGGCCTGGTTGCGGGCAAGGTCCTGCGCCTCCTGCGTGTTGACGCCGACCTCCTGGGCGACCGCCTCGATGGTCGCGCCGCCGTTGAGCTTCTCCGCCAGCTCCCGGCCCTTGGCCTGGAGCCGCTTGGCGATCTCGGCGGTGGTCCAGCCGGCCTTCACGCCGTCCCGGACCTCGTCCAGCGGCTTGTCGTGCGCGGCGTCGATGCCGGTCACGTCGTACCAGACGTAGCCGCCGGACTTGGTGCGCAGCGGCTCGTTGTCGCCGCCGATCTCGGCCCGGAACAGGGCCGGCAGGGTGGTGTCCGGGTCGGGGATGTCGGCGACGCGCTGGCCGTCCGGGCCCTTGCCCTGGGGATCCACCGCCTTGACGGTCACGAGCTTCAGCCCGCGCTCGGCGGCGATGTCGGCGAGCGGCTTGGCGCTGGCGCGCTGGTCCTCGATGGCGTCGCGGGTCGTCTCCATGGCGTCCCGGGCACGGCTGAGCGCCAGGCCCTTGCGGATCTCGCCCTCGACCTCGGCGAACGGCTTGACCGTGCCGGGCTCGATCTTGGTCACCCGCAGCAGCACGGTGCCGAAGCGGCCCTGGACCGGCTGGCTCACGCCGCCCTCGGGCAGCGCGAAGGCGGCATCCGCCACCACCTTGTCGAACAATTCGGCCTTGGTCAGCGTGCCGAGCGTCAGGTCGGTGCCGCCGGTGCTGCGTTCCTCGGCCACGGCCTCGAAGGTCTTCGAGCCGTCCTCGATCGCCTTGCGGGCGGTCTCGGCCGCGGTGGCATCCGGAAACACGACCTGCTGGATCGTGCGCTTCTCCGGGCTGCCGTAGCGGCCCTTGTTCAGCTCGTATGCGGCCTTGGCGTCCGCATCGGTGATCGCCTCCGGCTTGGCCATCGCCTCGGGATCGACCACCAGCAGGGTCGCGGTCCGGAATTCCGGCGCCCGGAAACCGGACTTGTTGGCCTCGTACCAGGCCTTCAATGCGTCCTCGGTCGGGGCCGGGATCTCTCCGGCAACGGACGGGGTCAGCATCAGGTAGGCCGCAGAGCGGCGCTCGGTGGTGTAGCGGTGGACCGCCTCGCGCATCGCCGCCGGCACGTGCAGATCGGACGACACGGCCTCGGCGAGCTGCAGCCGCGCGATCACGGAGCGCTGCTCGCGCACGAACAGGCCCTCGTTCAGGCCCGCCCGCTGGAGGGTCTGGTAGAACAGCTGCGGCTCGAACTGGCCCTGGGCGTTCTGGAAGCTCTTCTCGTCGTGGATCGCCCGGATCACCGAGGCGTCCGGCACCCCGAGACCGAGATCATGCGTCTTCTGGTCGAGGGCTGCCTCGGTGATCAGCTGCGACATCACCTGCCGGTCGAGGCCGAGCATCCGCGCCTGATCCGGGGTGAGCGCACGCTTCAGCTGCGTCTGATAGCGCTGCAGCTGGTTCTGGTAGGCCTGGCGCACCTGCTCGGCGGTGATCGGCGTGCTGCCCACCGTCGCGACGTTGCTGCTGGAGCCGCCGCGGAAGAATTCCTCCACGCCGAAGATCCCGACGCCCGCGATCAGCAGGGTGAAGATGATCGTCAAGACGATCTTGCCGAGCCAATGCTGGCTGGCGTTGCGGATGCCCTGAAGCATGATCTGTGATCGGATACCTTCGGCCGTCGACCCGTCGCCGGGCCGGTGCCATCCCTGAAAGCCGACCGCGATAGACCATTCGCGCCCACAGGCAAAGGCTCACCCATTCGGACGGTTTGCGCGCCCAAGCTCGCTCTGGTAGGCCCCGCCGACCCCGGAATACCGTGGCGGCGCGGGGACGAGGTGAGGGCTAGGGATGTCGCAGACGGGGCGGAAACCGCTGGTCGCCGGCAACTGGAAGATGAACGGGACCCGGGCTTCGATCAAAGTGGTCGAGGCGATCCGGGACGGTCTCACGCCGGACCTGGCATCCCGCGTCGAGGTGCTGATCTGCCCGCCTGCGACGCTGATCGGCTCCTGCGTGGCCGCGGCCGCCGGCTCGCCGATCGTCATCGGCGGCCAGAACCTGCACGCCCGGCCGAGCGGCGCCTTCACGGGATCGATCTCGGCGGAGATGCTGGCCGACCTCGGCGCGCAATACGTGATCGTCGGCCATTCCGAGCGCCGGGCCTACCATCACGAGACGGATGACGGCGTCCACGCCAAGGCGCTCGGCGCCCGCCGCGCCGGCTTGAGCGGCATCATCTGCGTCGGCGAGACCATCGAGGAGCGCGAGCAAGGGCGCGCCCTCGACATCGTCCGCGCACAGCTGGCCATCGGCTTGCCCAAGGGCGCCACCGCGGCCGACACTGTGATCGCCTACGAGCCGGTCTGGGCGATCGGCTCCGGCCGGACCCCGACGCCCCGCGACATCGCCGAGGTCCACGCGTCTCTGCGGGAGATGCTGGACAAGCTCGTCGGCGACGAGGCGCACCGGATCCGCATCCTTTACGGCGGCTCCGTGAAGCCCAGCAACGCCCGCGAGCTGATGGCGGTGGAGAACGTCGACGGCGCCCTGGTGGGCGGCGCGAGCCTCGTGGCCGAGGACTTCCTGGGGATCTGCGGCGCCTACGCCTGAGGCGCGGGCGGGGTCTCGGGCGGGAGTCTCGGGCAAAGCCTTCGTCAGGGTCTCGGGACTGTCACACGATCCTGCTTTGTGGGGCGTGACGACACCCGACCGCGAAGCCTGCCATGACCATCGATCACGACCGCGCCGACCCCTCGATGGTGGACATGATCCGCCGCGAGATCCTCGACAGCTACGACGAGGAGATGGAGCTCGGGTTCGAGGACGACCGCCTCGACAGCCTCGAGGGCGGGACCGGCTCCGGCAGCGACCGCCGCTTCTATTTCCGGGAGCTGCTGCGCCTCCAGCACGAACTGGTCCGCCTGCAGGACTGGTTCCAGCACAGCAAGCTGCGCGTCGTGGTCCTGTTCGAGGGGCGCGATTCGGCCGGCAAGGGCGGCGTGATCAAGCGGATCACCCAGCGCCTCAACCCGCGCGTCTGCCGGGTCGCGGCGCTGCCGGCGCCGAGCGAGCGCGAGCGCACGCAATGGTACTTCCAGCGCTACGTCAGCCACCTGCCGGCCGGCGGCGAGATCGTGCTGTTCGACCGCTCCTGGTACAATCGGGCCGGCGTCGAGCGCGTCATGGGCTTCTGCTCCGATGCCGACGTCGAGGAGTTCTTCCGCTCGGTGCCCGAGTTCGAGCGCATGCTGGTGCGCTCCGGCATCGTGCTGCTGAAATACTGGTTCTCGATCACCGACGAGGAGCAGGCCCTGCGCTTCCACATGCGCATCGCCGACCCGTTGAAGCAGTGGAAGCTGTCGCCAATGGATGTCGAATCCCGCCGGCGTTGGGAGGACTACACCCGCGCCAAGGAGGAGATGCTGACCCGCACCCACATCCCCGAGGCGCCCTGGTGGGTCATCGAGGCTGTGGACAAGAAGCGCGCCAGGCTGAACTGTATCAGCCACCTGCTCGAACAGATCCCCTACCAGGACGTCGAGCATCCGCCGGTTCACCTGCCCGAGCGGGTTCGCCACGCGGATTACATCCGCACGCCGACCCCGCCGGAGATGCTCGTCCCGTCGCGCTACTGAGCGGCGAACTGGTCGCGCGTCAGAGCTTGAACGCCTGGCGCGCCATCAGGCGCCAGCGGCCGTCGTCCCGGCGCCAGACCTGCAGCACACCGATATGGACCGGCGAGGTTTTTCCACCCGCGACGGTCTCACCGGTGAAGACGTGCCGGACGATCGCGTCCTCCCCGATCACCGAGGCCGAGCGGTCCGACAGCGTGATGCTTGGGAAGCGCGAGGTGCCGCTGGTCAGCGCGCCGACGAAGGCCGCCTTGTCCTGCACAACGCCGCTCGAATGGCCGTAGCTCAAGCCATTGAGGGTGAGGGCATCGAGGGCGGTGCCGTCCGCCGCGAGCAGGGCCTTGGTCAAGGCATCCACCGCCGCCTCGACCTCGGCGGTCTGGGCGGAGGCTTCCGTTCCGGCGGCGAACCCCGGCGGCGCGTGGATCAGGATCGGCGCGGCGAACGCGGCGGCGAGCGCCGAACGGCGTGAGATGGTCATGGCGAGCCTCCCGGGCGGGGCGGCGCGTTCGATGAGCCGCCTTCCCGCCCGTCAGAACACGGTCCGACCCCGGACGCGAGGCCGACCGGGAACAACCGGGGGCCGATCGTCAAGTTGGCGGCGGCCAGCGAGTGGTGTATGGCCGACGCAGATTTGCGACCGGCGCGCCAAGTCGAATGCCTGACACCTCGAATGCCTGGCACTTCGACTGCTTGGCACCTCGAACGCCTGGCACCGGCCGCCCGTCGCCGGATCGCCTCCTCGGGACCGGCGCGCGAAGCCGAACCAGATTCCGGAACACCGATGCAGACCGTCCTGATCGTCGTCCATCTCATCATCGTGCTCGCGCTAATCGGCGTTGTGCTGCTGCAGCGTTCCGAGGGCGGCCTCGGGCTCGGCGGTGGCGGCGGGGGTGGCGTCGCCGGCTTCATGACCGGCCGCGGCCAGGCCAACGCCCTAACCCGCGCGACCGCGATCCTGGCCGCCCTGTTCTTCGCCACCAGCATGCTGCTCGCCGTGATGTCGCACCGTTCGGCGGCACCGAAGTCGATCCTCGACACCGGCGCGTCCTCGCCCGCCGGCCAGCCGGCCAAGCAGCCGACCGGAGCCGACAACCTGCTCGACACCCTGCGCCAGCAGCAGGACCGGGCCCCCGCGACCGCGCCGGCCCAGCCGGCCGTGCCCGAGGCGCCGCAGTCGCGCTGACGCGGCGCATGGCCGAAACGGATACCGGGTCGGCACTGGACGCGCGTGACAACCGGCCCCGTGAGCCGCAAGAGGTCAGGCGGCGGATGAGCGAGGGCCGGCGATTCGGCTCAGCTCCGGTCCGCCCTGGCGGGCCGTTCCCGTTGCCCGCCTGATCCCCAACCATTCCATCGCCGGCAGGCTTGCCGTTTGGCAAAGGCCAGCGCTTTCTGTATGGACCGAGGCCCATGACGCGGTACGTTTTCATCACCGGCGGCGTGGTTTCCTCCCTCGGTAAGGGACTCGCCTCGGCGGCGCTGGCCGCCGTACTCCAGGCCCGGGGTTACCGGGTGCGGATGCGCAAGCTCGACCCCTACTTGAACGTCGATCCGGGCACGATGAGCCCGACCCAGCACGGCGAGGTGTTCGTCACCGACGACGGCGCCGAGACCGACCTTGATCTCGGCCATTACGAGCGCTTCACCGGCGTGCCGGCGAGCCGGGCCGACAACATCACCACCGGCCGGATCTACCAGGACATCATCGCCAAGGAGCGGCGCGGCGACTATCTCGGCGCCACCATCCAGGTGATTCCGCACGTCACCAACGCGATCAAGGATTTCGTCCTCGACGGCAACGACACGTTCGACTTCGTGCTGGTCGAGATCGGCGGCACGGTCGGCGACATCGAGGGGCTGCCGTTCTTCGAGGCGATCCGCCAGCTCGGCCAGGAACTGCCCCGCGGCACCTGTGCGTACGTCCACCTGACGCTGCTGCCCTACATCCCGTCGGCGGGCGAATTGAAGACCAAGCCGACCCAGCACTCCGTGAAGGAGCTGCGTTCGATCGGCATCCAGCCCGACATCCTGCTCTGCCGTTGCGACCGGCCGATCCCGATCGAGGAGCGGCGCAAGCTCGCGTTGTTCTGCAACGTCCGCGAGACCGCGGTGATCGAGGCGCTCGACGTGGCCTCGATCTACGAGGTGCCGCTCTCCTACCGGAAGGCCGGGCTCGACCGGGAGGTGCTCGGCCATTTCGGCCTGGAGCACGGCGAGGAGCCGGATCTCGGCCGCTGGACCACCATCTCCGACCGGGTGCGCAACCCCGAGGGCGAGGTCTCCATCGCCATCGTGGGCAAGTACACAGGGCTAAAGGACGCCTACAAGTCGCTCACCGAGGCTCTGATCCACGGCGGCATCAGCCACCGGGTGAAGGTCAACCTCGAATGGATCGAGGCCGAGGTGTTCGAGCGCGAGGATCCCGCGCCGTTCCTCGAAGGCCTGAACGGCATCCTGGTGCCCGGCGGCTTCGGCCAGCGCGGGGCAGAGGGCAAGATCCGGGCGGCCCGCTACGCCCGCGAGAAGCGCATCCCGTATTTCGGGATCTGCTTCGGCATGCAGATGGCGGTGATCGAGGCCGCCCGCTCGCTGGCCGGGGTGCCGAACGCCAACTCCACCGAGTTCGGCGAGACCTCCGAACCGGTGGTCGGTCTGCTGACCGAGTGGCTGCGCGGCAACGAGCTGGAGCGCCGCGCGGCGGTCGGCGATCTCGGCGGCACGATGCGGCTCGGGGCCTACGACGCACAGCTCGACCCCGATTCGAAGATCGCCAAGATCTACGGGTCGGAGCGGATTTCCGAGCGGCACCGCCACCGCTACGAGGTCAACATGGCCTATCGCGAGCGGCTGGAGGCGAAGGGCCTGCGCTTCTCCGGCCTCTCGCCGGACGGGCTCCTGCCCGAGACCGTCGAGCATGTCGGGCACCCGTGGTTCATCGGCGTGCAGTTCCACCCGGAGCTGAAGTCTCGCCCGTTCGAGCCGCACCCGTTGTTCAAGGGGTTCGTCGGCGCGGCGATCGAGCAGAGCCGGCTGGTCTGAGCGCCGGGGCGCGGCTCCGCGCCGCTGCTCGCGCCTGGGTTCCGAACCCTATATCGGTCGGATCGTGACCGAGATCCTGTTCTACCACATGCAGCGCCAGCCCCTGGAGAAGGTGCTGCCGAACCTCGTCGAGCGCTCGCTCGGCCGGGGCTGGCAGGCCGCGATCCAGGCGGCCACCGAGGAGCGGCTTCAAGCCCTCGACGACCACCTGTGGACCTATTCCGACGAGAGCTTTCTGCCCCACGGCACCGACCGTGATCCCGACGCGGCCGGGCAGCCGGTGGTACTCACCTTGCGCGACGTGAACCCCAACACCGCCTCCATCCGATTTTTGGTGGAGGGCGCCGACCTGCCGCCGGACGCAGAGAGCTACGAACGGATCTGCATCCTGTTCGACGGGACCGACCAGGACGCCCTGCTGCGCGCCCGCGAGCAGTGGCGCCAGGCCAAGGAGGCGGGCCATACCGTCGCCTACTGGCAGCAGGACGATTCGGGCCGCTGGAACAAGAAGGCTTGACCGTGCTCCTCCGCAAACGTCTCGCGCATACCGCGCTCGTCCTCATCCTGACGGCGCCGCTGCCACTCCACGCGCAGGACGCACACCATCCCGGCCCTCAAGCGGAGGCCAAGCCAGCGCCTCGCGGGCCGGAGGGCCGGCGCCTTCCTCCGGATTCGACCACGCGCCAGAGCGTGACGCTCCCCGACGGCCGGACCCTCGACTTCACCGCCACGGCCGGCAGCCTGCCGCTCGTCGACGAGGCCGGGAAGCTTCAGGCCGAGGTGGCCTACGTCGCCTACACGATGGCCCCGGAGGCCGGGCGCCAGCGGCCCGTCACCTTCGCGGTCAACGGCGGCCCGGGAGCAGCGGCCGCCTACCTGAATATCGGGGCGATCGGGCCGTGGCGCCTGCCCACCGGCGGCGCCAGCATCAGCCCATCGCAACCGGTGGCGCTGACGCCCAACGACGGCACCTGGCTCGAATTCACCGACCTCGTCTTCATCGATCCGGTGGGCACCGGCTACAGCCGGGCCGCGGACGGGAACGGCAAGAGTTACTGGAGCATCGACAGCGACGCCGCCACGCTCGCGGCCGTCATCGCCCGCTACCTGCGGGTCAACGACCGCATGGCGAGCCCGAAGTTCTTCGTCGGCGAGAGCTACGGTGGCTTCCGCGGGCCGCTGATCACCGAGAAGCTGCAGGAGGATATCGGTGTCGGCCTGTCCGGGCTGGTGCTGCTGTCGCCGGTGCTGGATTTCGGCTGGCTCGAGACGCCGCGGGCCAATCCCTGGGGCTACGTACTGAAGCTGCCGTCCCTGGCGGCCGGCGCCCTCGAACGGGCCGGCACGGCGCCGAGCCCGGCTTTGCTCGGCGATGCCGAGGCCTACGCGGTGGGCCCCTATCTCGCCGACCTGCTCAAGGGCCCCGGCGACAAGGCCGCCGTTGCGCGCATGACCGACAAGGTCGCGGCCTTCACCGGGTTCGACGCAGCCTTCGTGAAAGCGCAGGCGGCGCGCCTGTCCACCCGCAGCGTTCAGCGCGAGTTCGACCGGGCGGAGCAGCGCGTCACCAGCGCCTACGACACCGGCATCACGGGCTGGGACCCGAACCCGGACGCCGCACAATCGGGCTTCGAGGATCCCCAGCTCACCGCGCTCCAGGCGCCGCTGACCAGCGCGATGCTCGACCTCTACGCGCGCACGTTGAAGTGGCCGGTGCCGAACATGCGCTACGAGTTGCTGAACAACGCCGTGAACCGCGGTTGGACCTGGGGCTCGGGCCGGCAGGCCCCGGAGGCGCTATCGAACCTGAAGGGCGTGCTGGCGCTGGACGGCCGGCTCAGGGTGCTGGTCGCCCACGGCTTCACCGATCTCGTGACGCCCTACTACGCCTCGAAGCTCCTGCTCGCGCAGGTGCCGGCCTACGGCGCCGGGCGGGTCAGCCTCGCGGTCTACCCCGGCGGCCACATGTTCTACTCGCGGGACGATTCCCGGGCCGCGTTCAAGCGGGACGTCGAGCGCCTGTACCGGGATGCCGTACAGGCGCGCGGGGCGACCGCAGACCCCGTCGAGCACCGTGAGGACAAGCCCTGATCCTCAGGTGGCGTCGTCGAAGGCCAGCGCCTCGGCCGGGTACTCGATCATCATTCGGCGCTGCGCGTCGGTGTTCTGCCACGCGCCGACCTTGATATAGCGCTCCTCCAAGTCCCGGACCTCGATGACCCGGTCGATCGACGGAATACCCCGGAAGATCTGCGGCCAGTTGGACGCGAAGTAGAAGACCTGCTCGACCCGCTCGGACAGGTGGCAGATCGCCGGGCCGAAGGTCCCCAGGCCGAACACGAGGTAGCGGCCGTTGACCAAGGCCGTGACGTCGGCGATCAGCGACTCGCTCTGCGTCTCCACCGGCAATCCGAGACCCTGCGCATAGGCCTCGACCGCGGCGATCACCGGGTTCAGCCGGTTCTCGAAGACCAGCTTGATCGAGCGGATGCGGCCCTCGCCGAGCAGCCGGTCGATCACCATGCGGTAGAACGCGAAGGGCGGCTGGGGATAATGCGGGTCGACCCAGGTGCTGAAGATGTCGCCCGAGCGGATGTGGATCAGGAGCTGGTCGTCGGGCTTGGGCGGGACCGTCGCCGGCAGGCCGTTGAACAGGGGGCGGATCATCCCCTGGATGATCGCCCGTGAATCCGGCGGCGCGTCGAGGCTCACCTGCCGCTGGAACTGCGTCGGATCGAAGAACAGGCCGGACAGGAAGTACCCGTCGGTCGGCAGCGGCTCGTCCGGAGGCAGGAAGGTGATGCCGTCACAAGTCAGCCGCTCGGTCAGGAAGATGACTTTGCTGCGGTCGAACTTCGGAACCGCCACGTATTTCAGGTTCAGCGCCTTCGCGACCGACAGGGCGATGATGTACTGGATCAAGCAGTTGCCGAAGGCGCCGTTCTGGAACACCGCCACGCCCACGAGGGCGCCGCTCGTGCGACCCGGATTGCTCTCCAGGGTATAGGCGGTGAAGGCGTTGGCGCCGGGCTTCTCGTTCAGGAGCGTCACGTCGAGGCCCAGCATGGCCCGCAGGGCGATCAGGTCGAACGCCGCCTCCTCGCACATGACCCGGACCGTGACGTTCGGCATCGAGGCCGGCATCGCGACGCGGACGGAACGCGTCCAGGCGCGCTCGTCGGCCTCAATGACGACCGTGCCGGCCTCCGACTCGACCGGACGGGACGCGATGCCCGGTGCGGACCACGTCACGCCGTCCTGCGAGAACAGGATGGCGCCCTCCGCGACCGAACCGCCCTCCCCGCACGGGATCCCGACAACGGACCGGACCGGGAAGCGGCCGCCGAGGTCGAGGTCCAGCCAGGTCCTATCCGCCTCGACAACGCGCTGCGGGGCGCGGCCGGACGCGAGATCGACGAGGGCGGATGTCGGGGCGTCTTCCGGGGCCATCGTGTCTCCGAGGCGGGCTGGACCAAACGCGCCGAGGTCGGGGCCGGAGGGCGCGCCCGGCGGTGCCCGTATCGAACCCGACGCGTCAAGCCCATGGGCGCACCGCGAGGGCGCCCGACCGATTCATTCTCCCGTCTTGGTCTTGAGCAGCAGGATCTCGATATCGCGCTGCGGGACGAAGTCCCTCATCACCGTCTCGAAGGTCGTCGGGCCGGTCTTCTTCACGTTGGCCCCGCAGAACGAGACCAGGGTCGTAGGATCCCCCTTGTCCACGACCAGCTTGAACTGGCCGATCGGGCCAGCCCAGTTGCCGCCGGAGCTGATCACGTGGGAGAGGGACCGTTCGTAGGCCTGGAACGCCCGGCTGCCGTCGGCGCTCGACCGCCGGTACAGGGCCTGGGCCACCCGCTCGAAGGTCGGGTCCGTGCAATATCGGGTCGCGTAGTGCGCCTTCTGCGCCGGGTCGAGGTTCGGCCCGCCGTAGGACAGGCTCGCGAGACCGCCGAGGCTCGGGACGTAGCTCTGGCGCACCGCGATCTCGCGCCCGGCGGGAAAGACCTGCCGGCGCCAGAATTTCGACTTCAATGTCCAGAGCGGGGCATCCGCGATCGTCCCGTCCTTGTGCTCCTGCCGCTCCAGGATGCCGGCCGCGATCAGGTCGCGCCGCTGGCGCTCGCCGAGGCGGCGCAGGGCCGCTTCCGTCGCCGCGGTGGTTGGCACGAGCGGGATCCCCAGCGCCTTGAGCCGAGCGGTGATCTCCACGGGCGGTGTATCGCTCCGCATCAGGAACGCCCGCTGCTCGACCTGCGATTCGACGGGCTCGCCATCGACCGCGGACTGGAACTTCAGGAAGTTATCGTGCGCCGGATCGGGGAGCGAAACCAGCATCTCGGAGTCACCGGTGATGTCGGGCATCGGGAACGCGATCGTGGTCTCGATGTCGGAATCGGTCAGGTTGCGGAACCGATAGTCGATCTGCACGGCCTGCTCGGAGAGGTACATATCCTCGGCCGCGAGGGCGATCGTGCCGGCCTTTTCCAGGACGAGCCCCCCGGCGATGAGCGCGGCGGTGCTGTCGTCGGACCGGACCGGAAGGGACGTGGCCGCCAGGACGACGAGGGCCAGCGACAAGGTACGCATCGACATCAATGCTCAAGGGTTCGAGAATCGGACAGGGGCCGGAATCGTCCATGCCGGCCGTTACACGGCGCCGGTGCCGCGGGCCAAGCGCCGACGGCGGTCGCGACGCGTCGAAGTCCGTCCCCCCAATGCGTTTCGACACTCACGGCCACCGCCCGACCCGCATATCCTTGCCGTACCCCAAGAGTCCGAAACGATTCCGCCGGGCCTCCGTTGTGCGAGAGCTGTCATGCGTCTACAACGATGGCGTGACGGTGCCCCAGAGACGGGGTGAAAAGGGAATGCGGTGAGGGGTACGAACCTCGAAACCGCGGCTGCCCCCGCAACTGTGAGCGGCGAGCGTCTGCCAGTAGGCCACCGGAGCGATCCGGGAAGGTGGCAGGCGCGCCGAGCCGCGAGCCAGGAGACCTGCCGTCACGATGAGATCCCGCAATGCCGCCGGTGGGGCGGCTGGAGACATGTTGATGACCACCTCGACCCTCGCCCCCACCGGCACCCGCGCCGGAGAGCGTCCGGTTGCCGTCGCGCTCGCGGCCTTCCTGGGCCTCGGCCTCCTGTTCATGGCGGGCTTCTCGCCGGCGATCGCGCTGCACAACGCCGCGCACGATTTCCGGCATACCCAGAACTTCCCCTGCCACTGACGCCCCTGGCGCAGGGATGATCATCCGGCTTCTGTCGGCGGCCCTGGCCGCCGGCTTCCTCGCGGCCGTCGTCGTGACCGGCCTCGAGTTGACGCTGACGTCGCCGCTGATCGTGGCGGCCGAGCGCTATGAGACCAAGCAGACGCACCAGGCCGAGCGCAGGCTCCCGATCATGTCGGCTCAGGTCGTGCTGGCTCATGCGGGGCACGATCATGCCACACCGGACGCCGCGCCCGAGTGGCAGCCCGGCGAGGGGTTGCCCCGGATGGCCTTCACCGCTCTGGCGACGCTCGTGGGCGGGGTCGGCTACGCCCTCCTGCTCGGTGCGGTGATCTTGGCCTGCGGCCGTGAGCCGACGCGGCAGGTCGGTGTCGCGTTCGCGATCGCGGGCTTCGCCAGCGTCGCTCTGGCCCCGGGCCTGGGATTGCCGCCGGAATTGCCGGGCAGCGAGGCGGCACCGCTCGCCGCCCGTCAGGCGTGGTGGGTGATGACCGCCGCCGCCACCGGGATGGGCCTGTACCTGATCACGGTCCGGCGCTCGCTGATCGCGATCCTGGGCGGCCTCGTGCTGATCGTGGCGCCGCACGTCGCCGGTGCGCCGCAGGCTGCGGAGGTGTCCTCGGAGCTTCCCGCGGCACTCGCGGCGCAGTTCGCGGCGCGCTCGCTGGCGATCAGCTTCGTCTTCTGGATGCTGATCGGCCTCGGCTTCGGCTGGGCCTGGCAGGCTTTCGGCCGTGGAAACGCACGCGGGACGGTGCATGCCTGAGGCCGTCATGCCTGAGACCGTCCTTTACGTTTGTACGACCTGCCGCCGCCCGGGCGACGATCCGGACGGGCCCCGGGCCGGCGCGCGCCTGCTCGAGGCCCTGCGCGCGCGCAACACGTCCGGGCAGCTGCGGATCGAGGGGGTCGAGTGCCTGTCGGTGTGCAAGCGGCCCTGTTCCGTGGCGGTCGCGTCCGAGACCCGCTGGACCTACGTCTACGGCGACATGGACCCGTCCGAGTCGGCGGCGACCATCCTGGACGGGCTGGCCACCTACGCGGCGACGCCGGACGGCATCGTGCCCTGGCGGGAGCGCCCTGCCGCATTCAAGACCGGCGTGATCGCCCGCATCCCGCCCTTTCCCGATCCCCGCCCGCTTCCGGCCGGCACCTTGGAGGCTGCGGAATGACCATCGTGACCAAGATCCCCTGCACCATCGTCACCGGCTTCCTCGGGGCCGGCAAGACGACGCTGGTCCGCCACGTCATCGAGAACGCCAAGGGCCGCCGCCTGGCGATCCTGGTCAACGAGTTCGGTGATGTCGGCTTCGACAAGTCGTTCCTGGCCGCCTGCGGCGTCGAGGGCTGCACCGAGGACTCCATCGTGGAGCTGCCGAACGGCTGCATCTGCTGCACGGTCGCCGACGACTTCGTGCCGGCGCTCGAGAGCCTGCTCGGTCGCGCCGAGCCGCCGGAGCACATCCTGATCGAGACCTCCGGCCTCGCCCTGCCGAAGCCGCTGGTCCAGGCGTTCCAGTGGCCGGCCATCCGCTCGCGGGTCACCGTCGACGGCGTCGTCGCCGTGGTGGACGGGCCGGCCGTGGCCGCGAGCGCCTTCGCGGAGGATCCCGAGGCCCTGGCCGCCCAGCGCGCCGCCGACACGGCGGTCGACCACGACAACCCGCTGGAGGAGGTGTTCGAGGACCAGCTCCTCTGTGCCGACCTCGTCGTGCTCAACAAGTCCGACCTGCTCGACGCCGAGACCCGCGCCCGGGTTCGCGCCGAGGTCGAGGCTCACCTGCCCCGCGCCGTGAAGGTGGTGGAGACCGAGAACGGCGCCATCGACCCGCTGGTGCTGCTCGGGCTCGGCGCCGCGGCCGAGGACGACCTCGACGCCCGCCCCTCGCATCACGGCGACGGCGAGGACCACGACCACGACGACTTCGAGACCGTAGCCCTGCCGATTCGTCCGGCCGTCACGGCCGGCGACCTCGCCGCCCGCGTCGAGAAGGCTGCCGAGGCCGCGGGTGTGCTGCGGATCAAGGGCTTCGCCGAGGTCGAGGGCAAGGCCATGCGCCTCGTGGTGCAGGGCGTCGGCCGGCGCGTGGCCCACCATTTCGACCGGCCCTGGCGGGCGGGCGAGAACCGGGACGGTCGCCTGGTGGTGATCGGCCTGAAGGGCTTCGACCAGGGCGCCGTCGCCGCGGCGCTCGCGGGATGATCGCGATCGCGCGCGCTCCCTTGCTGAGACTCTGCGCGCGCGCCCGATCTGGCGGGGCCTAGGAAGCGCGCCATGCATCTCGTCCGCATCGATACGGTCTCCCTCGACGAGGGCGAGGCGGCGGTGGATCTCGGGCAGGAGCCGGGCGACCTCGTCGTGCTCTCGTTCACCGACAGCGACCTCGCGGGCATCGGGCAGGCCCATGCCGGCGAGCCCGGGCTGCCGAGCCTGCGGCTCGCAAAGCTCGCCAAGCTCCGGCACCCGATGTCGGTGGATCTCTACGTCGAGCGCGTGGTCGCCCGCGCGAAGCTCGTCGTGATCCGCTGCCTCGGCGGGTTGGATTACTGGCGCTACGGCATCGAGCGCTGTGCCGCCGCGGCGCGGGTGCACGGTGTCGTGCTGGCGGTGCTGCCGGGCGACGACCGGCCGGACCCGCGCCTTGCCGGCTTCTCCACCGACCCGGATCTGGCCGAGCAGCTCGACCGCTATTTTCGCGCCGGCGGCCCGGAGAACCTGCGGCGGATGCTGGGCCTCCTGGCCGTCCGGGTCGGCGCGGGAGGCACGGTCGAGCCGCCTCAGCCGCTGCCGCGGGGGTTTCCCTGGTGCCCGGGCTGTGGCGCGCTGCCCCTGGGTGTCGCCGTCGCGGCGGCCGAGACGGCGGTGCCGCTGGCCGACATGCGGGCAAAGGCGCCCTTGGCCCTGCTCCTGGTCTACCGCTCCGCGGTGCTGGGCGGCGACACCGCGCCGTTCGTCACCCTGGTCGCGGCCCTGCGCGCCCGCGGGATCGGCGTCTTGCCGATGGCGGTGTCGAGCCTGAAGGAGCCGGAGGCGGCCCGGGCGGTGGCCGAGGCCGTGCGCGCCCGCAAACCGGATCTGGTGATCGCCGCCACCGCCTTCTCGGCGCGGGAGGACGGGATCGATTTCGTCCTCGACGGCGCCGATTGCCCGGTACTTCAGGCCTACACGGTCGGCTCGCCCCAGGCGGCCTGGGAAGCCTCGGCGCGCGGCCTCGGGGCTGCGGACCTCGCGATGCAGGTCGCCCTGCCGGAATTCGATGGCCGACTCTCCGGCTTTCCGATCTCGTTCAAGGAAGAGGCCGCCGAGGTCGCCGGCTTCGCCGAGCGCCGGGCGGTTCCGTATCCGGCCGGCATCGAAGCCTTGGCCGAACGGGCGGCGGGTTGGCTGCGTCTCGCCGCCCTCCCCCGGGCCGAGCGGCGGGTGGCCGTCGTCCTGTCCGATTATCCCGCCCGTGGCGGCCGGGCCGGCTTCGCGGTCGGCCTCGACACGCCCGAAAGCGCCCGCGCGATTTTCTCTGATCTTGCCGGGTCGGGTTACGCGACCGGTTTGCCGCCCGAGCCGGCTGCACTGATGCAGGCGCTCACCGAGGGCGAGGCGGGCTTCGCGGTACCGCTGGGGGATTATGTCGCTTGGCTCGCCGGATTGCCGGCGGCGCAGCGTGAAGCGCTGACGGCTGCCTGGGGCGAGCCAGCGGACGACCCGACGTGCCGCGGTGGTCTTTTCCGGTTCCGGATGGTCACGGCGGATGCGGCGGCCCCTCCGCTCACCGCAGCCGACCGGATACGCCCGCGGCCGATCGCATCGCCGGTCCCCTCTCCCGTGCAGGAGGGGGAGCACGCCGCATGTTTCGCGGGCCGGGGCGCGAACACCGACGCCTTTGGGATGGCGGGCGGACACATCGCGCTCTTCCTCCAACCCGACCGCGGCCGCGACCCGGATCGGAAGACCGGCTACCACGATCCGGAGCGCGTCCCGACCCACGCCTACTTGGCGTTCCACCTCGGGCTCCGGCAGCGTTTCGACGCGCTGGTGCAGCTCGGAACCCATGGGACCACCGAGTGGCTGCCAGGCAAGACGGTGGCGCTCTCGCCGGATTGCTTTCCAACGCTCTGCGTCGGCGGATTGCCGGTCATCTACCCGTTCATCGTCGACGATCCGGGCGAGGCCGCACCGCTCAAGCGCCGGCTGGGCGGGATCGCCCTCGGCCATCTCACCCCCGATACCGAGGTGCACGCCCTCTCGCCGGAGGCCGCGCGCCTGCGCGAGCTGGTGGAGGAGTATTCCGCCGCCAGCGTGCTCGATCCGCGCCGGGCCGGACTGATCGCCACCGCGATCCTTGAGGATGCGGACGCCGCGGGGCTGATGTCGGGCGCCGGGATCGGGCCGGACACGCCCATGGACGAGGCGCTCACCCGCCTCGACGCCCATCTCTGCGATCTTGGCGAGACGACGTTCCGCGACGGGCTTCACGTCTTCGGGCGCGCCCCGGCCGATGCACGGGAGACGGTCCTGGCGAGCGCCGCCGGCGAGCGGGCGGGCCTTCTGGCGGCCCTGGACGGCCGCTTCGTGCCCCCGGGCCCCGCGGGCTCGCCGTCCCGCGGCCGTGCCGACGTGCTGCCCACCGGGCGCAACCTCGCGACCCTCGACCCACGGGCGATCCCGAGCCGCGCCGCAGCGCTGCTGGGCGAGAAGGCCGCCGCCTCCGTGGTGACGCGCTACCTCCAGGACGAGGGCGAGTACCCGGCCCGGATCGTCATGGATCTCTGGGCGTCGCCGACCCTGCGCACCGGAGGCGAGGACGTCGCCCACGCCCTGGCGCTGATGGGCGTCCGGCCGATCTGGGACCATGCCAGCACACGGGTCACCGGCTTCGAGGTGCTGCCGCTGGCGATGCTCGACCGGCCGCGCATCGACGTGACGGTCCGCGTCTCGGGCGCGTTCCGCGACACCTTCCCGGATACGCTGGCGCTGCTCGATCGCGCCGCCCGTGCGGTGGCCGAACGGGACGAGGAGGATTGTGAGAATCCCCTGGCCGCGGCGCGCCGCCGTGGTGAGACGACCGCCCGGGTCTACGGCGCGGCACCGGGTCGCTACGGCGCCGGCACGGCCGCCACCGCCCTCGACGGCGCCTGGGACGTCCGGGCCGATCTCGGACGGGCTTACCTCGCGGCCAGCAGCCACGCCTACGGCGACCGCGAGGGGCCGGACGCGGAGTTCGGCGCCCGGATCGCGGCGGCGGACGCCTATCTGCACGCCTTCGACGTGGCCGAGCGCGACCTGTTCGACGGCGATGCCGCGGTGGACGCCATGGGCGGGTTCGCGGCCGCCGCCACGCTCCAGGGCGCCAGCCCCACCTTGTACAGCCTCGACGTCTCTGTTCCCGACCGCCCAAAGGCCCGCACCGCCCGGGAGGATGCAGCCCGGCTGATCGGTGGCCGCCTGGCAGACGCCCGCTGGATCGCGGGCCAGCTCCGCCACGGTTACCGCGGCGCGCAGGAATTGGCCCAGGGCCTCGACGCCGTGTTCGTGCTGGCCGCAGCGAGCGACGCCGTGACCGATGCCGGCTTCGACCGCCTCTACGCGGCCTGGATTGCCGATGCCGACGTCTTCGACCGCCTGCGTGCCGCCAACCCAGCCGCGACCCGGGCGATCCTGGAGCGGTTCGACGAGGCCCGCGACCGTGGCCTGTGGCACAGCCGGCGCAACGCGCTGCCGGCCGACGCGCTGATGCCGGAGGCCGCCGAATGAGCGCCTCCACCCATCGCAGGGTTCTGCCCCAGGCGCCCGCGCGCCGGGGCTGGTGCCCGGGGCTCAGCCGCCCGATGCCCACCGGCGACGGCCTGCTCGCCCGGGTGCATCCGCCCCTCGGAATCCTGACCCTGGCGCAAGCACACGCCGTAGCCGACGGCGCGCGTCGCTTCGGCAATGGCCATCTCGACCTCACCGCCCGCGCCAACCTCCAGATCCGCGGCGTGTCCGAGGCGACGCGCACGCCGCTCGCCCGGCTGCTGGAAACCGCCGGCCTCGGCGACGCGCGCAGCGATGGCGGTCCGCAGCGGCTGACGCTCACCAACCCGCTCGCCGGCCGCGATTCCGCGGAAACGCTCGATGTGCCGGCCCTCGCGCGTGCCGTGGAGGCGGCGGGACTCGCGGTGGCGGAGCTGCCGGCCAAGACGCTGGTGGTGGTCGAAGGGCGCCTGGGTGCGGAGGTGCCTGAGGGCGATGTCCGTATGTTCCCCTGTGCCGCCGGCGATGTCGGGATTGCGGTCGCCACGGAGCACGGTCTTCACGATCTCGTCGCCTGTACCCGGGAGGAGGCACCGGCGGCGGTCGCAGCGCTGCTGAACGCCTTCGCCCGGACCGGCCGGCGGCGGATGCGCGATCTGTCGCCCGATGAGTTCGGCGCGGTGGAGAATGCCGTTCGGCTCGCGATGCAGGTGCAAGTCCCCCCTCCCATGCGGGAGAGCGGGTGCGGTAGAGTCTCTCCGCAGGGAGCGCCTTTCTCGCCGCTGACCGGCGTCACATCTTTGGCGCCGGGCCAATCAATGCTCGCCGTGGATGCGCCGTTCGGTCGCTGCACAGCCGCTGCCCTCGACCACCTCGTGGACCTTGCCGCTCGCCTCGGCGCCGAGGAGATCCGCTTGTCCCCGGCTCGCGGCTTCGTGTTGCTGCCGCGTCAGGATCCGTCCGCCGCCGATCTCACCGCTCTGGCCCGAACCTTCATCATCGCCCCCGATGATCCGCGGCGCAGCGTCGCCGCCTGTACGGGCGCGCCGGCCTGCGCCTCCGGATCGACGCCGACGCTCGTGGATGCCGCGCTTCTCGCGACGATATTCGCGCCACTCGGCCTGGAGGGGCGCGTGGCCCACGTCTCCGGCTGTGCCAAGGGCTGCGCCCGGCCGGGCCCGGCCGACCTGACCCTGGTCGGCCGGGATGGGCTCTACGGCGCCGTCATCGGCGGCGCGCCGGGCGATGAGCCGGCGATGCACCTCCCTATCGAGGCGGTGATGGAGCGGTTAGGAAGGGCCAAGACCGTCGGGCTCGCCGCCGCCTTCGCGCCGGGGAACACCGTGACGGAATTTGGGAGGTACGAGAGACCGGCATGAGCGCGAGCCAGAACGCCCTGCGCCAGGCAGGTTCGGAGCCTGAGGCGGCCTCCCGGTACGACTACATCCGTGACGGTGCGGCGATCTACGCCCGCTCCTTCGCGATGATCCGGGCCGAGGCCGACCTCGCGCGCTGGTCGGGTGCGGCCGAGCGCGTCGTCGTCCGGATGATCCATGCCTGCGGCATGACCGACCTCCCGGTAGACGTGGAGATGTCGGATGGGTTCGCCGAGGCGGGGGTCGCGGCGCTCCAGGCCGGCGCCCCGATCCTGTGCGATGTCCGGATGGTCGCCGACGGCGTCACCCGGACGCGGCTGCCCGCCAAGAACGCGGTGATCTGCACGCTGGGCGATCCGCGCGTGCCGGACCTCGCCAAGAGCCTGGGCACCACCCGCTCGGCCGCCGCCATGGAACTGTGGCGGGAGCACCTGCCGGGCAGCATCGTCGCGGTCGGCAACGCCCCCACCGCCCTGTTCCGCCTGCTCGAGCTGCTCGACGCCGGCGTGCCGCCCCCGGCCGCCGTGATCGGCATCCCGGTGGGCTTCGTCGGCGCGGCCGAATCGAAGGATGCCCTGGCCCGGGACGGCCGGGTGCCGTTCGTGGTCGTCCACGGCCGGCGCGGCGGCAGCGCGATGACCGCGGCGGCGGTCAACGCGCTCGCCAGCGAGGTCGAGTGATGGACGGGTTCGAGCGCGTCGAAGCCCCCGTCGAGGAGATCCCTGCGATCGCCGTGACCGGCACCCTCTACGGGGTCGGCATGGGCCCGGGCGACCCGGAACTGCTCACCGTGAAGGCGCAGCGCATCCTGATGCGCGCGCCGGTGCTGGTGCATTTCTGCAAGCGTGGCCGGCGCGGCAACGCCCGCACCATCGCGGACGCGATCCTGCGCGACCCCGCCCGCGAGATGCCCCTCGCCTACCCCTACACCACCGAGATCCACCCGGAGCACCCGGATTACGTGGCGGCGCTGGCCGCCTTCTACGACGACGCAGCCGGCCAGCTCGCCGACCATCTCGGCGCCGGGCGCGACGTCGCGATCCTTTCGGAGGGCGACCCGTTCTTCTACGGTTCGTTCATGCACCTGTGGCGGCGCCTCAAGGACCGCTTCCCCGTGGAGGTGGTGCCGGGCGTCACCGGCATGTCGGGCTGCTGGACCCGGGCCGGCACGCCGATCACCTGGGGCGACGACATCCTCACGGTCCTGCCGGCCACGCTGCCGCTGGACGCGCTCACCGAGCGCCTGCGCGGCACCGACGCCGCCGTATTGATGAAGCTCGGCCGGCACTTGCCGAAGGTGCGGGCTGCGCTCACCGCCGCAGGGCTGCTGAACCGGGCCGTCTATGTCGAGCGCGGCACCATGGCGGGCGAGCGCGTGGTGATGCTCGCCGACAAGGCCGACGACGAGGCGCCCTACTTCTCGATGGTCCTCCTGCCCGGCGAGGGGCGTCGGCCGTGAGCGGCAGCGTCACGGTGGTCGGCCTCGGCCCCGGGGATCCCGGGTTGCTGACCGAGTCCGCCCGCCGGGCCCTCGACGCCGCGCAGGATCTGATCGGCTACTTTCCCTACGTGGCGCGCGTGCCCGAGCGCCCGGACCTCATCCGTCACGCCAGCGACAACCGCGTCGAAGTGGACCGCGCCCGCCACGCCCTGCAGCTCGCCGCCTCCGGGAGGCGGGTGGCGGTGGTGTCCGGCGGCGATCCGGGCGTTTTTGCCATGGCCTCGGCCGTGTTCGAGGCGGTGGAGCACGGCGAGCCCGGATGGCGCGACCTGACCATCACGGTCGAGCCGGGGATCACCGCGATGCTGGCCGCCGCCGCCCGGCTCGGCGCGCCGCTGGGCGGCGATTTCTGCGCCCTGTCGCTTTCGGATAACCTGAAGCCCTGGCCGGTGGTGACCGCCCGGCTCGACGCGGTGCTGCGCGCCGACTTCGTGATCGCGCTCTACAACCCGATCTCGGCCGCCCGGCCCTGGCAGCTCGGCGCCGCCTTCGATCTCGCCGCCGGGATCCGGGCGCCCGAGACACCGGTGATGTTCGCCCGCGCGATCAGCCGGCCGGACGAAGCGATCCGGGTCTCGACGCTCGCCGAAGCGCATGCCGTACCGGCCGACATGGCCACGATGGTGATCCTCGGCGCCTCCACCACGCGGCTGATCCCACGGTCCGGCGGCGTGCCGTTCGTCTACACGTCGCGCAAGGTCGCGGGCCCGGCATGAATGCCGGTCTCGAGCCAGCGCAGAGCGCCCGCGGCGTCGGGGACGCTCGGCACGTCCGGCTTCTCCGGCCGGCGCACCATCACCACCGGGATCGCGAGGCTGCGCGCCGCCGCGATCTTGCCGTAGGTCGCCGCACCGCCGGAATTCTTGCTGACCAGGATCTCGGTGCCGGTGGCACGCATCAGCGCGGCCTCGGCCGTCGCGTCGAACGGGCCCCGCGCCTCGATGGCCGTGAGGTCCGGCACGGGCAGAGCCGACCCGAGCGGCTCGACGCTCCGGGCCAGATAACTGTGCTGCGGCGCCACCGCGAAGGCGCCGGCCTCCTGACGGCCGATCGTCAGGAACACGCGCCGGGGCGCCGGCCCGAGGGCCGCGACCGCCTGTTCCATGGTCGCCACCTCGGTCCAGAGGTCGCCCGCCTCGCGGCGCCAGCCCGGCCGGCGGATCGCCAGCAGCGGCACCCCTGCGACCTCCGCGGCGGCGGCGGCGTTGGCCGAGATGGTCGCCGCGAACGGGTGCGTCGCGTCGATCAGGCGATCGATAGCCCCCGCGCGCAGATAATCGGCGAGGCCCACGGCGCCACCGAACCCGCCGATCCGGGTCGGCACCGGCTCGGCCTTCGGGGCCGCGGTCCGGCCGGCCAGCGACAGCGTTACGGCGTACGCGTTCCGGTCGGCCAGCGCCCGGGCCAAGGCGCTCGCCTCGCCGGTGCCGCCGAGGATCAGGATTCGCATCGCACCGCGGTTCATGGGGGTCTTGTCCATGAGCGCTGATCCCCTGTCGAGCCACCGCTGGCTATCGATCGTCGGCATCGGCGAGGATGGACGCTCGGGCCTCGCGCCGGCGGCTGCCGCGGCGCTCGATGCCGCGCAGGTCGTGTATGGCGGGCGGCGCCACCTCGCCCTAGCCGCCCCCCTCGACGCCGAGACCCGGACCTGGCCGAGCCCGATCCACGACGCCTATCCGGAGATCCTGGCCCGGCGTGGACGGCCGACCTGCATTCTCGCGACCGGCGACCCGTTCCACTACGGCATCGGCGCCGAGATTGCCCAGCTGGTGCTGCCCACCGAAATCCGCGCCTTCCCGCAGCCCTCCGCCTTCAGCCTCGCCTGCGCGCGGCTCGGCTGGCCGCTGGCCGAATGTGGTCTCGTCACCCTGCACGGGCGGGCTCTGGCGCGGATAGTGCCCCACATCCAGCCAGGGGCCCGGCTCCTGGTCTTGTCCTGGGACGGCACCACACCGTCGGCGCTGGCGGGGCTGCTCACCGAGCGCGGCTTCGGCGCCTCGACCATCACGGTGCTGGAGGCGATGGGCGGCCCGCGCGAGCGGGTCCGCGAGGGCCGGGCCGATGGCTTCGACCTCGGTACGATCGACCCGCTCAACACCGTGGCCATCGCGGTGGCAGGCGCAGGACAGGCCCTACCGCTGGCGCCCGGCCTCGACGACGGGCTGTTCGAGAATGACGGGCAGCTGACCAAGGCCGAGATCCGCGCCCTGACGATGGCGGCTCTGCAGCCGCATCCGGGCCAGCATCTCTGGGATGTCGGGGCCGGGGCGGGATCCATCGCGATCGAGTGGATGCTGCGCCATCCGAGCCTGCGCGCCACCGCCATCGAGGCTCGGCCGGACCGGGCTGAGCGGATCCTTCGGAATGCTCAGGCCCTCGGGGTTCCGGACCTGTCGGTGGTCACAGGCGCAGCCCCGGCAGCCCTAGCCCGGTTAGCCGCCCCGGACGCGGTCTTCATCGGCGGCGGCGTTTCCGAGGCGGGGGTTCTGGCGGATACGCTCGGTTCCCTCCGGCCGGGCGGGCGCTGCGTGGCCAACGCGGTCACGATCCAGGGCGAGGCGGCGCTGCTCGCGGCCTTCGCCCAACATGGCGGAAGCCTGCGGCGCTTTTCGGTCGATCGGGCGAGCCCGGTGGGGGGGATGCATGGCTGGCGTCCCGCGATGCCGGTGACCCAATGGGCCTGGACCAAGCCATGACCGACCCGCTCGTAGCCGGGATCGGGTTCCGGCGCGGCACCGGCGCCGACGAGATCGCCGCGCTCATCGCCCGCGCCCTCGGTGCCGTCGGTGCCGCCCGGACCGATCTGACGGCCATCGCCACGGCGTCAGACAGGGCCGCGGAACCGTCTATCTGCGCGGCGGCAGCGGCGTTCGGTCTTTCGCCCTGGCCGGTCGAACCGGCAGCCCTGGAAGCCTGCGACCCAAAAGTCGTCACGCGCTCGGCCCGGATCGAGCGCCTGCGCGGCGTCGGCTCGCTGGCCGAGGCGGCCGCCCTGGCGGCGGCGGGTTCCGAGAGCCGCCTCGCCCTTCCCCGCATCGCCAGCGCCGGCGCAACCTGCGCCCTCGCGATCCCGCACCAGACCGCTCGGCACCCATGACCGTCCACTTCATCGGCGCCGGACCCGGCGCTGCCGACCTGATCACTGTGCGCGGGCGCGACCGCATCGCCGCCTGCCCGGTCTGCCTCTACGCCGGATCGCTGGTGGCGCCCGAGATTTTGGGCTGGTGCCCGCCGGGCGCCCGCATCGTCGACACCGCACCCCTCGATCTCGACGCGATCATGGCTGAGATCGAGACCGCGAATGCGGGCGGGCACGACGTGGCGCGGCTGCATTCGGGCGATCTGTCGATCTGGAGCGCGCTCGCCGAGCAGATGCGCCGGCTCGACCGGCTCGGCATCGCCTACACGGTGACGCCGGGCGTCCCGGCCTTCGCGGCCGCCGCCGCGATGCTGCACCGGGAGCTGACGGTGCCGGGCGTATCGCAATCCGTCGTGCTGACCCGCACCTCGGGCCGGGCGAGCGCGATGCCGGAGCGTGAGACGCTCGCCGCCTTCGCGGCGACCGGGGCGACGCTGGCGGTGCATCTCTCGATCCACGTGATCGAGAAGGTCGCGGCCGAGCTGATCCCATTCTACGGCGCGTCCTGCCCGGCGGCGGTAGTGTTCCGCGCCTCCTGGCCGGACGAGCGGGCGCTGACCGGCGACCTCGCCGGGCTCCCCGCCCTCGTGGCGGGGGCCGGTCTCGAACGCACCGCCCTGATCCTCGTCGGGCCGGCGCTCGGCGCAGCCGACTTCCGGGAAAGCGCGCTCTACGCCCCCGATTACGACCGGCGCTACAGGCCGGGCGGGACCGTGGGGGGCGCGGTATGAGCGCCCCCGGCCTGCTGGTGGCCGCCCCGCGCTCGAGCTCGGGCAAGACCACCGTCACCCTCGCGCTGATGCGCGCGCTGACCCGGCGGGGCCTGCGTGTCCGCGGTGCCAAATGCGGGCCGGACTACATCGATCCCGCCTTCCACCGGGCGGCGACCGGCCAGCCGAGCTTCAACCTCGACAGCTTCGCCATGGCGCCCGGGCTCCTCGACGCGCTGGCGGGCGAGACGGCCGCGCGGGCCGATATCGTGGTCGCCGAGGGCTCCATGGGCCTGTTCGACGGGGTCCGGGCCGCGGAGAACCGGACCGGGGCAAACGCCGACATCGCGGCCCGCTTCGGCTGGCCGGTGGTACTGGTGATCGACGTGTCCGGCGCGGCGCAATCGGCCGCCGCCGTGGCGCTCGGCTGCACGCTCTACGACCCGCGAGTCCGTATAGCCGGGGTGATCCTCAACAAGGTTGCGAGCGCCCGCCACCGCCGGCTCGTGGAGGCCGGCCTTGAGCGCGTCGGCCTCCCGGTGCTCGGCGCCCTGATGCGCGATGCCGAGCTAGTCCTGCCCGAGCGCCATCTCGGCCTCGTCCAGGCGGGCGAGACCGCCGACCTGGAGGCGCGGCTCGACCGCCTCGCCGACCTGGCGGAAGCGGGTATCGACCTCGATGCCGTGATCGCCTGCGCCGGCGGCAGCGCTCCGTCGTCGGTGGGCGTGCTGCCGCGACCGCCCGGGCAACGGATCGCGGTGGCCCGGGACGCGGCGTTCAGCTTCCTTTACCCGCATCTCGAAGCCGGATGGCAGCTGGCCGGGGCCGAGATCGTCCCGTTCTCACCCCTCGCCGACGAAGCGCCGCCGGAATCGTGCGACGCCTGCTGGCTGCCCGGCGGGTATCCGGAATTGCATGCCGGGCAACTCGCTGCCGCGACCCGCTTCCTCGATGGCCTGCGCGCCTTCGCGGCGACACGGCCGGTCCACGGGGAGTGCGGCGGCTACATGGTCCTGGGTCGGACGCTCGAGGATGCGGATGGCAACACCCACGCCATGGCGGGGCTGCTGCCGGTCGCCACCTCGTACCGCAAGCGCAAGCTGCATCTCGGCTATCGTGTCGCCCGCCTCAGCAGCGACGGTCCGCTGGGCCACCGCGGCGCCCGGATCGTGGGCCACGAGTTCCACTATGCCAGCGAGCTGTCACCCTCCGCCGTGGAGGCGGACGCCCTTGCCCGCGTCGCCGATGCGGAAGGCACGGATCAAGGCTTGGCCGGGCACCGGGTGGGCCTGGTGGGCGGAAGCTTCTTCCACCTCATCGCGGCCGAGGAGATCTGAGAGACGCTCAGCGTGCGGGATCGTCGAGGCCGAAACGCGATCGATTTGATTGCGTGATGTGTACGGGACCGCCCCGGTCGAAACCGTTCAGACCGGATCGGCTGCGGGCGGTGCGGTGCGGGCCTGCGCCAGCCGCGCGGCGCTCCGGACCAGCGCGAGGACGTCGCGGCGCATCTGCTCGTCCTCGATCAGCGCGTAGGCGCGCAGCAACTCGATCGCCCCGTGGGCGCTGAGGAAGCCGAACACGTCCTCCTGGGCGTTCTCGCGGGGCTCGCTCTCTTCGAAAAACGCCGACACCGGCACCTCGAGCAGGCGCGCGATCTCGCGCAGCCGGCCCGCACCGACGCGGTTCTGGCCCTTCTCGTATTTCTGAACCTGCTGGAACGTGACGCCGACGGCGTTGCCGAGCGCGGTCTGGCTGAGGCCGCGGGCCTTCCGCAGCGCGGTGATGCGAATACCGACCAGACGATCGACGTCGGTGGTCTGCTTCGGCATGATCTGACTGGTCACGTCCTTGTCCGCGCTTTGAACAGCGTCCCCTTGCGGATCCGGTGTTCTCGCCTCGCCATCGCGCCGCTTCACCGTCCGACCCTCAATCTCATAACGCGCCTATACCTAACGTGCGGTGCCGCACGCTAGAGCAGCAACCGAATGCATTGCAAACGGTACCGGCTCTAAGCCCTTATTGTCACTTGCTCCCGTGCGCCGAACAAATTTTCGCGTCGATTGCGAGCGGTATAGCAATCGGATGACACCCCGACTGCGACACAATATGGACCGTCCCGCAATTGGACACGAAGTTGTTAAGCTCCGCAAGTCTAAGCATACATCTTGTGGTTTAACCTGGCGTATCTTCGAAACATTGTTGCTGAAATGTCGATCGGATAAGTCTGCGCAGAGCTTCGCGCGCGCCCCGTCGCCGCAGCAGGGCTCGCCCGGACCGGCTTCGGGGCCTAAATTCAGCCTCTCAACGGAGAACAGCATGTTTATCGCGATGAATCGCTTCAAGGTCGTTAAGGATGCGACCGAGGACTTCGAGGCCGTCTGGCTCGGGCGCGACAGCCATCTCGGCGAGATGGATGGCTTCGTCGAATTCCACCTGTTGCGTGGACCGGAGCAGGAGGATCATGTCCTCTACGCCTCGCACACCGTCTGGCGCTCGCGCGCCGAATTCGAAGCCTGGACGCGCTCCGAGCAGTTCCGCAAGGCGCACAGCCGGGCCCCTTCGACCAAGCCGCTGTATCTCGGACACCCGCAATTCGAGGGCTTCGAGATGGTGCAGACCGTCGGCGGCGCCGAGACCGCGAAGCAGGCCGCCACCGCCTGACGTTGCAGATACTGCCTTCATGACCCGCCGCCGGACCGAAATGTGGTCTGGCGGCGTGACGACGTAAGGTTGGGCGACCCCGTCGACGGCCGCGCGCAGGAACCGCGCCGCCCCTGTGTCCGGGATACCGCGAGACTCGGCCAAGCTTCTTGGTCCGCTAGAATTCAACCCTTCAGCAACGTCCCGGCATTACCACGCAACTGCTGGTATCAAGCCGTCGAACGGTCACGCACTGCATGTCTCCGTATTCTGGTGACTCAGCATTTACCATGTATTGCCGACCGGCAGACGTTCGCTTACATGGGCGGCCACCCCGAAGCGGCCGGACTACCGGATTTCGCGGCTCACCCCTTGCTCCGTCATCGGCAGATGCCGGCGCTGAAATCTTTCGTGTTTCAGACCGGTACAAAGTCCGATCAAACCGGGACGCGGCGGGCAACATGTTTCACGAGCGGGTTCCGGAGACGTTCCAGCCCCTTCCGACTTCGGCCGAACGCCGTCGCAGCGTGTGGTCGGCGCTCCTGCCGCGCCGCGGTCGGGCGTTCGCGCGAATCGTGATGTCGTCGTCGCTGGCCGCGGCCGAGATCGGGGCGATCGTCGCCGTCATCCTGGCCGTCGAGTTCGGCTACCAGATCGCCTTCGAGGGCGACAGCGTGTGGGTGACCGCCTTCCGGGGCCTGCGCCTGGCCGCGCTGCTCAGCGCGATCATCGTCTCGTCGAACATCCTGCGCGAGGATTACAGCCTCGACGGCATCATGGCACAGAAGCTGAACGTCCAGCGCATAGCCTCGCTCTGGCTGGTCGCCTGGGCGGCGGTGCTTGTGGTCGGCTTCCTCACCAAGACGACCAATGACTACTCGCGCATCGTCTCGATCACGGCGTTCCTGCTCGGCCTGCCGGCTCTCCTCCTGACCCGCACCGTGGCGACCCGCCTGGTGCGCAGGAGCCTGACGGCGGGATCGGCCTCGGCCAGCCGCGTCCACCTGGTGGGGTACGAGGAGGACATCGCCCGGTTCTACGCCAGCCACGAGGCCGAGCAGCTCGGGTCCCGGATCGTCGGCACCAGTTACCTGCGCCGGGTCGATCCGGGCGCCGACACCGTGTCGCGGCACGATCAGCTCCAGGAGGATCTCGACCTCGCCGTGTCGGTGGTCCGGTTCCTGCGCCCGGACGACGTGTTCGTGCTGGTGCCGTGGACCGACACCGCCGAGGTCGAGCGCTGCATCGACGCGTTCCTGCGGGTACCGTCGGCCCTGCACCTGCGGCCCGGCAGCGTCCTCGACCGGTTCCCTGACATGCAGGTCGCCCGGGTCGGCGGCGTCTCCGGCATCAATATCGGACGCCGGCCGCTCAACGTGACCGAGATCCTGCTCAAGCGCGCCCTCGACCTCACGGTGGCGGCGATCGCCCTGGTGTCGCTGTCGCCGCTGCTCGCGGCCATCGCCGTGGCGATCAAGCTCGACAGCCCGGGTCCGGTCTTCTTCCGCCAGAAGCGCTACGGCTTCAACCAGCAGCCCTTCGGCGTGTTCAAGTTCCGGTCGATGCGAGCGGACGCCAACGCGGTGTTCAAGCAGGCGACCCGCAACGACAGCCGCATCACGCAGGTCGGCGCGATCCTTCGGCGGACCAATCTCGACGAGCTGCCGCAGCTCCTGAACGTCCTCAAGGGTGAGATGTCGCTGGTCGGCCCGCGCCCCCACGCCCTGGCGCATGACCGCAGCTTCGAGCGGCGGATCGCGCTCTACGCCCGGCGGCACAACGTGCGCCCCGGCATCACCGGCTGGGCCCAGGTCAACGGCTATCGCGGCGAGACCCTGACCGACCTCGACATGGAACGTCGCGTCGCCTGCGACCTGCACTACATCGACAACTGGTCGATCTGGTTCGATCTCCAGATCATGGTCCAGACCATCGTCTCGCGGCGGGCCTACAAGAACGCTCGCTGAACGACCCGGGACGCGCCTCAGGTTTCCTGCGCACGCTCCCGGCAGGCCCCGCAATCACCCTCGACTTCCAGGATGCTGTGGGCCGGCGTGAAGCCCGCCCGCTTCAAGGTGCGGCCGAGGCCGTCTTCCAGCTCCTCGGACGAGGCCTCGTCGACGCCGCCGCAGGTGCGGCAGATCAGAAACACGACCCCCTCCCCCGGGGCATGCCCGTGGGCGCAGGGGATGAACGCGTTGCGGCTTGCGATCCGGTGGACCAGGCCCTGCTGCATGAGGAAGTCCAAGGCGCGGTAGACCGAGACCGGCGCCACGCGCTTGCCCGGCGCACTGAGCTTCTCGGCGATGTCGTAGGCGCCCTGGGCCTTCCCGGCCTCCGCCACCGCTTCCATCACCTCACGGCGCAGCGGCGTGAATTGCAGCCCGCGCTCGCGACAGACGGCTTCCGCCCGCGCGAGCATGTCGCCGACGCCCGCCTGGCACGCGTCGTGACCCTCGTGACGGTGCATGATCGCTCCAACCCCGAAACCGCCAGTTGTCCGGCGGGTTTGTTACAGTGTATCACCGCGGCCCCGGAACGCACCAGTAGCCCGACCGGTCCCCGCGCCGGCCCGAGCGCGCGACGAGGACGTCTTGCCCCCGATTTCCAGCCCACGCCAAGCGGCTCCGCGATCCCTGTTCCGCAGCGGCATCGGCCCACGCCTCGCCCTGGCGGTGACGCTGTCGGTCGTGGTCTGGCTGGCGATCGCCTGGGCGCTGGCCGCATGAGCGACCGTCCCGCCATGCAGGATGCAATCCGGCTGGTCGGCCTGACCCTCGGCTACGATCGGCATCCGGCAATCCACCACCTGTCGGGGACCGTGCGCGCCGGCGACCTGCTGGCGCTGGTCGGGCCGAACGGCGCCGGCAAGTCGACCCTGCTCAAGGGCATGGCCGGCGAGATCCGCTGCCTCGAAGGGTATATCGAGCGCTCGGGCGCCCTCGCCTACCTGCCCCAGGCCGACGAGATCGACCGGAGCTTTCCGCTGAGCGTGATGGACCTCGCCGGCATGGGCCTGTGGCGGAAGGCCGGATCCTGGCGCAGCCTGGGCCGGCGTCGGCCGGAGATCGCGGCGGCCCTCGAGGCGGTCGGGCTCGGCGGCTTCGAGGCGCGCCCGATCAGCACCCTCTCGGGCGGGCAGTTCCGGCGGGCCCTGTTCGCCCGCCTGATCCTGCAGGATTGCCCGGTGATGCTCCTCGACGAGCCGTTCACCGGGATCGACAACCGCACCGTGGACGACCTGCTGGCGCTGATCCGGCTCTGGCACGGCCAGGGCCGTACCGTCGTCGCCGCTCTGCACGACCTGTCCCAGGTGCGCGAGCATTTCCCGACCACGCTCCTGCTGGCCCGGGAAGCCGTGGCCTGGGGGCCGACCGCCCGAGTCCTGACGCCGGAGAACCTGGCGCGTGCGCGCAACCTCTCCGAAGCCTGGGATGAGGACGCGCCGGTCTGCATCGGGCCCCGGACAGCCGACGCGCGCGGGCATGATCACGGGTCGCACGGCCCGGACGCCCACGATCATCATCACGAGGACGCGGCGTGATCGATCCGTTCGGGCCGCTTCTGGCGCCCTTCGTGGAGTTCGGCTTCATGCGCCGGGCGCTGGCGGGCTGCCTCGCTCTGTCGGTCTCTGCGCCGCCGGTCGGGGTCTTCTTGACCCTGCGCCGGATGAGCCTGATGAGCGACGCGATGAGCCACGCGATCCTGCCGGGTGCCGCAGCCGGCTTCCTGGTCGCCGGCCTGTCGCTGCCGGCGATGACGCTTGGCGGACTGGTCGCCGGGCTGGCGGTGGCGCTTCTCGCCGGCGCGGTCACCCGGGCCACGGTGGTGCGCGAGGATTCGAACCTCGCAGCCTTCTACCTGATCTCGCTGGCCGGCGGCGTTCTGCTGGTCTCCCTGCGCGGCTCGCAGATCGACCTGATGCACTTCCTGTTCGGCTCGGTGCTGGCCCTCGACGACGCCGCGCTGATCCTGCTCGGCGGCATCAGCACGCTGACCCTGGTGGTGCTCGCCGCGATCTACCGGCCGCTGGTGATGGAATGCGTCGATCCGCTGTTCCTGCGCACGGTGAGCCGCAGCGGCGGCCCGGTGCATCTCGCCTTCCTGGCGCTGGTGGTGGTGAACCTCGTCGGCGGCTTCCAGGCGCTCGGGACCCTGCTGGCGGTCGGGCTGATGCTGCTGCCGGCCGTGGCGGCCCGATTCTGGGCGCGCGACCTGGGCGGCCTGATCCCGATCTCGATGCTGATCGCCGCGGTGGCGAGCGTGACCGGGCTCAGCCTGTCCTACCAGCTCGACCTGCCGAGCGGCCCGGCCATCGTGCTCGCCGCCGGCGCGCTCTACATCGTCTCGATGCTCGCCGGCCCGCGCGGCGGCCTGCTCCGCCGCCTCGTCCGGCCGCGGCACCTGGAAGCCTGATCAGGCCTGATCTTTCAGGGCGGCCAAGCCCTCGCGATAGGTCGGGTACGCCAGCGCGACGCCGAGTTCGTCGCGGATCAGCCGGTTCCGCACGCGCTTGTTCTCGCCGTAGAAGCTGCGCGCCATCGGTGACAGGTCGGCGGTCTCGAAGTCGACCTCCGGGGGCAGCGGCAAGCTGGCGAGCGCCGCGGCGTGCTCGGTCACGGTCTGAGGCGGCGCCGGCTCGTCGTCGGTGACGTTGTAGACCGCCCCCGGCCTCGGACGGTCGAGCGAGGCCATCAGGGTCGTGGCGATGTCGTCGACATGGATGCGGTTGAAGACCTGGCCCGCCTTCACGATGCGTTGAGACCGGCCCTCGCGCAGCTTCACGATCGGGTTGCGCCCCGGGCCGTAGATGCCCGACAGCCGGAACACCTGCACGGCCTTGCCGGTCCGGGCGCCGAGATCGAACCAGGCCGCCTCGGCCTCGAGCCGGATCCGGGAGCGGGCGCTGCGCGGCGCGGCCGGCGTGGCCTCGTCGATCCAGGCGCCACCCTGGTCGCCGTACACGCCGATGGTCGAGAGATAGCCGATCCAGCCGACCCGGCTCGCCGCGATCGCGTCCTCGTAGCGCCGGAGCATCGGGTCGCCCCGCTCGGAGGGGGGCGCCGAGACGAGGAGCGCGTCGGTGTCGGCGAGGTCGTCGGCGATCCGGGGATCGTCCGCCTCCGGCCCGAAGGCCCGCATGGTGAAGCCGGTCTCGGTGGCGATGCGCGCGGCACTCGCCGGGTCGGTGACGGTGCCCCGCACCGTCTGGAAGCGGTCGCGCGCCCGCTCGGCAAAACGGCGGCCGGTGAAGCCGAGCCCGAAGATGAAGAGATTCATGCCCGGGATGTCTCGCCGGTCCGGAGTTCCGTCAAGGCGGTGGCGGCGATCCACTCGCTGCGAACGTGAGAATCCGTCTCGGCTGCTTCGTGCTGTTGGCGCAGTGCCTGAACGGAGGCGGGCTCCAGCAGGCGGCCGCAGGCCCACACCGCCATGCCCCGCACCAGCGGCGAGGCGTCCGCGAGCCGCGCGATCGCCGCATCCGCGAGGTGGGGATCGCCGGAATTGCCGACTGCGATCATGACGTTCCGCAGGAACCGGTCCCGGCCGGTGCGCTTCACCGGGGTTCCGGCGAACAGTTTCCGGAAGGCCGCGTCGTCCAATCCGGCGAGGTCCGCCAGCGCCGGAGCGGCGAGGTCGGCCCGGGCAGCCAAGCGGGCATCGGCCGCGGTCCGGGCGAACTTGTTCCAGGGGCAGACCGCCAGGCAATCGTCGCAGCCGAACACGCGGTTGCCGATCGCCGTCCGGAACTCCGTCGCGATCGGCCCGGCATGTTCGATGGTGAGGTACGAGATGCAGCGCCGCGCATCGAGCCGGTACGGAGCCGGGAAGGCGTCGGTCGGGCAGATGTCCAGGCAGGCCCGGCAGGAGCCGCAATGGCCGCGCCCGGGATCGTCGGGCTCGAACTCGGCGCTGGTGTAGATCGCGCCCAGGAGCAGCCAGTTGCCGTGCTCCCGGGAGAGCAGCACCGTGTGCTTGCCCTGCCAGCCGAGCCCGGCCGCCTCGGCAAGCGTCTTCTCCATCACCGGGGCGGTGTCGCAAAACACCTTCACCCGGACGTCGCCCTTGGCCGACAGGTAGCCCCCCAGTTCCTTCAGGCGGCCTTTCAAAACGTCGTGATAATCCCGGCGGCGGGCATAGGCCGCGATCGCGCCGCGCTCCTTCAGGGCCACGAGTTCGAGCGGATCGTCGTCCGGGCGGTAGCTCATGGCGAAGACCAGGATGCTGCGCAGGCCCGACCAGAGGCCGACGGGGCTCGCGCGCTGGTCGGCGCGGTCCGCCATCCAGTCCATCGTGCCGTGGGCGCCTTCCTCCAGCCAGGACGACAGGCGCGCGGGCAGGTCCGGGAGCCGGTCGGGCCGCGTCACCCGCATCCCGCAGAAGCCGAGATGGCGCGCCCGCCCCTCGACGAGGCGGCGCAGGTCGGCACCGTGATAGGTCCGTCGTGCGCTCAGAAATCCAGATCCGCGTAATGGGCCGCCGGCGGCATGCCGGCCACCCGGTCGGCCAGCAGCCCCCGGAACGAGGGCCGCGACTTGACCCGGGCATACCAGTTGCGGGCCATCTCGTCCTCGTCCCACGGCACGTCGCCGAGATAGTCGGCGCAGGAGAGGTGGGCGGCGGCCGCGAGATCGGCATAGGTCAGGTTGTCGCCGGCGAGCCAGCGTCGGCGAGCGATGAGGTAGCCGATATACTTGAGATGGTAGCGCACGTTGGTGCGCGCCGCCCGAATCGCGTTCATGTCTGGCGGGCCGCCGCCCTCGTGCGCCGACATGAAGCGCTTCGAGATCTTCTCGTTGACCAGATAGCCGGTCACTTCGGAGTCGAACTTGATCAGGAACCAGTCCAGCAGGCGCCGGACCTCGACGCGCTCCACCGTGTCGTCCGGCAGCATGCGCCGGCCGGATAGCCCGAGGCCCCTCGTCTCGTCGAGGTATTCGGCGATGACGCCGGCGCCCGGCACGACCAGGCCGGTCTGCTCCAGCAGCACGGGCGTGGAGCCTGCCGGATTGATCAACAGGAAGTCGTCCCGGCGCTCCCACGGGCGCTCCTCGAACAGCGTCGGTTCGAGACCCATCTCGGCGAGCACGAGACGGATGAACCGGGAGTTCGCGCAGAAGGGGAAGTGGTAGAGCGTCGCCATTGAGGCCGTGAGGACAATGCGTTCAGACGGCGCGGACAGTCCCACGCCGGTCGTCGGCCCCGGCGCGTTAGATTTCGGCGCGCAGGACTTCAGAGCGAGCGTTATTGCTCGATCGTTGCCGAGCCCTTAACACGCGCGGCCCGCTCCGGTAACCGCTCGTCAACCCTGATGGGCGAAGCCTCCGGGCACATTCTTTGGACGGTTCGCGACGCGCCTGGCTCGGGCCGGCGTGTGCCCGCGGCGCGAGGCTCGACAATGGATCCGGTAAGCATCGGGAAGGCGGTCCTTCTCGCCCTGGTGGAGGGCGCGACCGAGTTCATCCCGGTCTCGTCCACCGGTCACCAGCTCCTGGTCGGCCACTTCATCGGCTTCCACTCCCCCAACAACACCTTCGAGGTGCTGATCCAGCTCGGGGCGATCCTGGCGATCCTGACGGTGTATTTCCGCCGCCTCGTCGGCATCGCCACCGCGCTCCCTACCAACCCGCAGGCTCGCCGCTTCGTGATCGGCATCCTGGTCGCCTTCCTGCCGGCCGCGATCATCGGCGGCCTCTTCTCGAAGGTGATCAAGGCCTACCTGTTCAACCCGTGGATCGTATGCGCGACGCTGGTGGCCGGCGGCCTGGTGCTTCTCGTCCTCGACGACACCGACCTCGAGGTTAAGAAGACCGACGTCTACGACTTCTCCCTGCCGATGGACCTGAAGATCGGCATCTTCCAGTGCCTGGCCATGATCCCGGGCGTGTCGCGCTCGGGCGCGACCATCGTGGGCGCGATGCTGATGGGCGCCGACAAGCGCTCGGCCACCGAGTTCTCGTTCTACCTGGCGATGCCGACCATGGCCGGCGCCTTCGCCAAGGACCTGTTCGACAATTACAAATTCCTCTCGCGCGACGATATCGGCCTGATCGTGATCGGCTTCATCGTGTCGTTCGTCTCGGCCCTGTTCGTGGTCCGCGTGCTGCTCGACTACGTGTCGCGCCACGGGTTCCGGCTGTTCGCCTGGTGGCGGATCATCGTCGGTGCATTGGGCTTCGCCGGGCTGATCATCCTCGGATAACAATCCTCGCCCAACGGGCGATTGCCTCCGGGCGAGCGGCGTGCGAGGCAAGTCCCCGAAAGCGGTGCACAAGACGCCGCGCCCGGGGATTTTCCGATGGACGACACACCGCTCGCCGACCTGTTCAAGCCCGCCGACCGGGCGCGCTGGCTCGGCCTTGTGGACAGCGTCCTGAAGGGCGCAGACTTCGAGAAACGGCTGGTCTCCCGGACGAGCGACGGTCTGCGGATCGAGCCGCTCTACGAGCGTGCCGAGCCGACCGCGCAACCGTTCCGGGAGCCCGGTCCCTGGCGCGTGTCCCAGCGGGTCGATCATCCGGAGATCGCAAGCGCCAACATCCAGGCGATGACCGACCTCGAAGGCGGCGCCGACGCGCTGGCCCTGGTGTTTTCCGGCGCGGCTGGCGCCCGGGGCTACGGCTTGACCGCCCGCAGCGTCGAGGATCTCGACGCCGTGCTGAAGGGCGTGATGCTGCCGCTGATCGCCCTGCGGTTCGACGCGGGCGCGTCCGGCCTGGAGGTCGCCGGCTTGGTGAAGGGCCTCGCGGCCCGCCGCGGGGAAGACCTCTCCACCTACGACCTCGACCTCGGCATCGATCCGGTCGGGACGCTCGCCGCCACCGGCAGCCTCGGCGCGGTGTGGTCCGAGATCGCCCCGCGGCTGGCCACCACCGTCTCGGACCTCGAAGCCGCGGGCTTCACCGGCCGGGCGCTCCTGGCCGACGGACGGCCCTACCACGAGGCCGGGGCCGGCGAGGCGGCGGAGCTTGCCGCCGTCCTGTCCACCGCGGTGACCTACCTGCGTGCCCTGGAGGCCGCGGGCCACGACCTCGCCACCGCCCGCGACCGGATCTCGGTGCTGCTCGCCGCCGATGCCGACGAGTTCGTCACGGTGTCCAAATTCCGCGCCCTGCGACGGCTCTGGGCCCGGATCGAGCAGGCCTGCGGGCTGGATCCGAAGCCCCTGCGCCTCCATGCCGAGACCGCGTGGCGGATGATGACCCGGCGCGATCCGTTCGTGAACATCCTGCGCACCGGCATGGCCGCCGCGTCGGCCGGAATGGGCGGCGCCGACAGCGTCACGGTCCTGCCCTACACCCTGGCGCTCGGCCTGCCCGACGCGTTCGCCCGGCGGGTGGCACGCAACAGCCAGATCGTCCTGCTCGAAGAATCCCACCTGGCGCGGGTCAGCGATCCGGCGGCCGGTGCGGGCGGGTTCGAGACGCTGACCGCCCAGCTCGCCGAGGCGGCCTGGGAGGCGTTCCAGGCGATCGAGGCCGAGGGCGGGATCGTCGCCTCCCTCAGCGTCGGCAAGCTGCAGCGGCGCATCGAGCTGACCCGCGAAGCTCGCGCCAAGGCCGTGGCCACCCGTCGCGAGGCCCTGACCGGCGCGAGCGAATTCCCGAACCTCGCCGAGAAGCCGGTCACCGTCCTGGACGTGAAGCCGGTGACCGCCGGCCCGGCCTCGAATTTCGGTTCCGGTTCGGCCGTCGCCTGCGATGCGCTGCCGGCGATCCGTCTGGCCGAGCCGTTCGAGGCGCTGCGCGACGCATCCGACGCCGTCCTGGCGAAATCCGGGCACCGCCCCGCCGTGTTCCTCGCCAATCTCGGCACGGTCTCCGTTTTCAACGCCCGGGCGACCTTCGCGGCCAACGCCTTCGCGGCGGGCGGCATCGAGGCGGTGTCGAACGACGGCTTCACGGACCCGGCCGCCCTCGCGGCGGCATTCCGGGAATCCGGCGCGCCGCTCGCCTGCATCTGCTCGACCGACGCGCTCTACGCCGAGCACGCGCTGGCGGCCGCAGAGGCCCTCAAGCAGGCCGGCGCCGGATCGATCTACGTCGCCGGCAAACCGGTGGACCTGATCGATCCCCTTAAGGCGGCGGGCGTCCACGCCTTCCTGCATGTCGGCTGCGATCTGGTGAGCCTGCTCGACGGTGCCCTCCGTGCCGCCGTTCGGCCGCCCGCCGCCTGAGACGATCACGAGACCGCCTGCCCCGATCATCGCCATGAGCCGACGCCGTTTCGGGTGCCTGACCGGCGCCGCTCTGATCCTCGGACTCGCGGTCCCCGCTGCGGCGACGCCGCGGGGCGTCCGGATTCCGGACCGGTTCGACGGCACTTCCCGGTTCGACGGCACTTCCCGGTTCGACGGCACCTGGAGCGTCGAGATCCTCACCGAATCCGGTCCCTGCGACCGGGCCTACCGATACCCGGTGCGCATCGAGCACGGGCAGGCCCGCTTCATGGGGACGGCCTTCGTCGTGCAGGGCAGCGTCGCCCGGAACGGTATTGTCCGGGGCTCCATCGCCAACGGTCTCGGCACCGCCGACGTCGCCGGCCGGCCCGGCGCGAACGGGTTCGGCGCCGGCACCTGGGTCGCGTCCGGCGCCCTCGCCTGCCGCGGCCGCTGGCGGGCCGAGCGGCGGCGCTGAGCGCGGTCGCGAAATCGTCCGCATCTTGCCCGAGATCGGGCGGATGCAGCGACCCGTCAGCCGCGATCCCGACGCAATCATGAGGGAATGCTGAACGCCATTCGGACACCCGACGAGGCCGCCCGCATGAAGTCCACGATCCTCGCCACCTTCGCCGTCCTCGCGCTGGCATCGACGGCTCAGGCGCGTCCCCACCGCCATCCGGCTGCCCCGGTGGTGAACAAGGCGGAGGCCGAGAAGGTGCTGGGTCCGCTGCGGCAGGCGGCGACGGAATGCTTCGCCGAGACCGTGCTGGCGAACCCGAAGGCGACGGCCGAGGCCCGGGCCGGCCACTGGTACGAGGCGGTGGGCATCACCGGGTTCCTGTGCCGCCCGGAGGTGGCCGCGATGATCCAGGCCCATGACCGGCTCTACGGCGCAAAGACGGGTGAGCGCTACTTCAAGGGCGCCTACGTCAAGCATCTGGACCAGCAGCTCGCCGAGCACCTGCAGCCGATGCTGGCCCACAAGGCGGTCGCCAGCGCCGAGCCGCTGCCCGAGAAGGCGACCGACGGCGACGCCCGCGGCAACTGAGCGGGAACCACGCGCCGGCACCGCGCCTTCCCGGTGGAGGAGACGCGATGCCCTACGAGCTGCATTACTGGCCGATGATCCAGGGGCGCGGCGAGTTCGTCCGCCTCGCCCTCGAAGAGGCCGGTGCCGACTATGTCGACATCGCGCGGCGGGACGACGAGGCCGGCGGCATCGAGCCGATGCTCGACCGCCTCGCCGATCCGGGCAATCGCCGGCCGCCCTTCGCGCCGCCGTTCTTGCGCGACGGCGATGTCGTGATCGGCCAGAGCACCGCGATCCTGCTGTATCTCGGGCCGCGCCTCGGCCTCGTGGGCGCCTCCGAGGCGGACCGGATCTGGACCCATCAGCTGCAGCTCACCATCGCGGACGCGGTGGACGAGGCCCACGACACCCACCATCCCCTCGGGGTCGGCCTGTACTACGCCGACCAGAAGCCGGAGGCCGCGCGCCGGGCCGAAGGGTTCCGCCAGGACCGCATCCCCAAATTTTTCGGGTATTTCGAGCGCGTGCTGGCGGCGAACGGGAGCGAACGCCTGGTCGGATCAAAGCTGTCCTACGCCGACCTATCCCTGTTCCAGCTGGTCGCCGGATTGCGCTACGCCTTCCCGAACGCATCCAATGCTGCCCTGCGAGACACGCCGCATGTCGCCCGGCTGCACGAAGCGGTGGCGCAGCGCCCGCGCATCGCCGCCTACCTGGCGAGCGACCGGCGCATCCCGTTCAACGAGGACGGGATCTTCCGCCGGTATCCCGAACTCGACGATTGAAGCGCCGGGTCACCGGGGCGGGTGGGCGATCAGGATACCGGCCAACCCGAGCGCGGTGAGGCCCAGCACCAGCGACAGAAGCCGCCAGAACAGCAGCGGAACGCGCTCCAGCAGCGACGCCCGGCGGGTCTCCGTCAAACCGGGATTGGGGTACCGGAGATCGTGGACGAATTCCGAGAGCGCCTGGTACCGCCGGGCGGGATCGGGATGCACGGCCTTGCGCAGCGCCCCGTCGACCCAGGCCGGCAGCAGCGGCCGGGCGTTGCGGGCCGAGACGTAGCGGAGCTTGCGCTGGGCCGCGCGCGTCAACGCCCGGGGCACCCGGTCACCGTAGGGCAGCCGGCCGGTGAGCATCTGGTACGTCATCACGCCCGCCGCGAAAATGTCGGAGCCGGCCGTCGACGGCTCGCCCAGGAAGCCTTCCGGCGCCGTGTACTGCACGGTCCCCAGGATCTCGGCGGCATCGTTCCGGGGATCGCCCTCCACCACCCCGGCCACCCGGGTGGCCCCGAAATCGATGACCTGGACGGTTCCGGCGGTGTCGATCAGGACGTTGTCGGGGCGCAGGTCCTGATGGACCATCTCCTTTCGGTGGAAGGCTTGCACGCCCTTGGCCATCTGCTCGACGAGGCCGCGCACCGCTTCCAACTCGGGCGCAGGGTGATCGCGCATCCACTGGGTCAGGGTCTGGCCCTCGACGTAGCGCATGACCGTGTAGAGGTGGCTGCGGCGGCGGCTCTGTGGATGGGCCTTGAGCACGTGCGGGCTGTCGATGCGCCGGGCGATCCACTCCTCCAGGGCGAACCGCTTGCGCTGGGCCGGGTCGTCGCGCAGATCGAGCGAAAGGACCTTCAGCGCGACCGGATCCCCGGTCTCCGCGTCAAGCGCCAGGTAGACCCGGCTGCGCGGCCCGGAATGCAGGATGCGCAGCAGCCGGTAGCCGTCGAAATCGGCCGGCGGATCGAGCAACGGCGCGGGATCGAGTCCCTCGACGCCGCCGAGCAGGTCGGCCGGCTCGCCATCGGGCACGGCTTCGATGCGGATGATCTGGACCGTGAGGTTGTCCGGGCTGCCGGCGGCGTGCGCGGCCTCCACGATCGCCCAGGCGGCGGCGTCGAGATCGTCCTCGGCGGCCGCGATCATCGCGGCCAGGTCGCGCGGCCGGACGTGCTCGTGAACGCCGTCGGTTGTCAGCACGAAGACGTCGCCGGCGTCCAGGCTCGCCGTGTGGTAGTCGATCTCGACATGACCGCCCGCCCCGAGCGCGCGGCCGAGATACGATTCCGCCGCCGAGACCACGACCCTGTGATCCTCGGTGAGCTGCTCCAAGGACCGGCCGGCGACACGCCAGATCCGGGCATCGCCGACATGGAACAGGTGCGCGGTGCGCGCCTTCAGGATCAGCGCATCGAAGGTGGTGACGTAGCCCTTGTCGGCATCGTAAGGATCGCGCCCGCGCCGCGTCTGCGCGTAGAGCCAGGAATTCGTTGCCGCGATCACCCGCTGCGCCGAACTCTTCACCGCCCACGTGTCCGGGGTGGCGTAATAGTCGCCGAGGAAGCTCTTGACCGCGGTCTCGCTCGCCAGCGCGCCGACCGCGCTGCTGCTGATGCCGTCGGCCAGCGCCACCGCGATGCCCTTGAGACCGAGTGCCGGCTGCACCGGCACCAGGGCACCGTGGAAATCCTGATTCGCGTCCTTGCGGCCGGCCGCGCTGGCCTGTCCGATCGTGACGGTCAGGTCCGTACTCACGCGGCCGCCGCCGACGCGTCGCTCCGGCCGCGATAGGACAAGGCCTCGGCCAGGTGCAGCCGGCGCACCTGCGCCTCGCCGTCGAGGTCGGCCAGCGTCCGCGCCACCCGCAGGGTGCGGTGGAAGCCGCGGGCGGAGAGCCGCATGCTCTCGGCCGCCTGCCGGATCAGTGCCGTGCCCTCGGCATCGGGGCTTGCCACCGCCTCAATCAACGTCGCCGGGCATGTGGCGTTGGTGGTGGCTGCCGGCAGGGCGTGGGCGGCGTAGCGCGTCGTCTGTCGATTGCGGGCTTCGGCGACCCGGGCGGCGGCCTCGCGGGAGCCCTCGGCCGGGGGCGGCAGGATCAGGTCGGCGGCCGTGACCGCGGGGACCTCGATGCGCAGGTCGATCCGGTCGAGCATCGGCCCGGAGATCCGCGATTGGTATTGCGCCATGCAGCGCGCGTTCGGCCCGCGCCGGCAGGCATAGCCGGGCTCCAATCCTTGCCCGCAGCGGCATGGGTTCATGGCCGCCACGAGCTGGAAGCGCGCCGGGTAGGTCACCCGGTGGTTCGCCCGGGCGATCATCACCTCCCCGGTCTCCATCGGCTGCCGCAGGCTGTCGAGCGCCTGCGGGTTGAACTCGGGCAGTTCGTCCAGGAACAGCACGCCGCCATGGGCGAGCGACACCTCCCCGGGTCGCGCGCCGAGGCCGCCGCCGACGAGCGCGGCCATCGAGGCCGAGTGATGCGGTTGCCGGAACGGCCGGCGGTTCGAGAGCGCGCCGCCCTTCAGCTGGCCCGCCACCGACTGGATCATGGAGATGTCGAGCAATTCCCGCGGCGTCAGCGGTGGCAGGATCGACGGCAGCCGGGCGGCGAGCATCGACTTTCCGGAGCCGGGCGGCCCGTTCATCAGAAGGTTGTGGCCACCCGCCGCCGCGATCTCCAGGGCCCGCTTGGCGCCCTCCTGACCCTTGATGTCGGAGAGATCCGGCAGCGGGCCGGCCAGGCTGGCCACGGACGGTTCCGGCCGGGCCATGACCTGGCTGCCCTTGAAGTGGTTGGCGAGTTGGATCAGCGAGCGCGGGGCGAGCACGTCGAGATCGCCTCCCGCCCAGGCCGCCTCGGACCCGGTCGCGGCCGGGCAGATCAGCCCGAGGCCGCGGGCCCCCGCCGCGATGGCCGCCGGTAGGACCCCGCTCACCGCCGTGATGCTGCCGTCCAACGCCAACTCGCCGAGCACGCAATAGCCCCCCAGCGCATCGGCCGGGATCGCCCCGATCGCCGCCATGACGCCAAGGGCGATCGGGAGGTCGTAGTGCGAGCCCTCCTTGGGCAGGTCGGCCGGGGCCAGGTTGACGGTGATGCGCTTGGCCGGCAGCGCAAGACCCGAGGCGATCAGCGCGCCACGCACCCGCTCGCGCGATTCGGCCACCGCCTTATCGCGCAGGCCGACCACGTTGAAGACGACGTTGCCCGGGATGATCTGGACCTGCACGTCCACGGCCCGGGCCTCGATCCCCTCGAACGCCACGGTGGCGACGCGTGTGACCATAGGTCGGCAGTCCTGGGCCGCGGCGCCGGAGCGGCGCAACGGGCAACCTTAGCTGTGCGGGAAAATCGAAGCGGCCTCAAGAGGATCGCGGTTCACGCGGAACCTGGGCGCGGTCTTCCTGTTCAAAGGCGGCACGCAACACCGAAACGGAGCCCCTCATGCGCCTCGCCGCCCCCCTCCTCGCCCTCACCCTGGCCGCCGGCCTCACTAGCGTCGCCCGGGCCGACGAGAAGCTCCCGCCCGACCAGCAGGCCAAGGTCGAGGCCATGCTTCGCCAGGAGGGCTTCACCAAGTGGAAGGAGATCGAGCTCGACGACGGCATGATCGAGGTCGACGACGCGATCGACGCCAACGGCAAGCAGTTCGACCTGAAGCTCGATCCCAAGACCCTCGCCGTGGTCAAGCGCAAGGCCGAGTAGCCGGCGCTTGCGTTCGGCAAAGAGCCCGGCCATATAGCCGGCGGGGGGTTGGCGAGGGACGTTTCACTCGCCAACCGGGTCAGGTCCGGAAGGAAGCAGCCCTAACGAGACCGAGCGGGTCTTCGTCCAGCCTCCCACCTTATTTCTTGCCTCGTTTCTTGGCGCTCGGCAGCCCGACCCGATACGGCATGGACGCTACGACCGGCACGCCTGACGACGAGCCGGGCCTGCCCGGGTTCGCGAGCCCCGCTGGCGCGGTGACGCCCTATCGGGTGCTGGCGCGGAAATACCGTCCGACCAATTTCGGCGACCTGATCGGCCAGGACGCGATGGTCCGGACGCTGGCCAACGGGTTCTCGGCCAACCGCATTCCCCAGGCCTGGATGCTGACCGGCGTGCGCGGGGTCGGCAAGACCACCACCGCCCGCATCCTCGCCCGCGGCCTCAACTACGCCCGCGCCGGCGTCCCCGATACCGGCCCGACCGTCTCGATGCCGGAACTCGGCCTGCACTGCGCGGCGATCATGGAATCCCGGCACATGGACGTGCTGGAGATGGATGCCGCCTCGCACACCGGCATCGACGACGTGCGGGCGATCATCGACGGCATCCGGTATGGGCCGGTCTCGGCCCGCTACAAGGTCTACATCGTGGACGAGGTCCACATGCTCTCCGAGAAGGCGTTCAACGCCTTCCTGAAGACGCTGGAGGAGCCGCCGCCCCACGCCAAGTTCGTGTTCGCCACCACGGAGATCCGCAAGGTCCCGGTGACGATCCTGTCGCGCTGCCAGCGGTTCGACCTGCGCCGGGTCGAGGCGCCGGTCCTGCACGCGCATCTCGCCAAGGTCTGCGCGGCCGAGAAGGTCGAGGCCGAGGACGAGGCGTTGAGCGCCATCGTGCGTGCGGCCGAGGGCTCGGTCCGCGACGCGCTCTCGCTGCTGGACCAGGCCATCGCGCACGGCGCGGGCGCCGTCACCGCACAGAGCGTCCGCGACATGCTGGGCTTGGCCGACCGGGCGCGCATCCTCGACCTGTTCGAGGCGGTGATGCGCGGTTCGGTGCCGGCGGCGTTCGCCGAATTGCGGGCGCAATACGATTCCGGTGCCGACCCCTCGGTGGTGCTGTCCGACCTCGCGGCCTTCACCCACCTCGTGACCCGCCTGAAGGCCGTGCCGGAGACCGCCTCCGACCCGACGCTCAGCGAGACCGAGCGGGTCCGCGGCGGCCAGTTCGCGGAACAGCTCTCGATCCGCGCCCTGTCGCGGGCCTGGCAGATCCTGCTCAAGGCGATCCCCGAGGTCCAGGCTGCGCCCCGCCCGCTGGCGGCGGCCGAGATGGCGATCGTCCGCCTAGCCTACGCGGCCGACCTGCCGACACCGGACGAGGCCCTGCGCCAGCTCAAGGCCGAGGCCGCGGCGGCACCGACCGAGGAGGCGCCGCCATCCTCCGGCCGTCCGCCCCTGCCGCCGATTCCCGACCTGCGCGGTGGTGGGCAGACGGCAGCGGCCGTCGCACCCCGTCCCATGTCGGTCTCCGCACCGATGGCGGCGCCCGCTGCCGCTTCAATGGCGGCGCCGGTGGCGATGGCCGCCCCTCCGTCATGGCCGCCCCGGCCGAGCGCCCGGCTGCGCCGCCCGCGCCACGGCTCGCCCGGTTCGAGGACGTGGTGGCGCTGGCCGATGCCAACCGCGACATCCTGCTGAAGACCGCCCTGGAGCGCGACGTCCACCTCGTACGCTTCGAGGAGGGGCGGATCGAGTTCGCCCTCGCCCCGGGCGGCCGGGCGACGCTGGCCACCGACATCGCCGCCGCGATCCTGCGCTGGACTGGCCAACGCTGGGTCGTCGCGGTCTCGAAGGAGGCCGGCGCCCCGACCCTCGACGCCGCCGTAAAGGCCGCGACAGAGACCCGCCGCGAGAATGCCGCCGCCGACCCGTTCGTCCGTGAGGTGCTGACCCGCTTCCCCGGCGCGGAGATCGTGGATGTGCGGGAGACCGCGCCGCTCCCCTCGCCCGATCAGGAGATCCCGGGGGACGGCGATCCGGTGCCGGCGGACGAGGCCCCGGACGACGACTTCTGACACGCAGGCGCCGTCCCACATGGCGGCGGGCCGACGCGATACCCAAGTAGACTGACCGAGACACCACACGAGAGAGCTGCATGCGCGACCTGATGGGCATCATGAAGCAGGCTCAGGCCATGCAGGAGAAGATGGGCTCCCTGCAGGCCGAGCTCGACGAGATCGAGGTGACCGGCGCCTCGGGCGGCGGTTCCGTGCGGGTAACCATGTCCGCCAAGGGTCAGATGAAGGGCGTCACGCTCGACCCCTCCCTGTTGGTCGCCGACGAGCGCGAGATCCTCGAGGATCTGATCGTGGCCGCCTGCAACGACGCCCGCGGCAAGGCCGAGGCGACCATGCAGGAGCGGATGGCCGAGTTGACCAAGGGCCTGCCCCTGCCGCCCGGCATGAAGCTGCCGTTCTAGGCGCGGGCTCGAGCCGCGTCCGCGTCACCGCGGCCGGCGGCTCACCAGGACGACCCTGGCCAGGATGAGCGGAATTGCCAGCGCGAGGATCGGCGGGAAGCTCTCGCCCAGCAGCGCAACCGCGAGGCCCTCGCCGGTGATCGCAGATCGACCACCTGGAGAAAGCCGATCTGATCGAGCGGCGCAAACATCCGACGGACCGACGCGGGACATTGGTGGCGCTGACGGATGCGGGCAAAGCGCTGATCGACACCCTGCTGCCGGTCCATGTCGAGACCGAGCGCAAGATCCTTGCCGTCCAGACGGATGGCGAGCAGCGCACGCTGAACGCGCTGCTGGCGAAGTTGCTGAGCGGGCTCGGGTGAACGGGCGGCAGCGGCAACCGCCGCCCGATCCACATGTTACGCGGCAATGGCCTGCGCGGTCGGCCCGGCGGCGCGCACGTCGGCATCGACGTGGGCCTCGAAGCGCTTGAAGTTGTCGTCGAACATCTTCACCAGCCGCGCCGCCGTCTCGACGAAGGCACTCTTGTTGCCCCAGGTCTTGACCGGGGTGAGGATCTCCGCCTCGACGCCCGGGACCGAGACCGGCACCGCAAAGCCGAAATACGGGTCGCGGCGGAACTCCGCCTGGGCGAGAGATCCGTCGAGGGCTCCGGCGAGCAGGCGGCGGGTCACGCGGATCGGCATGCGCCGGCCGGTGCCGACGCCGCCGCCGGTCCACCCGGTGTTGACCAGCCAGCAATCGACGTCATGCGCGGCGATCAGGTCGCGCAGCAGGTTGCCGTAGGCGCTCGGATGCCGGGGCATGAACGGCGCGCCGAAGCAGGTCGAGAACGTCGCTTCCGGCCCGGTGAGGCCGCGTTCAGTGCCGGCGACCTTGGCGGTGTAGCCGGACAGGAAGTGGTACATCGCCTCGGCGCCGGTGAGCTTGGCGATCGGCGGCATCACCCCGAAGGCGTCGCAGGTCAGCATCACGATATTCTTCGGATGCCCGGCCCGGCCGGTGACGCTGGCATTGGCGATGAAGTCGAGCGGGTAGGCGCAGCGGGTGTTCTCGGTGAGCGACCCGTCATCGAAATCCGGCACGCGGCTGACCGGATCGATCACCACGTTCTCCATCACGGTGCCGAAGCGCTCCGTGGTGGCGTAGATCTCGGGCTCGGCATTGCGCGAGAGGCGGATCGTCTTGGCGTAGCAGCCGCCCTCGAAGTTGAAGATGCCCTCACTCGACCAGCCGTGCTCGTCGTCGCCGAGCAGCTGCCGGGACGAATCGTTCGACAGGGTGGTCTTGCCGGTACCCGACAGGCCGAAGAAGATCGCCGAGCCCCCCTCGGCGTCGAGCGCCGCGTTGGCCGAGCAATGCATCGGCATCACGTTCTGGCCGGGCAGGATGTAGTTCAGGTAGGTGAAGACCGACTTCTTCATCTCGCCCGCGTAGGCGGAGCCGCCGATCAGGACGAGCTTCTTCGAAAAGTCGATGGCGATCACAGTCTTGGACCGGCAGCCATGCCGGGCCGGGTCCGCCTGGAAGCTCGGCAGGTCTATGATCGTCAGGTCCGGCACGTAGGACGCGATCTCGGAGCGGTCCGGCCGGATCAGCAGGTTGCGGATGAACAACGAGTGCCAGGCGAGCTCGGTGAACACCCGGGCTTTGACCCGGTGGGCCGGGTCGGCACCGCCGTAGAGGTCCTGGGCGAACAGCTCCTTGCCCTCGGCGTGCTTGAGGAAGTCCTGGTGCAGGACCGCGAACTGCTCCGGCGTGATCGCGCCGTTATTCTCCCACCAGATCTCGTTCTCGGTGCTGGCATCGCGCACCACGAACTTGTCCTTGGGCGAGCGGCCGGTGTGGCTGCCGGTGGTCGCCACGAAGGCGCCGCCGCGGGCGAGCTGGCCCTCCTTGCGGGCGAGCGCCTCTTCGTAGAGGCGCGGAGCCTCGAAATTCCAGTGGACGGCCTTCAGAGCGTTGAAGCCGGCCGCGTCGGCATCGTGGGCCGCGTTGTGATCACCGATGTTGGTCAAGAGCGTATCTCCCGGGGCCCCTGTTCGTGCCGTCCACGCGACAAGACCGGACGCCAGGGGCGCCCGGGACTTCCCGGGGGACGTCCGTGCGGGCGTACAGGACCGCCGCACGCTGGATCACCGTTCCCCGGTTGCTCGCCCCCATACTGGATAGGCGGCCAAGCGTTGCCGTCTTACTGGGTGTTGCTGAACGCCCGCAACATCATGAAGCGTGTTTGACCGCAGTGCTGATCGCAAGAGGCCGCTCGTGTAACGCGTTGCTGATCGGTATTCTTAATTTTGGCCCGAGCAGAACGCGTTCGGAAAACCTATATCCTGGCTGGGCTGAGATGCGCCCTTGCGCGTTGCCCGGTGACGGCTATGCCCGCCGGACGTTTCGAAGGTTCGACCTTCGAAATCCCCACTGTCGATCCCCGCCAAGAGGTACGATGCCCCAAGCCGTCGCCGGCCCCGAGATCGAACGCCTGATCCAGCTTCTGTCCCGGATGCCGGGTCTCGGGCCGCGTTCCGCGCGGAGGGCCGCGCTCCAACTCATCAAGAAGCGCGAGACCTTGCTGGCCCCGCTGGCCGATGCCATGCGGGTGGCGGCCGAGCGCATCGTGGTGTGCACGAGTTGCGGCAACGTCGATACCTCCGAGCCGTGCACGATCTGCCGGGACGCCGAGCGCGATCCCACGACCCTGGTGGTGGTGGAGGACGTGTCGGACCTGTGGGCGCTCGAGCGGTCCGGGGCGGTCAAGTCGCGCTACCATGTGCTCGGCGGCGTGCTGTCGGCACTGGACGGCGTGCGGCCCGAGCATCTGAACCTCGCCAGCCTCGTGGAGCGCGCGGCCGATCCGTCGGTCAAGGAGATCATCCTTGCGCTGAACGCCACCGTCGACGGCCAGACCACCGCCCACTACGTCACCGAGTCGATCCGGCACCTCGACCGCAAGGTGACGCGCCTGGCCCACGGCGTCCCGGTCGGCGGCGAACTGGATTACCTCGACGAAGGCACGCTCACCGCGGCGATCCGCAGCCGTACGGCGTTCTGAGCACAGCCTGCGGCGCGGACGGCGCGGCAACCCTGGATGGGAGGGTTCGGAGGACCGGAATTTGACCGGCCCCCACCCACGCCATATTGCCTCGGGATCCCCGGGGCACACGTTCGATGCGCGCCCCCTGCCGGTTTCCGCCATGACCATCCGTCCGCTCGTCATCCTCCCCGACGCCGTCCTGCGCCGCGTCTCCGATCCGGTCGGGCCGATTACGCCCGAAATCCGCACCCTCGTCGCCGACATGTTCGAGACGATGTACGACGCGCCGGGCGTCGGGCTGGCGGCGATCCAGGTCGGCGTCGCCAAGCGGGTCGTGACCATCGACACCTCGAAGGAAGAGGGCGTGCGCGACGCGCGCGTGTTCATCGATCCGGAGATCGTCTGGGCATCGGAGGAGAAGCGGGTCTACGACGAGGGCTGCCTGTCGATCCCGGAATATTACGCCGAGGTCGAGCGGCCTGACCGGGTCCGGGTGAAGTTCCGAGACATTGAGGGCGAAGTGCAGGAGATCGAGGCGGACGGCCTGCTGGCGACCTGCATCCAGCACGAGATCGACCACCTGAACGGCGTGCTGTTTATCGACCACATCTCAAAGCTGAAGCGCGACCGGGTGATCAAGCGCTTCGCCAAGGCGGCCAAGCGCGACGCGGCGTGACGGCCATGCGCGTCGTCTTCATGGGCACGCCGGATTTCGCGGTGCCGACCCTCGCACGTCTCGCGCAGGACGGGCACCAGATCGTTGCGGTCTACACCCGCGCCCCGGCCAAGGCCGGCCGCGGCATGAGCCTGCGCCCCTCGCCGGTCCACGCGTTCGCGGACACACTCGGGATCCCGGTTCTGACTCCCGGGACCTTGCGGACACCGGAGGCCGCCGAGACCTTCGCCGGGCACGCGGCCGATGTCGCCGTGGTGGTCGCCTACGGCATGCTGCTGCCCCAGGCGATCCTCGACGTGCCCCGGCATGGATGCCTCAACCTGCACGGATCGCTGCTGCCGCGTTGGCGCGGCGCCGCGCCCATCCAGCGCGCCGTGATGGCGGGCGATGCCGAGAGCGGCGTCGGCATCATGCGCATGGAGGTTGGGCTCGATACCGGACCGGTGGCCCTGGAGGCACGGGTCCCGATCACGCCGGGCATGATCGCTGGTGAACTGCACGACGCGCTGATGCCGGTTGGTGCCGCGTTGATGTCCCAGGCCCTCGAATGCCTGAGCCGCAGCGACCTGACGTTCACGCCGCAATCGACCGAGGGTGTGGTCTACGCGCACAAGATCGGCAACGACGAGGCGCGGATCGACTGGTCGCGTCCGGCCGGGGAGGTGGCGAACCATATCAACGGCCTGTCGCCGTTCCCCGGCGCGTTCTTCGAACTCGATCTCGGCAAGGGGGCGGAGCGGGTGAAGGTGCTCCGGGCGTCGGCTGCCGAGGGCGCCGGGGCACCGGGGACGCTCCTCGACGCCGAGGGCCAGGTCGCCTGCGGCGCGGGCGCAGTCCGGCTGCTGGAACTGCGGCGGGCCGGCAAGGGCGGCAGCGCCAACGGGGCCGAGTTCGTCCGCGGCGCGCGCATCGCGCCCGGCACGCATCTCGGCTGATGCCCCGCTACAAGCTCGTCATCGAATACGACGGCACGCCGTTCTACGGCTGGCAGCGCCAGCCCGAAGCACCCACGGTGCAGGGTGCGATCGAAGCGGCTGTCACCCGCTTCTCGGGCGAGCAATCCCGGCTGACCTGCGCCGGCCGGACCGATGCCGGGGTGCACGCCATCCATCAGGTCGCCCATCTCGACCTCGTCAAGGATTGGCGGGCCGACACGGTGCGGGATGCGCTGAACGCCCATCTGCGCCCCAAGCCGGTGGCGATCCTCTCGGCCCGGATCGTCCCGCCGAGCTTCGACGCGCGCCATTCCGCGATCCGCCGGCACTACCGCTATCGGATCCTCAACCGTCGAAGCCCCGCCGCGCTCACCCGCGCCCATGTCTGGCAGGTGCCCTGGCCGCTCGATCCGGACGCGATGGACCGCGCCGCGCAGCGCCTCGTCGGCCACCACGATTTTTCCGCGTTTCGGGCCGCCGAGTGCCAGGCCAAGAGCCCGATGCGGACCTTGGAACGGCTCGACGTCGCCCGCACGACCATGGCGTTGCACGAGGAGATCGTGGTGACGACCTGCGCGCGCTCGTTCCTGCACCATCAGGTCCGGGCCATGGTCGGGACGCTGATGCTCGCCGGCTGCGGCCGGCTCTCGGCCGACGATGTCGCCGACATCCTGGCTTCGGGCGAGAAGCGCCGGTGCGGGCCGCTCGCGCCGGCGGCCGGGCTGACGTTCGTCGGGGTGGATTACGCGTGACGATTCGAGGCGTATGCTGGACTCAGCTCCAGGGTCGAAAATACGCCTCCAGCACCCGCTCGTAGATCGCCGTCAGCCGGTCGAGATCGGCCACCGCCACGCATTCGTCGACCTGGTGCATGGTCTCGCCGACCAGCCCGAACTCGATCACCGGGCAGGCATCCTTGATGAAGCGCGCGTCCGACGTCCCACCGGTGGTCGACAGGGCGGGCGTCAGGCCGGTCTCGACCCGGATCGCCTCGGAGACGAGGTCCACGAAGGCGTCCGGTTGGGTCAGGAAGGCGGGTGCGTTCGACGGCTGCAGGTCCAGGCTGAAGCGGATCGCGTTGCCGGCCGCCTGCTCCAGCCGCCTGCGGAGTTCGGCGCCCAGGCTCTCGGCGGTCCAATCGTCGTTGAACCGGACGTTGAAGGTGGCACGGGCGGTCGCCGGGATCACGTTGGTGGCCGGGTTGCCGACGTCGATCGTGGTGAATTCCAGGTTCGAGGCATCGAAATGTGCCGTGCCGCGGTCGAGCGGCTCCGCGACCAGCGCCGAGGCGAGCCGCAGCAGCCCGGGAATCGGGTTCTCGGCCTTATGCGGGTAGGCGACGTGGCCCTGGCGGCCCAGCACGGTCAGCTTGCCGGTGAGCGAGCCGCGGCGGCCGATCTTGATCATCTCGCCGAGCTGACCCGGATTGGTCGGCTCGCCGAGCAGGCAATGGTCGAAGCGTTCGCCCCGGGCGCGGGCCCAGTCGAGCAGCTTGACCGTGCCGTTGACCGCCGGCCCCTCCTCGTCGCCGGTGATCAGGAAGGCGATGGAGCCGGCGAAGTCGCTGCCCCGGCGGCCCAGGAACGCCAGGGTCGCGGCCAGCATACAGGCGATACCGCCCTTCATGTCGGCGGCGCCGCGGCCATAGAGCATGCCGTCCGCCACCGCCCCGTCGAACGGTCCGTGGCGCCAGGCCCCGTCGCCTTCCGGCACCACGTCGGTGTGGCCGGCGAAGACGAGGCAAGGACCACGCGTGCCGATGCGTGCGTACAGGTTCGGCGTATCGGGATAACCCGGCTCGGCGAAGACCGGCCGCTCGATCGCGAATCCAACCGCGCCGAGAGTCTGCGCAACCACATCGAGGGCGCCGCGATCCTCAGGGGTCACGGACGGGCAGCGGATCAGCGCTTGAGCGAGCGACAGAGCGGAATGGTCGGTCGGCATGGGGCGTGTCCCGGAACTGAGGAATTCGGGCGGCCCCTTACAGCAAGTTGGGCCGCCCGGAGACGGGAGATGAGCGAGACCCTGACATCCCAGAGCGTCGTTGTTTCCGCAGCGCTTTTCCCGGAGTGCATACAGCGGCAGCGGGATGCAATCCGGGGTCCAGCACGAAGGCACGCGCAGCGTCCACCGGATCGTCTGTGCCGCTTCTCGGCGCGTTCGTCACCTGGATACCGGATCGCCTTCCACCGACCCGGCAGGCGGCCAGGAAAGGGCGGCCAGCGGTTCCGTCCTCGACCTGCCACGAAAGGCCGTGGGCTGGCCTCGGCCACGGACCGCCGCGGCACCGTCATCGGGCCGCGGCGGCTGGCGGGCCCGCCTACTTCGTCACGATCAGCTGCACGTCACCGTGGCGGCGCAGCACTGAGACCGTGACGTCGTCGTCGTAGCGCTGAAACCGGATGTCCAGGTGCGAGTGCCCCAGCTTGACGTTGTAGAGCGTCACACCGTCGAGGAAGCCGGGCAGGACCGGGTTCTTCAGCCGGACGCTGTTGCGGTCGTGATCGAGCTCCAGGCCCAGGCAGGCGGCCAGGAACGCGAACGGTGCCGCCGCCGCCCAGGCCTGCGGGCTGCAGGCCACTGGGTATGCCACCGGCCCGCGCTGGCGCCGGCGCATGAAGCCGCAGAACAGCTCCGGCAGCCGCTTTTGGTCCTGGTAGAGCGAGGTGTCGAACATCCCCTGGAAGATGCGCGCCGCCTCGTGCTTGCGGTCGTAGCGGGCCAGCCCCATCGCGATCAGGGCGTTGTCGTGCGGCCAGATCGAGCCGTTGTGGTACGACATCGGGTTGTAGCGCGCCTCGCCCTTGGCGATGGTGCGCACGCCCCAGCCGTTGAAGCCGTCCTTGCCCAGCAAGGTCTCGGCGACCCGGGCGGCCCGCTCCGGCTTGGCGATTCCAGTGAACAGCGCGTGCCCGGCATTCGACGAGCGCACGGCGCACTGCTTCTTGGAGCCGTCCAGCGCTAGTGCGTAGGTCCCGATCTCCTCGTTCCAGAACGCGGCGTCGAAGCGTTCGCGCAGGGCGGTGGCTTCGTGCGACAGGCGCTCGGCCATCGGATCGTGCCCGAGCAAAGCCGCGAGCTTGGCCATGCCATTCTTGGCGGCGTAGACGTAGCCCTGCACCTCGCACAGCGCGATCGGCCCCTTGGCGAGTTGGCCGTCGGTGTGGAAGATCGAATCGTGGCTGTCCTTCCAGCCCTGGTTCTCGAGGCCCTTGTCGGTGTCGCGGGCGTATTCGACGAAGCCGTCGCCGTCGCGATCGCCGTACCGGTCCATCCATTCGAGGGCGAGTTCCAGGGACGGCCAGATCGCCCGGATGGTCTCGAGATCGCCCGTGACGGCGTAGTACTCCCAGGCCAGCATCACGAAGAGCGGCGTGCCGTCGATGGTGCCGTAGTAATGACGGAAGGGCACCTCGCCGAGCATCGCCATCTCACCCCGGCGGGTCTCGTGCAGTACCTTGCCGGGCTGGGCATCGGCTGCCGGATCGACCGCCCGGGCCTGGGTCGCCGCGAGGTAGCGCAGGACGCCGCGGCCGAACTTCGGATCGATCCACAGCGCCATCATGGCGGTGATGATGCCGTCGCGGCCGAACACAGTGGAGTACCATGGGATCCCGGCGAACGGGTAGATCCCCTCCGGCGTGCGACTCGCCAGCATGTAGAGGTCGGCCGTGGCCCGGCACAGGCCCTCGTTGAACTGGTCGTTCGACGAGATGATCGTGGTGATCCCCGCCGTCAGCTCGCGCAGGTCCCGGCGCGAATCGCGATAGGCCCGGGCGAAGATCATGCCCTCGGCGAGGTCCTTCGGCTCGCGACGGGCGCCGCCGACATTGGCCGCCAGGGTCAGCTTGGCGGCCGCGTCCTCGCCGACCATCTCGGCACCCGGGGGCTTGGTGAAGGCCCGGTGGGCTTCGAAGGCCACGCGGATGAACAGGGAAGCACGGCCCTCCGGCGGCAGGGACACGTCGAAGGCGACGCGGCCCGGCTCGATCACGTCCGGCTTCGGGCCGAAGTGGAGCGAGGTCGTCCGCACGATCTCATCGAGCCCGACGTAGCGGAACTGCACTTCCCGGTCGCTCGCGACCAGCACGCCGCGCTTGCCACGCTCCTTGCGGTCCGTGCCGCGCACTTCGAACAGGTCGCGGTAATCGGCATCGAACGTGATGGCGATGCGCAGGCGCCGATGCTTCGAATCGAACGAGCGCAGGCCGATGCGGTCGTAGCAGGCGCCCCGGAACAGGAACTTGGTGCGCTCGATCGCGATGGTCTCGCGCGGGATCGAGGTCTCGTCGTGGGCGTCGAGGCGGATGTCGGGCGTCGTCATGTCGACGCTCAGAGCGCCGTTGTCGTCCTGCATGACCGAGGAGAGCATCAGCGGACGCTGGCCCTCCACCGTGAGCTCGAGGCGGGACAGATACCGGGTGTCCTGGAAGTACAGGCCCTCCGGCCCGGGCTGGACGCCGATATCCCCGTAGGAGTCCAGGACCCCGAACGCCTCGCCGAACTTCAGGGCCCGCAGCGGGCGCTCGACCAACGAGGTGTGGGCCTCGATGTGGTAGGTCGGCAGCACATCGTCAGCGTCCTGGAAGCCGGGCGTCACCGAGACGGTGCCGCCCTGTGTCCGCGCGGTCGCATCATGGGCCGCCGTATTCTCCGCCGCCATGCAGAACGTCTCCGAGTGCGTGTGAGGGGTACGAATCGAGAGAGCCGCCGCATCGGTACTGATGCGGCGGCCCTCGTGACCATTCGGATGAGGCGCCTTTGCGACGCTAGGCCGGGCTGGCCGTTCCTCGCAAGCCCGATGCCGAATCTTAGGCCGGCATCGCGGCGACCGAGATGGCCGGACGCGCGGAGCCGTTGACGTCGCCGTAATGCGGCTGGAACCCGGACTTCTGCATCTGGATCACGTCGGCGCCCCGGGACAGAAGCTCCTCGTAGGCGGCGACATACTTCTTGACCATGCACTCAGCGGTGAACTGGCTTTCGAAGTGGCGGCGCACGCCCTCGCGGCTCATGGTCTTGACCTTGGCCACCGCGTTCACCGCGTCGTCCATCGTCTCGCAGAGCACGCCGCTGACACCGTCCTTGATCACCTCAGGCACGGAGCCGTTCCGGAACGCGATCACCGGGGTTCCGGCCGACATCGCCTCGATCATGACGAGGCCGAAGGGCTCCGGCCAGTCGATCGGGAAGGCGAGCGCCAGGGCGTTGCCGAGGAAGGCCTTCTTCTGCTCTTCGTTGATCTCGCCGATGTACTCGACCAGCGGGTGATGGGTCATCGGCTCGATGACCTCGTCCCAGTAATCCTGGTCCGCCTTATCGACCTTGGCGGCGATCTTGAGCGGCGTGCCCGAACGGATCGCCATCTCGATGGCACGGTCGGGGCGCTTCTCCGGAGAGATGCGACCCAGGAACGCCAGGTAGCCGCCGGCGGCCTCGGGGGTGTACGGGCAGTTCTGCGACGGCAGGCCGTGATGGATCGTGGCCAGCCAGTTGACGTTCGGCGGCATCGGCTCGCGCTGGTTGTCGGAGATCGACACGAGCGGCATGCCGGTGAAGGTGCGGTAGACGGGCATGAAGTCCGGAACGTCGAGACGACCATGCATCGTGGTGATGCACTTGTGGTTCAGATCCTCGAACATCGGATACTGAAGCAGATCGATGTGGAAGTGCAGGATATCGAACTCGTGCGCCCGGCGATGGACCTGATGCAGCATAGCCAGGTGGCTGGCGGTGTGATCCCGGTAACCGAGCAGACGCAGGCCTTCGGGCGTGCAGGCCGCAAGCTTGGCCGACGTCTCCGAATCGCCGCTGGCGAACAGGGTGACGTCGTGGCCCTGGCGGACCAGTTCTTCCGTGATCCAGCTGACGACGCGCTCGGTGCCGCCGTAGAACTTCGGAGGGACGGCCTCCGACAACGGAGCGATTTGGGCAATGCGCACGAAGTGTCTCCTGGTTGGCCGACTTTGGCGAAAGATCTAACCCTGCCGGCCTGAGCGGGACATGAATGAAACCGACGGCCAAGGTTATGGTTCCTGCGCCTGCAGGTTGTCTCGATAACTTTTGTGCAGCGCGGAAGCTGTCCCCGCATTCCCCGATGCGCGCCCACCCTCGGGCTTCGGCTGCGGCGCACCCCGATGCCACCGAAGCCGTTGCCGTGGCTTCGCGTTTCTGTCATAAGCCGCCCCGCGTCGAACCGCCCGGCCGATAGGGCTGCCGTGGCGGCTCGTGCTGCTCCACCAGAAGCATCATCGCGCACACCTCATCCGACCCTCACGGGTCGGCCCGGAGGAATTTTCGCGCAACGGAGAGCCAAATGCCCAAGCTGAAGACCAAATCAGGCGCCAAGAAGCGCTTCAAGATCACCGGCACCGGCAAGGTGATGTACGCCCAGGCCGGCAAGCGCCACGGGATGATCAAGCGGACGACCAAGCAGATCCGCAACCTGCGCGGCACCACGACCCTGTTCGAGGGCGATGCCGCCAACGTGAAGAAGTACTTCCTGCCGAACGCACGGTAAGCCTTCGACACCCGTTGCCACTGTCTTTCGTCGAAACCAGGAGATAACCGATGGCCCGCGTCAAACGCGGCGTGACCAGTCACGCGAAGCACAAAAAAGTTCTGAAGGCCGCCAAGGGCTATTACGGCCGGCGCAAGAATACCATCCGCATCGCCAAACAGGCGGTCGAGAAGGGCATGCAGTATGCCTATCGCGACCGCAAGAATAAGAAGCGCACGTTCCGCGCCCTCTGGATCCAGCGCCTCAACGCGGCGGTCCGGGAGCATGGCCTGACCTATTCGCGCTTCATCAACGGTCTTGCCAAGTCCGGCATCATCGTCGACCGCAAGGCGCTGTCGGAGCTGGCGATCCACGAGCCGGCGAGCTTTGCCGCCGTGGTCGAGAAGGCCAAGGCCGCCCTCCCCGAGACCACCGCCAAGGCCGCCTGACTTCAGGCCCTCGGCGAGACACAGGAAGGCGCGGCTCTCCCCCGAGAGTCGCGCCTTCTGCGTTCCCGGGGCGCGGCCCGGCCACGCGCGCGCTTGCGCGACGGCGAACAACGCGCGAGAGCACGCCGCGACGGCGGCTCCGACAACCCTGCTCGAAGGCAGCGATGACCGATCTTGATACCCTCGAACGCGACCTCCTGGCTCAGGTGACGGCGGCCTCCGACGAGGCGGCGCTCGACGCGGTGCGCGTCGCCGCACTGGGCAAGAAGGGCAGCGTCTCGGACCTGCTGAAGACGCTGGGCGCGATGACGCCGAACGAGCGCAAGGAGCGCGGGCCCCTGATCAACGGCCTGCGCGACCGGATCCAGGGCGCCGTCACCGCTCGCAAGACCGTCCTGATGGAAGCCGCGCTGGAGGCTCGCCTCGCCTCCGAGCGGGTGGACGTGACGCTGCCGCTGCGGGACGCCCCGGAGGTCCGCGGCCGGATCCATCCGATCACCCAGGTGATCGACGAGATCACGGCGATCTTCGCCGACATGGGCTTCGCCGTCGCGGAAGGCCCCGATATCGAGACCGACGAACTGAACTTCACGGCGCTCAACTTCCCGCCCGGCCACCCGGCGCGCGAGATGCACGACACCTTCTTCCTGGCGGCCGACCATGCCGGAAAGCGCAAGGTGCTGCGCACCCACACGTCACCCGTCCAGATCCGCACGATGCGGTCGCAGACGCCGCCGATCCGGGTGATCATCCCGGGCCGGACCTACCGGCACGATTCCGACCAGACGCACACGCCGATGTTCCATCAGGTCGAGGGCCTGGTGATCGACACGGCAGCCAACATCGCGAACCTGAAATGGGTGCTGGAGGCGTTCTGCAAGGCGTTCTTCGAGGTCGATGGGGTGAAGATGCGCTTCCGCCCATCGTTCTTCCCGTTCACCGAGCCGTCGGCCGAGGTCGACATCCAGTGCTCCCGCAAGGGCGGCGAGATTCGCTTCGGCGAGGGCGACGACTGGCTGGAGATCCTGGGCTGCGGGATGGTCCACCCGAACGTCCTGCGCAATTGCGGCCTCGATCCGGACGCGGTGCAGGGCTTCGCGTTCGGGGTCGGCATCGACCGCATCGCCATGCTCAAGTACGGCATGCCGGACCTGCGTCCGTTCTTCGAGGCGGATGTCCGCTGGCTGGACCATTACGGTTTCCGGCCGCTCGACGTGCCGAGCCTGATCGGCGGTCTGACGGGGTAGGGAGAGGTTTGGGGGGGACCATGATGACGAGTGCGAGCGCGGAGATCCGTAATGCCGCGTCTCGGCAATTCCATCATCTCCGATCTTCTTGAAGTGGCCGAAATGCCAGCCCACCAGAGCGGTCGGATGAACTTGCGCACGGCACCGCTGCGACGTGCCGTGAGCACTGTCTATTACACCGTCTCCCACGGTCTTTGTTTCGATGGCTCGCGCCCGAGAGGCCGTGGAGGCCCTTGAGTCCCTGGGCGACGACCAGCGCCGCAAGCTGGCTATCCTCCTCATAACGAAAGCCCGGCTCTCCTGAGCCAAGAGGTTACGATCGATGAAATTCACCCTCTCCTGGCTCAAGGACCACCTCGACACCGAGGCTTCCCTCGACACCATCACCGAGACGCTGACGCGCATCGGCCTCGAGGTCGAGGGCGTCGAGGACAAGGCGGCCGCGCTCAAGCCCTACGTCGTCGCCCGGATCCTGACAGCCGAGCAGCATCCGAACGCCGACCGTCTGCGGGTCTGCACCGTCGAGACCGGGGCGGGCGTGCCGATCCAGGTGGTCTGCGGTGCGCCGAACGCACGCGCGGGTCTCGTGTCGGTGTTCGCGCCGCCCGGCACCTATGTGCCCGGGAAGGCGATCACCCTCTCGGTCGGCACGATCCGCGGCGTCGAGAGCCACGGCATGCTGTGCTCGGGGGCGGAACTCGGACTCGGCGAGGACCATGATGGCATCCTCGAACTCCCGGCCGATGCGCCGGTCGGCCAGGGCTACGCCCTCTATGCCGGGCTCGACGATGCGGTCATCGAGATCAACCTGACGCCGAACCGTCCGGACTGCACCTCGGTGCACGGCATCGCCCGCGACCTCGCGGCGACCGGGATCGGCAGCCTCAAGCACGAGGCCGCGCCGGGCGTGCGCGGCGAAGGTCCCTGCCCGGTCGAGGTCGACCTGGCCCTCGCGCCGGAGGATCGCGGACTTTGCCCGCTCTTCGCCCTTCGACTCGTGCGCGGCGTGAAGAACGGTCCGTCGCCGGCCTGGATGCAGGCCAGGCTGCGGGCGATCGGTCTTCGACCGATCAACGCCCTCGTGGACATCACCAACTACGTCACCTTCGATCGCGGCCGGCCGCTGCACGTGTTCGACGCCGCCAAGGTCTCGGGCAACCTGACGGTGCGGCGGGCCCACGGAGGCGAAAGCCTCCTGGCGCTCGACGGACGGACCTACACGCTCACCGACGACACCGTGGTGATCGCCGATCAAGCCGGCGTCGAATCGATAGCCGGCATCATGGGTGGCCAGGCCTCCGGCTGCGACGAGTCCACCACGGACGTGCTGATTGAATCGGCGCTGTGGGACCCGGCCAACATCGCCCAGTCCGGGCGCCGGCTCGGCATCATCACCGATGCGCGCTACCGGTTCGAGCGCGGCGTCGACCCGGCCTTCACGCTCCCCGGCCTGGACCTCGCCACGCGCCTCGTGGTCGATCTGTGCGGCGGCACGCCCTCCCAGGCGACGATCGCCGGCGAGCCCCCGGAATCGGAGCGGATCATCGATTTCCCGTGGACCGAGGTGCGGCGCCTGGCCGGCATCGAACTGCCGCAGACCGAGATCAAGCTGATCCTGGAGACGCTGGGTTTCCAAATCTCCGGCACCGGCGACCGGGTGGAGGTCCTGACACCGTCCTGGCGGCCCGATGTCGAGGGCAAGGCCGACTTGGTCGAGGAGGTCATCCGTATCGCCGGCCTGGACCGGATCGAGCCGAAGCCGCTGCCGCGGATTGCCGGGATCGGCCGGCCGCTGCTCACGGTGATGCAGAAGCGCACCCGGACGGCCAAGCGGGCCCTGGCGAGTCGCGGCCTGATGGAAGCGGTGACCTGGTCCTTCGTCCCGCATTCCGATGCCGAGCTGTTCGGCGGGGGCGGCGCCGACCTCGTGCTCGCCAACCCGATCGCGTCCGAACTGTCGGACATGCGCCCGAGCCTGGTGCCGGGTCTGCTGCGGGCGGCGCAGCGCAACGCCGACCGCGGCTATCCGGATGCGGCCCTGTTCGAGGTCGGTCAGTGCTTCGCCTCGGACGAGCCGGAAGGGCAGAGCATCCGCGCCGCCGCAGTGCGTCGCGGCAGCGCAACCCTGACGGGTGCCGGGCGCCATTGGGACGGCTCGGCCGGGACGGTGGACGTCTTCGCCGCGAAGGCCGACGCCCTCGCCCTGCTGGGCGCCCTCGGCGTGCCGACCGGCGGCCTCCAGGTTACGGCAGGCGGCCCGACCTGGCTCCACCCCGGACGCTCGGGCACGCTGCGCTTCGGGCCGAAATCCGAGATCGGCTGGTTCGGCGAGGTCCATCCGCGGACCCTGCAGGCCCTCGACCTCAAGGGCAGCCTGGTGGCGTTCGAGATCGTGCTCGACGCCCTGCCTTTGCCCAAGCACAAGCCGACCAAGGCCAAGCCCGCTCTGGCCCTCTCCGAGTTCCAGCCGCTGTCCCGGGACTTCGCCTTCCTGGTCGGCCGCGACGTCCCGGCAGGCGACATCGTCAAGGCGGCGCAAGGGGCGGAGCGCAAGCTGGTCACCGGCGTCGAGGTCTTCGACCTCTACGAGGGGACCGGCGTGCCGGACGGGTCCAAGTCGGTGGCCATCGCGGTTCGCCTGCAGCCGGTGGAGCGCACCCTCACCGATGCCGAGATCGAGGCGGTGAGCGCCAAGATCGTCACGGAAGTCTCGCGCCGGACCGGCGCGACCCTGCGGTCCTAAGGAAAACGGCATGAACCGGATCGCAGCGCTCATCGAGGACCTGGCGGCGTCCGAGCACCTGCCGACCAAGGCGCTGCGGGAAGCGCTCGGACATCCGGCCGAGATCGCCGATGCGACTCTGCCGCTGCTCGAAGCCGCGGCCGAGGGGCGGGAGATCTCGCCGGAGGACGCCAACCTCCTGTTCTGGGGCGTGCACGTCCTGGCGCATGCCCGGGATACGCGCGCCCTCGCGCCGCTCCTCAAGCTCCTCCGGCAGGACGAGGAAACGCTCGACGCGATCCTGGGCGACGCCGTGACGGCGACGCTCTCCAAGGTCGTGGCGAGCCTGTTCGACGGCGATCAACTGCCGCTGTTCCGGCTGATCCTCGACAGCACGGTCGATGACCTCACCCGCATGGCGCTGCTGTCGGCCTGCACCTTCCTGACCCTGGAGGGCCGGATCGACCGCGACGCGATGCACGCGCTGCTGGTCCGCTTCGACGACGCGCAGGCGGCCGTCGAGGAGGGACCGGCCTGGGTCGGCTGGGAGGAGGCGATCGCACATCTGGGCTTTCGCGATCTCGCCCCGCGTGCCGCGGCGGCTCGGGCGGACGGGCGGATCACCGACGAGATCAGCGACGCGGCCTGGTTCAAGGAGGCGCTGCGCAAGGCCGAGACCAAGCCGGAGGACCGGGACCGGCTCGGGCCCTACCAGTACGGCTATCTCGACGATCCGGTCGAGGCGCTCGACTGGACCGCGGAGGGCGCCGGCGAGCCGCAGCGCAATCCGTTGAAGGATGTCGGGCGCAACGATCCGTGTCCCTGCGTCTCGGGCAAGAAGTTCAAGAAGTGCTGCCTCGGCAAGCAGGAGGCCGAGGGCCCGTGGATGCCGCCGGGTGCCCTATTGGGCTGAGGCCGCGGTGCCGCTGAGCGGATTGTCCGGGTCCCAGCCGTAGCGCAGCGTCTCGAATCGCATCGAGCGGGCGTCCACCATGAGCAGGCGCCCGACCAGCGGTTCGCCGAATTGGGCCACGGCGCGGATCACCTCCATGGCCATCAGCGAGCCCATCACGCCGGCCAGCGCCCCGAGCACGCCGGCCTCGGCGCAGGCCGGCACGCTGCCGGGCGGCGGCGGGTTCGGGAACAGGCAGCGATAGGTCGGGTTCGGCTTGCCGTCCGGATCGGACTCATGCGCCCGGATCGTGGTGAGCGTGCCGTCGAACCGGCCGAGCGCCGCCGTGACCAGCGGTCGCCGCGCGTGGAAGCAGGCATCCGAGACGGCGTAGCGGGTGGCGAAGTTGTCGGAGCCGTCGGCGACGAGGTCGTAGCCCGCGATCAGGTCGACGGCATTGTCCGGCGTGATGCGGAACGGATGCGGGACCACCGCCACGTGCGGGTTGAGGCGTTCGACCGCGTCGACCGCGCTCGCGACCTTCGGCCGGCCGAGATCCGGCGTGCCATGAATGACCTGGCGCTGCAGGTTCGACAGCGAGACGGTGTCGTCGTCGACGATGCCGATCGTGCCGATGCCGGCGGCCGCAAGATACTGGATCAGCGGCGCGCCGAGCCCCCCTGCCCCGATCACCAGCACCCGGGCCGCCTTGAGGCGTGCCTGCCCGGGGCCACCGACCTCGGCCAGGACAAGGTGACGGGCGTAGCGTTCGATCTCTTCGGGAGCGAGGGCCATAGTCAGGAGATAGTCGCCTCCGCCGCTTTGCGGAAGCGCTACAAATACGAACGCCGCCCCGGGTCAGGAGGCGGCGTAAATCGCTGTGGCCGAGCGGATCAGCGCGGCGCGAGGATCATGATCATCTGGCGGCCTTCGAGCATCGGCTCGCTCTCCACCTTGGCGATCTCGGCCGTCTCGTTCTTCACGCGCTCCAGGAGGCGCAGACCGATATCCTGGTGAGCCATCTCACGACCGCGGAAGCGCAGGGTCACCTTGACCTTGTCGCCTTCCTCGAAGAAGCGATGAACCGACTTCATCTTTGTATCGTAATCGTGCTTGTCGATGCCGGGGCGGAGCTTGATCTCCTTGACCTCGACGGTCTTCTGCCGCTTGCGCGCCTCGTTCTGCTTCTTCTGCTCGTTGAAGCGGAAGCGCCCGTAATCGAGCAGCTTGCAGACGGGCGGCACCGAGTTCGGCGCGATCTCCACGAGATCGAGGCCGGCCTCCTCAGCGAGAGTCAGCGCGTCGAAGAAGGGGACGACGCCGCGGTTCTGCCCGGTATCGTCGATCAGCTGCACTTCCCGCACCCCGCGAATGTCGCGGTTGGCGCGCGGCCCGTCCTTCTGCGGGGCCGGCATGGCTCTCATCGGTCTACGAATGGCTTCGGTCTCCTGCTGCAACGACGAAACGGCGGATCTGGCGACCCGTTCCGTGGATCCCCTGACCGCCAGCCGTTCCGGTCTGTCCCGGACCTACTACGTTGGAGGAAGCTCCAAGAGAGTCAACGGGTCGCCGGCGTGGTCGGTGAAATAATCGGCACCCCGTGGTCGTCTGGCCGGCCCACCGTGCCCAAAGGCGCGGGTTTCTCAGCTCTGCCGCCCCAGCAGCTGGGCGTAGACGGCCAGGGTGTCGCCGGCCATGCGCTCCAGCGAAAAATTCGCCTCCACATGGGCGCGCCCGCGCCGGACCAGCGCATCGCGGGCACTGGCACCCAGAGACAGGGCTTCGGTGAGGGCTGCGGCGAGGGCGCCGGCATCGCCGGGTGGCACCCGCCAGCTGGTCCGCTGGCCGGACGCGACGTCCGGCGGCGCCAGCACCGTCTCGGGGACCGCGCCGAGATCGGAGACGACCACAGGCGTGCCCAGCGCCTGGGCTTCCACGGCCGAGCGGCCGAACGCCTCCGGCTCCACCGATGGGACGGCCACCACGGACGCCGCGCGGAACGCCGCGGGCATATCGGTGCAGTGGCCGACCCGGCGCACGATGCCGCCCAGGCCGCGGGCGGCGATCAGCGCATCAAGCTCGCGCTCGTAGGACGTCCGGCCTTGCGGGTCTCCGGCGAGCACCACCGCGAGGTCCGGCACGCCCCGATCCCGCATCTGCGCCGCGGCGTCGATCAGCACCCGATGCCCCTTCCAGGCGGTCAGGCGGGCAGCGAGCAGGATCACCCGCTCGTGGGGTGCCACGTTCCAGGCCCGACGCAGCGCCTCGACCCGTCCGGCGCCCACCGCCACCGGATTGAACACCGCGAGATCCGTGCCCCGGTGGATGACCCGCACGCGATCGCCGGCCTGCTCGGCGTGCAGGCGATGGATCAGGTCGGCGGTGTAGCGCGAGTTGGCGATCACCACGTCGCCCCGGGCCATCACGGAATTGTACAGCACCTTCACGCCGGTCCGGCCGGAATAGCTGCCATGGTAGGTCGTGACGAACGGCAGGCCGAGCCGGCGTGCGGCCCCGAGCGCGACCCAGGCCGGCGCCCGCGACCGGGCGTGGACGATCTGCACGCCCTCTCGCCGACACAGCGCCATCAGCCGCACGACGTTCACCGCCATGCCGACCGGATTCTTCGACGCGGCCGGGAAACGGAGCCAATGCCCGCCCTTCGCCTGAAGCTCGCCGATGAGGCGGCCGCCCTCGGTGGCGACCAGGGCCCGGGCGCCCACTGCGGCCAAGGCGCCGGCCACGTCGACGGTCGTCCGCTCGGCGCCACCGGCATCGAGTTCCGGGATGATCTGCAGGACGCGGGCGCCCGCAAGGACATCGATTTCGGCGGGGAAGCCCGTCAGGCCGCGCGTCACATCACCCATCCGCGCTCGTTCGGCGTGGAGACGCAAGCCTCCCGCCGGCATCTGCAACATGCTGGTACCCATTGCCCCAGCATCGCGGTCGCGCTTTACGGTCTGGTAAACGCAGGTTGAAGCCGATCCGGTCAGGGATGGACTTCTTCAAGCCCGAGATAGGCCTACCGGAGAGATCGATGACCGATACAGGGCCGACCTTCATCAGCGTCGGTGAAGGTGACGCAGCACGCAAGATCGCCGTGCGGGTTCGAGAAGGCGCCGGGCCCCCGGTGGTCTGGCTCGGGGGATTCCGCTCCGACATGACCGCCACAAAAGCCGCGGCCCTGGACGCGTGGGCCACCGAGGAAAAGCGCGCCCTGGTGCGGTTCGACTATGCCGGCCACGGCGCCTCCGGCGGCACCTTCGCCGACTGCACCATCTCGTCCTGGCTGGAGGACGCGCAAGCCGTCCTGTCGGCCTACGTGCCCGAGCCGCCGATCCTGGTCGGTTCGTCGATGGGCGGCTGGATCGCAAGCCTGGCCGCCCGCGACCGCGCCGCACGCGGCCAGACGACTGCGGCACTGGTGCTGATCGCACCGGCCCTGGACTTCACCGAGGATCTGATCTGGTCCAATCTCGACGGGCCCGCCCGCGCAGCGTTGACGCGAGACGGCGTGCTCCGGAGGCCAAGCGACTATGCGCCGGAGCCAGATCCGATCACCCTGGCGCTGATCGAGGACGGCCGGAGCAACAGGCTGCTCGAGCACCCCTTCGACCCTGCCTGCCCCGTCCACATCCTGCAGGGGATGCGCGACCGGGACGTGCCGTACCAGCACGCCCTGAAAACGGTGAGCCGCCTTCCCGCCGAGGGTACCGTGCTCACGCTGATCGCGGACGGAGACCACCGCCTGTCACGACCGCAGGACATTGCGCGGCTCGTGGCGGCGGTGGCAGCAATCAGCTGACCGAAGACGGTCTGCCCGGCGTCAGTGCAGGCTGACGGCGTGGAGATCCTGGGCCACGGCATTGGCCAGCACCACGTCGCGGGAATCGGCCAGCATGATCGGCTCGCCGCTCGCCGAGAGGAGTGCGAACAGGTCGAGGCCGGGCATCAGTTCCGGAGCCTGCGGGAACAGGCGACGGACCTCATCGGAACGTATCGGGCGAACGTAGGCGATATGGCCCTCGCCGAGCGCCGCGAGATCTGCCGGGTTGAACTCGGTCGGGTCGAGATCGGCGGGGGTGAGGGGCGATGCGTTCAAGTTCGTCATGTTTAGCCCTCCTAGGGTGGCAGAGCGTCTACCTCCGGTCCCGGAGGCACCGGTGGTTCCATCCTGATGTGGTGTGTTTCGGCGGCCAATCAATCGACCGCGGGCATCGCCGGGCTGCGTTCACGCCGCACCCGCGATCGCCGTTGCACTAGCCACGCGCGCCGATATCGATCTTGCGCACGATCCGGTCGGGCTCCGGGCGGACGAGATCGATGGAGAGCAGGCCGTTGGCGAGATCTGCCCCCAGCACTTCCATGCCGTCGGCCAGCAAAAACGTCCGCTGGAACTGCCGCGCCGCGATGCCACGGTGCAGGAAGTGCCGCTCACGCTCGTCCACCTGCCGGCCGCGGACGACCAGCTGATTTTCCTCGAGCGTCACGTCGAGTTGATCCTGGGTGAAGCCAGCCACCGCGAGCGTGATGCGCAAGCGTTCGGGCTCGCGCTCCGTGCGGGGCAACCGTTCGATATTGTAGGGGGGATACCCGTCGTTGGCGCCCTTGGCGACCCGGTCGAGCGCCTGCTCGATCTCGTCGAAGCCGAGCAGGAACGGGTGCCCGAAAGGCGAGGGTCGAGTCATCGCGGCCGCCATCCTCACAGCGAGGCCTCCGACACGAGGGCTAGCCGCAGCCCGCGGATCTCCGAGCACCTCGACTCCATGGAGCCCGTCCGGGACAGCGCTCCGCCGGGCGGAACGCCGCCGGTAAATCGGATATGGCCAAGCGCGCCAACCCCATCAAGGGAACCGAGAAATTTCCCCGTGGGAAGGAGAGGTACACCGCGAAAACAATCGAGGAATTGGGACCTTTCGGCAGATTAAGCCGGGATATTCCAGCAAGTCCGAGAATGGCCACGCTTCCAACTAACAGTTTGGAACTGCTCTGATTTTCTCGTCGGGCCTTGATCCAGGAAGCGCCCATAGCTACTGCCCCGACTGGTGATCGTCCGGTTCGGGCGGACACTCGCCGGAAGTTCCCGAACCCGACGGGACGGAGCGGAGTCCCAATGAGCGCGCCTTCGACACCGGCCAGTCATGCGGCAATGCAGCGGGTCGCCGACGTGTGCGGCGATGAGGCCGATATCCTGGCCCTGTCGGTCGCTCGGTTCGTCGCGGCCGGATATATGACCAGCGACATCGCCTGCTGGAATGCCGCCTACGACGGCGCGGAGCAGCTGCTTGGCGCAACGGAAGGCTGCCGTTTCGTCGCGAGCGTGGTTGCGATTGTGCGTGCGCTCCGGGCGGAGCGCGAGGACGACTGGTCCTTCATGCCTGCGAGCTGTTGCCGGGTCACCGGCCACGAATGCGCCCTGGTCGCCCTAATCGGTCGTGGACGACGTCGGCTCTGGGCGGAACTTGAAGAGGCCGCCGCCGAAATCACGGGGCGGGAAGCGGCGCCCCGCCTGGTCGAGGCGGTCCGTGCCGCCGTGGCGACCCTCGACGCGGCGGCGGAGCGCCTAGCGCCGGCAGCCTGCCCGCGGCGGGTCGTGCTTCACTGAGTCGGCCGCTTCGACGGTCTGGTCCGGCGACAGCCGACCCTGAGAAAAGAGGAAATCAGCCTGGTGCTTGCCTTGAGCGTCCCACTGTACCGCCGACGGATCGGTCGGATCGCCCTCGATACGGCCGCGTGCTTCGCACTCTCAGCGCTCCTTGTCGCCTCCGCGCTGGCGCAGGACGCCGGCGCCGATAAGACGCCGCTGAAGCTGCAACTCAACAAGCTGGAGACCGCGGGCGAGGCCTGCCGGGTGACCATGGTGGTCGACAATGCCAAGGGCGTTGGCCTCAAATCGTACAAGGTCGACCTGTTCGCGTTCGATCCCGAAGGCGTCGCCCAGAAGCGCGTCGCGGTGGAACTCGGCCCCCTGCCGGCCCGCAAGACCATCGTGAAGATCTTCGACTTCCCGGGCATCGCCTGCGGCAAGGTCGGACGAGTGCTGCTGAACGACGTTCTGGCCTGCGATGGCGGCGATGCCGCCCGCGAGGCATGCCTGGAGCGGACTGAGACCGAGAGCAAGGCCGGCCTCGCCTTCGACCGTTGATGCGGGCGCCATAAGGGTCTGTTCGACCACACCGCCCGGCGGCGCGCCGCCGGACGGCCAGCGGCTTTCGCCGCCCCTCGATGCGATGGCGGCCCCCGGCCGCGTGACACCACGATCCCAGGAGCCCGCGATGGACCCGACACAAGCCCCGACCGAGGTCGCCCACGACTTCTCGTTCCTCGGCCTGTTCCTGCAGGCCGACCCGATCGTGAAGGGCGTGATGATCCTGCTGGTCATCGCCTCGATCGCGTGCTGGACGGTGGTGTTCGAGAAGATCATCCGGCTCTCCGCGGCCCGGCGTCAGGCGAAGGCGTTCGAGAAGCTGGTGCGGTCCGGTGGCAGCCTCGACGGCAATCACAAGGGCCTGACTGGCCACGTCGTGAAGGCCGCCATCGATGCGTGGCGCGACCAGGACCCGACGGAGACCCGGGCCGAGCGGCGCGAGCGGATCGAGCGGGCCATGCGCGGCGCGCTGGGCCTCGAGGTGAAGCGTTTGCGCACCGGCCTGTCGCTGCTGGCAACCTCGGGTTCGACAGCCCCGTTCGTCGGCCTGTTCGGCACGGTCTGGGGCATCATGAACTCCTTCTCGTCGATCGCACGGAGCCAGGACACCTCGCTCGCCGTCGTCGCCCCCGGCATCGCCGAGGCGTTGTTCGCCACCGCCATCGGCCTGGTCGTCGCGATCCCGGCCGTGATGGCCTACAACAAGCTCGCGGGCGACATCGGCGGCATCCAGAGCTCTTTCACGTCCTACATCTCGTTGCTGGGCGATCGCCTCGCCCGCGAGCGGACGGGGGCCGGACAGCACCGCGCAGCCGCCGAGTAGGTCTCCTGCGGCGCAGGGGCCCTTCGCGAGCGGGCCCGGCGCGCCGCCCCTGATCCAAGGCGCCCAACCGGTCGGCGACGTGCTGCGGCCGAGGACGCCTCGAACCCTGGCTCGAACCGGGCCGAACACCTTCATTCGGAGACGCCGCCATGGCGATGGCATCGCCCCGCGCAAGCGACGATGACGACAACGACGACCTGCCGATGTCGGACATCAACGTGACCCCCATGGTCGACGTGATGCTGGTCCTGCTGATCATCTTCATGGTCGCCGCGCCGCTGATGACGACCGGCGTGCCGGTACAGTTGCCCAAGACCGCAGCCGCCAAGGTCGCGCAGTCGAAGAAGCCGCAGGAGGTCACGGTCGACAAGGACGGCAACCCGTCGATCGCCAAGGAGGTGTTCACCATGGACAGCCTGGTTCCGCGCCTGCGCGAGATGGCGTCGGCCGACAAGGATCAGGTGATCCTGGTCCGGGGTGACCGGGACGTGCCCTACGGCAAGATCATGCAGGTGATGGGCCTCGTCGGGCAGGCAGGCTTCACCAAGGTGTCGCTGATCGCGCAGTCGCCGGGCGGCCCCGCCCCGGCGGCACCGGCCGCCCCCGCAGAGACCGCCCGCTGACATCCATGAGCACGCTGACTTCGACGGATCTGTCGGCCGGGCCCGGCGAGCCGCGCCCGACCGGGCTGCTCGCCGCCTTCCTGGTCGCGTTCGCGCTGCACGCGCTCGTGCTCGTGGCGGTGATGTTCTATCGGCTGACACCGCCGGCGCCCCCCGGCGAGCAGCAGATCTCGATCGATCTGGCGCCGGTGATGACCGAGGCCTCGACCGAGGCTCCGGCGGAGCAGCAGATGAGCCAGGCCGCGCCTCCGGAGGCGAAGCCGGTGGAGCTGCCGCCCGACGAGGCCGTGCAGCCGCCACCGCCCGAGATGACCGAGGTCAAGCCGGACGAGACCGAGGCCGTCACCGAGCCGCCGCAGGAGGTCGTTCCGGTGGAGGCCCAGAGCGAGGTCATCACCTCGACAGCCGAGTCCGCCGAGCCGCTGGCGCCGCCGCCGACCGAGGTCGCCAAGACCGAGGAGCCGCCGAAGCCGACGCCGGATCCGGCCAAGATCAAGGCCGAGCGCGAGGCGAAGCTGCGCAAGATCCGCGAAGAGAAGCTGCGCGAGCAGAAGCGCGAGGAGCGTCTCGAGGAGATCCGCGAAGCGAAGCAGAAGGCAGCCCGCGAAGCGAAGGCGAAGCAGGCCAAGGCCCAGCAGGGGGCCGAGGCGCGCAACTCGGCGTCGGCATCGCGCCAGAACGCCGCCGGCCGGGCCGCCGCGGGCAGCGATCCGAGCGCGCTGCGGCAATGGACCGGAGCGATCAGCGCGGCGATCCATGGTCGGATGAATCCAGGCGCCGCCGCCGGCACCGCCGGAGGTACCGCCATGGTCCGGTTCACGGTGATGCGTTCGGGGGCGGTGTCGGGCGCGGGCCTCGCCCGGTCCAGCGGCGTAGGCCAGATCGACAGCGCCGCCCTGGCGGCGGTGCGGGGCGGCCTGCCGCCGGCGCCCCCCGGCGTGACGCAACCGAGCCTTTCGGTGACGATCCCGCTCAACTATCGCGTGCGCTGAGAGCGAATAGACGGCGCGCGCCGAGGCAGAGGCGCCGGTTTCGATTGAACAGGCGCTCCACGATCCGAGACGAATACGTTCGTCTGTCGAGCACGATCAACAGGCCGGATTCGCCATCCGGCGCGGGAGCGTGCTAGTGCCTTTGCGATCACGGCCTCGAACAGTCGTCTCAGGACGGCGCGGCGGGGCGGATCATCCGGCCTTGCCCCTTCACCCCTCGAACAGGCCGGACCCGCTCCAGAGACCGTTCCGGCGCGCGACGCGCAGGACGCGGTTCCGCTGGACCGGGGCGAAAGGCACAGGATGAGCGACGAGACTGAGACCGACCTCGACGAGGCCGAGGACATCCGCGACGCGGAAGCGGAAGCGAAGACCCGGGCCGACAACCGCGCCGAGCGTGCGGAGCGGGCCGAGCGCATGGCCCGCGAGGGCGCGCAGGCGATGGCCGAGCACCACGCGTCGATCAAGGCGATCGACGAGCGGACGCTGAAGCTGCGTTCGCTGCGTCTCGCCAAGGAAGCGGCCGAGGCCGAGGTCAAGGCCGCCGAGGTGCAAGCCAAGGTTGCCGAGAAGGAAGCCAAGGCCGCCGCCAAGATCGCGAGCAAGACTGCAAAAGGTGCCGCCAAGAAGGCCGCGCCGAAGAAAGCCGTCGCGAAGGACTGAGGGCCGATGGCCGACGATCGCAACCGCCGCCGCTTCACCGATCCGCGCGCGGCCGCCGAGGCGGCTTTCAAAGCCGCCACGACCGCCAAGCCCGCCGCTGCTCCTCCACCACCCGCGCCGTCGGCTCCCCGCCCGACGGCGGTCCCGGGCGCGCGCGAGATGGTCACGTTGCGCCTCGACAGCGCCGTGTTGGCCCATTTCCAGAAGGACGGCCCGGGCTGGCAGGACCGCGTCAACGAGGCGTTGAAGACCCTCGTTCCAGCTGACGACGCGTAGGGCGGATCGGGACTTTCCGATTGGATAGCCGGGCTCCTCAAAGGCGCCGGGTGTTCGCGGCCGCTTGCGCGCGCCGCCGTTTTCCTCTGGGCCGGCCCACCGCTTGCCGTCGGGGTCGATCGATCGTGCTCGAAGTCTTGGCCTGCGGCGTTGCGCTGATACGCTCAGGCTCGCCTCACGGTCCCCGCGTTCACGCGAGTGTTTACGGCGAACCAGCTTCCACGTCGGTAGCGAGCGGCCTCACGCATCGTGCTCCCCGAATGCTAAGCTTTCCGGTTCGCCGCTCCGGGCAGAGGATGCGGCGCGCCCGGAATCTTCCTGTCCCCGTCCAGAGACGGGACATTCCCGAAGGCTTGCGGGCCAAAGGCAATGGCAGACAGTGAACACCCGATCCCGTCGGCAAGCAGTTGCCGTCATCTGCAAGTGCAAGACGCGCAGGTCTCGACCCTTCCCAGGTGTTTGCAGTAACGGGCGGCATATGGCTGCCCCGCCTGGCCGGCAACTATGGTCTCCGCGACGGGGCAGCGGCTGAAGGGTCCGCGGAAACCTGGGATCCGTGGATGAGTATGGCCCTCTGTGGCCCGTCGCTCTTACTTCCGTGCCGCGTTCTCGGCTGCCACCCGGGCGGGAGATTGGCGCATGCCGTCGGACCTGGCCCGCGTCTCTGAGCCGGAACGTCACCCTCGCGGCTCGATCTCCGTCATCGTTTGCCCGAACGCCGGCGACAGCACGCGGCCGAGAATGCGGCCGAGCTGATCGGCCGAGTATGGCTTGTGGATCAGCTCGAACCCGTGCAGCCCGTCCTGGGCCAGGACGTGGCTGTAGCCGGTCGCCAGCAGCACCGGCAGGTTCGGTATCCGGCGCTGGAGCAGCCGCGCAAGCGCGATGCCGCCCATGCCGGGCATCACCACGTCGGAGAACACCACATCGAAGCCGGCGCCGTCCGGCCCGAGCTTCTCGATCGCATCCTCGGCGTTGGCCGCCCAGGTCGCCCGGTAGCCGATATCCTCCAGGATCTGGGTGGCGAAGCGCCCGACCTCGACATTGTCCTCGACGATCAGGACGTGCTGGCCGCCGCCCGCCGGAAAACCCTCGCGGAGATAGGGGACCACAAGGTCCTCCGGCGCCACGACGTCGATCTCCGGCAGGTAGAGCGTGAAGGTCGTGCCACTGCCGACGACGCTGTGAACGGCGACGTCGCCACCGGATTGCTTGGCAAACCCGAACACCTGGCTGAGCCCGAGGCCGGTGCCCTTGCCGACCTCCTTGGTGGTGTAGAACGGCTCGAAGATGCGGCTGAGCATGTCCGGCGCGATGCCGGTCCCGGTATCGGTGAGCGACACTGCCGCGAACGGACCGAGGGCGGCCGCGTGGCCGCGGATCGGCGGCAGGGCGCTGGCGCAGGTCAACCGGAGCGTGAGCGTGCCTTCGCCGTCCATGGCGTCACGAGCGTTGACCGCCATGTTGACCAAGGCGGTCTCGAACTGGCTGAGATCCGCCTTCACGTAGCAGGGTGCGGCCGGCAGGTCGGTGCGCATCTGGATGCGCGCACCCGTCAGGGTGTTGAGCATGTCGGCCACGCCGCGCAGGCGCTCGCCGACTTCGAACGCCTCGGGCTTGAGCGTCTGGCGCCGGGCGAAGGCCAGGAGCTGGCTCGTCAGCTTCGTGGCGCGGTCGACCGTGTCGGACACGGCATCCATGTAGCGGTCGCGCCTTTCCGCCGGCAGGTCGGGGCGGCGCAGGAAGTCCACTGACGAGCGGATGATGGTCAGCAGGTTGTTGAAGTCGTGGGCGACGCCGCCGGTAAGCTGGCCGACCGCCTCCAGCTTCTGCGACTGGCGCAGCGCCTCCTCCGCTCGCTGCAGCGCGTCGGCCTGCTCGTGCTGCGCGGTGGTATGCCGGCCGGTTCCGTAGATCTGCCCGTCCTCGAACGCCCCCGTCCAGGCGAAGCGGCGATAACTCCCGTCCACGTGCCGCAGGCGGGACTCGAACGGGACACTCACGGGAGCCGTCACGATTCCGGCCAGCGCAGCCTGGGCCGCCGCAAGGTCGTCCGGGTGGATGAACGCGGAGACTTTTTGCCCGACGAGATCGGCGGACTGCCAGCCGAGCAGGGTCGTCCAGGCGGCATTCACGGCCGTCACGACGCCCACGGCATCCGCCGCCACCAACAGATCCGGGGAGAGCCGCCACGCCCGATCGAGGGCGCGGGCCCGTTCCGCCACCCGGGCCTCCAGCGTCAGGTTGAGGTCTTGCAAGGCGATCCTTGCCTGGTCGGCGTGGCGGCGGGCCTCCAGGAGATCGCGCTCGTAGCGGCGGCGGTCCGAGGCATCGAACGCGGTGATCCGGATGAAGCGGACGTCGCCCGCGTCGTCCCGGCGGACGACTGCGTTGGCGATGACCGGCAGGGTCGTTCCGTCGCGGCGCACCAGATCGAACGCCACCTCCTTGAACGATCCCTGCAGGCGCAGGAGCGGCGCGAAATGGGTCTCGTAATAGATCTTGCCCGCAATGGTCAGCAGATCGAGGAACCTGCGTCCGACGAGTTCCGCGGGCGGATAGCCCAGCCAGTTGGCCAGCGTCCGGTTGACCCGGGAGAACCGCCCGTCCGGCAGGGCCGAGGCGTAGCCGCACGGGGCGTTCTCGAAGAGGTCTTCGAGGTCGTCGACGTCCGGCCCGGGGGCGCAGGGCGGCGCGTCGCCCTTAGCCGCCAAGGACGAAGGCCTCGATCGCCGCGATGGTCTCCTCCGGGGCGCTCAGGTTCGGGCAATGGCCCGACGCCTCGAAATGGACCAGCGTGCTGTTCGGCAGCTTGCGGTGGACATACGCGCCGACTTGCTGCGGCGCGACGATGTCGTCCGAGCACTGGATGACGAGGCATCGGGCGGTGACGCCATCCAGGTCAGCCCGGTTGTCCGACGTGAAGGTGGTCCGGGCGAAGCGCTTGGCGATCTCGGGATCCGTGCGGCAGAAGCTGTTGGTGAGTTCCTGCCCGAGTTCCGGCCGATCGGGGTTGCCCATGATCACTGGGGCCATCGTGTGCGACCAGCCCATGTGGTTGCTGTCGAGGAAGTCGAGCAGTTCCTCCACCTGCGCCGGAGTGAAGCCGCCGACGTAATCGCCGTCGTCGATGTAGCGCGGCGACGGGCAGACCAGGACGAGGCTGTCGAACAGGTCTGGCGCCCGCTTCCAGGCGAGGATGCCGATCATCGCGCTCACCGAATGGCCGACGAACACGCCGCCCCTCACGCCGAGCGCACGCGACACCGCCACGACGTCGTCGGCGTAGCCCGCCAGGGTTGCGTATTTCACCGGGTCGTAGGCCGACAGATCCGACCCGCCGGCGCCGATATGGTCGAACAAGACGGTGCGGAAGCGGTTCTCGAACGCAGGTGCCACGAAGCGCCACATGTTCTGATCACAGCCGAACCCGTGGGCGAAGACCATGGCAGTCTCGCCGGATCCTGCGACCCGCACATTGTGACGTTGGAGGACCGACACGTCCGCTCCCTTCGACCGCGTTTCGGTCTAAGGCCGTTCCGGATCGTGAAGCAATCCGGACCGCGTCGCAGCCCTACAGGGAACGCACCCCTTTTTGGCGCCATCGGCGCCGATCACGGCAGCGGGCGGCCCGCGCTTCGTAATAAGGCGGCGTGCTGTCCCGGAACTGGTGCCCGTCTCCACCGTACAAGGCTTGGCGTATCGTCCCGAACGGCAGAAGCCAGCTGTCGAGACGAATCACCTGGAATACCCGCCTCGGGGCAACGGCGTGCGCCTACGGCACGACCGTTTCGGGAACCCGCGCGGCCCCGTCGCCGATGACCACGCGGAATCGGGCGTTGCGGATCAGCGGATCCCGCCGCTGGCGGTGATCACCTCGCCGGTCAGCCATCGGGCGTCGTCGGAGGCCAGGAACGTGACCACGCCAGCGATGTCGTCCGGTCGTCCGGCGCGGCCGAGCGGCGTTTGGGCGATGAAGCCGGCCTCCATCTCGGAGCCGACGATTCCGGCCGTATGCGTGCCCTCGGTCACCACGAAGCCCGGGCTGACCACGTTCACGCGAATCCGGCGGGGCGCCAGCTCATTGGCCAGGACGCCCGAGATCGCGTTCAGCGCCCCCTTGGTCCCGGCATAGGCCGCGGCGGCGGGCGTGTGCACGTGGGTGATGGCCGACGAGATGTTGATGATGCTCGCGCCTTCGCCGAGATGCGGCGCGGCGGCCTGGCTGGTCAGCAGGACACCCAGCACGTTGACGTCGAACAGCCGGCGGTAATGCGCCTCCGTGATCTCCTCCAGCGTGGCGAACTCGTAGACGCCGGAATTGTTGACCAGCACGTCGAGCCGGCCGAACTGCGTCACGGTGGCCGCGATCAAGCCCTGCGCCTGGGCAGCCTTGGATACGTCGCCCTGCACCGCGATGGCCTTGCCGCCCTCCGCGTTGATGGCCGCGGTCACGGCCTCGGCATCCGCCCGGCTGCTGGCGTAATTGACCACGACCGCGGCGCCCTCCCGCGCCAGCGCCGTTGCGATTCCGGCCCCGATGCCCTTCGATGCGCCGGTGACCACGGCGACCTTGCCCTCGAGCTTCGACATGTGTGCTAACCTCGGCACGGGACCGGCGCCGGTATGGCCGCCTTAGTCCCATAGTTCGGAATTTCGGAACTAACGGTGCGCGGATCAAGACCCTACATGCGGAAATCATGAGGCCGCTGTTTCACCCCGCCATCGAGGACATCCGACCGGAGGCGATCCTCCACGCCCTGTCCGACCCGAATCGGGCGGCGATTTACGCGCAGATCATGCGGTCGGGCTGCGTCGAAGCCTGTTCCGCCGTCTCCGCCCTGGGCGACCGGGTCATCCCGAAATCGTCGCTGTCCGCGCACTTCAAGGTGCTGCGTGAGGCGGGCCTGATCCGGAGCGAGCGCCACGGAGTGGAGATGCGCAACCACTCGCGCTGCGCCGAGGTGGAGGCGCGGTTTCCGGGCCTGCTGGCGGCGATCCTCAACGCCTACGCGTCGGACGCCGGCAAACAAGCGCGCGGGCCCGACGCGTAACGTTCGGCACTGGGTACCGCCGACCCGGCCGCGTCGCACGCTTGGGCCGGTCCGCAGACAAGGCCCCCTCCCGTCGATCACCAGCACCGGCCGAAGCTCGCCGCAGCCTTATCGCCGGCATACCCACACGCTTATTCCCGGCGCCGGGAACAACCCGGGCGCATGGCACAACATATGTTGGTCCATCATGTCGGGTTAAGCGCGGCAATTGGCTAAAAAAACTAACATCGTTTGGTTCTCGCTCTTCAAAATCGCCATCCGCGGCGCAAAAAGCGCATCCTGATCGGAAGAAATACTGAACCGCTCCCGCCAAACGCGGTTGATCGGATAGCGCGACGGGATACCCCGACGGTATCGAGCCCGCACGAGTTTGCGCGCCGAAAGCCGGCGCCCATCATCAGCAGCGAGGAGCAAACCGCATGTACTACCTCGACAAGCGTCTCCAATACCCGGTCAAGGTCGACAGCCCAGACCCGATCTACGCGCGGATGCTTCAGCAGGCGATCGGTGGAATCGAAGGCGAGATCCGGGTCTGTATGCAGTATTTCTTCCAGGCGTGGGGTAATCGCGCGCCGACCACGAAGTATCGCGACATGCTGCTCAACACCGCCACGGAGGAGCTGGGCCATATCGAGATGCTCGCCACCGCGGTGGCGATGAACCTCGAGACCGCACCGACCAAGGTGTAAGAGGCAGGTGCAGCCGACGCCATCGTCGGCGCCGTGATGGGCGGCGAGAACCCGCGCCACATCGCTGAGGGGATGCTGCACAAGACGCTGCTATCCACCGGCATGGCGGCTTTCCCGGGTAATTCCGACGGCCTGCCGTTCGACATGAGCCACATCTACGCCAGCGGCAACATCGCCGCCGACATGTACTGCAACGTCGCCGCCGAGAGCACCGGCCGGGTGCTGGCCGTGCGCCTGTACAACGCGACCAACGATCCGGGCATGCGCGACATGTGGAGCTTCCTCATCGCCCGGGACACGATGCACCAGCAGCAATGGCTGTCGGTGATCGAAGAGCTGGGCGGCCATACCGGCACCCTGCCGATCCCGAACTCCTTCCCGCAGGAGAAGGAGAACCAGAAGTTCAACTACAACTACTTCTCGTCCTCGGCTGACGGCTCGCCGCCGCCCGAGGGCCGCTGGACCCAGGGCCCGTCCCTCGACGGCAAGGGCGAGTACAGCATCGTGCAGAACCAGCCGATGGGTCAGGAGCCCGTGCTCGGTCCTGCACGTCCGGACAGCGGCGCCCAGTCCGAGCAGATCGGCTGATGACTCAGCCTTCCGAGGCGCGGGCGTGACGCCCGGCCCCGGGGGGCAATCGACGCACGCGGACAGAAGAACGCCGGAGTTCCGGTCGGTCCGACGCCGATCGGACGACGAACAGAAGCGGGAAGAACGCCCCCATGAAGGCACTGGTCTGGCACGGCACCGGTGACGTCCGTTGCGATTCGGTCCCGGATCCGGAGATCGAGGACGAGCGGGATGCCATCATCAAGGTGACGAGTTGCGCAATCTGCGGCTCGGACCTGCATCTCTACGACCATTTCATGCCCGGCATGAAGTCGGGCGACATCCTGGGCCACGAGGCCATGGGCGAGGTTGTCGAAGTCGGCAAGGACAACAAGGCTCTCAAGCCCGGCGACCGGATCGTCGTCCCGTTCACCATCACCTGCGGCCAGTGCGATCAGTGCCGGCGCGGCAACTTCTCGGTGTGTGAGCGCTCCAACCGCAACAAGGCGCTCGGCGATACCGCGTTCGGGCACACCACCGCCGGCCTGTTCGGCTACACCCATCTCACCGGCGGCTACGCGGGCGGCCAGGCCGAGTACCTGCGCGTGCCGTATGCCGACGCGACGCACATCAAGGTGCCGGACGGCATCTCCGACGAAAAGCTCCTGTTCCTGTCCGACGTCTTCCCGACCGGGTGGCAGGGCGCGGTCCAATGCGACATCCAGCCAACCGACACGGTGGCGATCTGGGGCTGCGGGGCTGTCGGCCAGATGGCGATCCGCTCGGCGATCCTGCTCGGCGCAAAGCGTGTCATCGCGATCGACCGGGTCCCGGAGCGCCTGAGGATGGCCGAGGCCGGGGGTGCCGAGGTGATCGACTACAACACGGAATCCAACATCGTCGGCCGCTTGAACGACATGACCGACGGCAGGGGCCCGGAGAAGTGCATCGACGCGGTCGGGCTCGAAGCCCATGCCACGGGCGCGGTCGATGCGGTCTACGACCGGGCGAAGCAGGCGATGTTGCTCGAGACCGACCGGGCCCACGTGCTGCGCCAGATGATCATGGTCTGCCGTCCGGCCGGCGTGCTCTCGGTCCCGGGCGTGTATGGCGGCCTGATCGACAAGTTTCCCATCGGCGCGCTGATGAACAAGGGCCTGACGGTCCGCACCGGGCAGACGCACGTCAACAGGTGGACACCGGACCTGCTGCGGAGGATCGAAGACGGGCAGATCGATCCGTCCTTCGTCATCACCCACACCATCGGGCTGGAGGACGGCCCGGAGATGTACCGGGTGTTCCGCGACAAGCAGGACGGCTGCATCAAGGTGGTGATCCGGCCATGAGCGATAAACAGCATTCGCAGACGACCCGGGGCGCACCAGGGCGCGGTCCCGAGACCGGACACGACGCGCTGGCGCGCGGGCTCGGCTGGTTCTCGATCGGCCTCGGCATCCTGGAGCTGACGGCCCCGCGCGGCCTGTGCCGGGCACTCGGCCTGCGCGGTCGGGAATCGCTGGTGCAAGCCTACGGCGTCCGTGAGGTCGCCACCGGCGTCGCGATCCTCATGAGCCATGATCCGACGCCCTGGATCATCGGGCGCGTCGGCGGCGACGCGCTGGACCTCGCCACACTGGCGACCGGCTTCGAAGGCGACAACCCGAAGCGCACGAACCTCGCCGCCGCGACCGCCGCCGTGGCGGGGGTGACGGTCCTCGACGTCATATGTGCGCAAGGGCTGATCGGGCAGAAGCGCCTGTCACCCCCTGGGACCTTCGATTACGGCGACCGGAGCGGCTTCCCGCGTGGCGCCAGGAGTATGCGCGGCGCTGCCTCCGACTTCGCGCCGCCGGCCGATTTCCGCATCCCGGAGCCGCTGCGGCCATGGTCGGGCGAGCGCGTCGCGCCAGGAACCTGAAGGGTCGTTCCGAGAGGTGGCCGTCGGCTTTCGGTGACAGGCGACCCTAGACGAGGGTCCGGCGCATCGTGCCGGTCCCGATACCCGGCGCGATGCGCTAGGGCCGGTCCCGCAGAATCCGCATCACCGCCCGGTCGAGGGCCGACAGGAACGCCGAGCGGTCGGCCCGGGAGAACGGCGCCGGGCCACCCGTGATCGTGCCGGCCTCGCGTAGGGACTGCATCAGGTCGCGGGTGGCCAGCGCCATGCCGATCGAGGATTCGCTGAACGGCTTGCCGGTGAAGGCCAGGACCGTGGCGCCGGCCTTCACGCAGCGAGCGGCCAGCGGCACGTCGGCGGTGAGCACGATGCTGCCGTGCCCGGCCCGCTCCGCGATCCAGTCGTCGGCGGCGTCGAGGGCGGAACCGACGACGACGCGTACGATCCAGGGCTCGCGCGGCAGGTTAAGCACGCTGTTGGCGACGACGTGGACGGTGAGGCCGTAGCGCGCCGCTACCCGGTAGGTCTCATCCTTCACCGGGCAGGCATCGGCATCGAGATAGATCGTCGGCCGGTTCTCGGTGGCGCTCATCGCCGGGGCACCAGCTTCGAGGTGAAGCCCGCCAGGATCAGGAGCGCCCCGAGGGCGAATTGCCAACGCTCGATATCCCCGCCGATCGACAGCACCACCGCGCGGCCGATGACGATCAGCCCGAGCAGCGGAAAGCCGAAGCGCAGGGCCATCTTGACGACGATCAGGGCGGTCCGGGGTCTGGCCTGGGCTGGTGCCATCAGCGGATCGCCGCGACCCTGCGCGGGGCCGGATCCTCGGTCACCGCGACGCCGGCCTCGTCACCGCGCTCCAGCGTCGCCACAGACAACGGTGCGCCGCGGCCACGCAGGGCGTGGGCGCCCAGCGAGCGCGCCCGCACCCCCGCGGGCAGGCGCGGCAGCCGGCCCAGGAGATCCTGCGAGATCAGGATGCCGACCCCGAGTGGCCGGCACAGGGCTTCGATCCGCGAGGTCACGTTCACGGCGTCGCCGAAATACGCGATCTTGTGGCGGTCGACGCCGACTTCGGCGGTGACCACCGAACCGCCATGCAGCGCGGCGCGCAGCTTCGGCACCGTGCCGAACCGGCCGGTCCACGCGGCCTCGTCGGCCTCGATCCGGTCGATGACGTCGAACACGCAGGTGACGCAGCGCGCGTCCTTCAGGCCGCGGCTCATCGGCCATGTCACCATGGCCAAGTCGCCGATATAGTCGTCCACCGATCCGCCGTTGCGGCGCACCGGCTCGGCCAACGTCGCGAAGACCGCGCTGAGATATTCCTGCGCGCGCAGGTCGCCGTGCGCCTCCGCGAAGGCGGTCGACCCGACCACATCCAGGAACAGGAAGATCCGCTCTTCGGCCACCGGCTTGTGGTAGCGGCCGATCATGAAATTCACGAAGATCTCGCCGCCGACGAGGTCGCGCATGCGGATGACGAAGACCAGCAGGCCAGCCACCGCCAACGCGTAGGCGAGGACGCGGGCCGTCATCCGGGTCGCCACGGCGAGTTCGTCGCCGGTCAGGCCGAAGCTCCAGACGATCAGGCCGCCCAGCGCGTTGCCGGCCACGATCATTAGCACGTAGGCCAGTTCGGCCGCGATGACGTAGAGCCAGGCCGGGAGCCGGCGTATCCGGGCCTGCAACCCGGCCAGGATCAGGCCGCGATCGAAGGCCAGCACGGTGGCGCCCATGGCCAGGCCGTAGGTGAAGCCGGCGAGCGGCGCGGCGGCATCGGCGAAGATGACGTTGTACAGCAGCCCGGCGCCGGCGGCGGCCAGGAGGATCAGCGACCAGAACATCCGGTGAGCCGGCAGCATCAGCGCGTCCCCCCCAGGGTCGGCTCGGCGCCGGCGCCGCACGGGGCGCTCCAGGCCCGCGCGGGCAACCGGGCAGGCCGCTTGGTAGGCCCTGTGGCGGCCTCGTTGAGCGCGGTGTGAGACACTGGCCTAAAGTTCAACACCGGAGCGGCGACGGCCCATTGCTCATCCCCCCAAGATGGCGCGAGTAAGGCGCAGCGGGGTCCGCGTATCGGCTCGATCGGGTCGGGCGGACGATCAGAACGAGACCCCGCGCGGCCGGAAGGGAGCGCTGCCATGTACGCCAGAAGCTTCGGGGCGACGCGCGTCTCGGTGCCGGTCATCGGCCAGGGCACGTGGCATATCGACGGCTCGGACAGGGCAGACGCCGTGCGCGCCTTGCGGGCCGGCATCGATGCCGGGATGACGCATATCGATACCGCCGAGATGTACGGCGACGCCGAGGCGATCGTGGCCGAGGCGACCACGGATTGCCGCGAGGAGGTGTTCCTCGTCTCGAAGGTGGTCCCGGGCAACGCCACGCGCCGCGGCGTCGTGCGGGCCTGCGAGGCCTCCCTGCGGCGGTTGAAGACCGACCGGCTCGACAGCTACCTGCTGCACTGGCCCGGCCAGCATCCCCTGGCCGAGACGATCGCGGGGTTCGAGGACCTGCGCCGGGCCGGCAAGATCCTGTCCTGGGGCTTGAGCAACTTCGACGTCGACGACCTCGACCGGGTCCTGGCCATCGCCGGGCCGGACCGGATCGCCTGCAACCAGGTGCTGTACCACCTCAACGAGCGGGCGATCGAGCACGCGGTGCTGCCGTGGTGCGAGAGGCACGGCGTCGCGATGGTCGGCTACTCGCCGTTCGGGAGCGGCGAGTTCCCCGACCCTTCCAGCGCCGGCGGCCGCGTGCTCGACGGCATCGCCAGCACCCACGGCACGACGCCCTACGCGGTGGCCCTGGCCTTCCTGACCCGCCTGCCCGCGACCTTCACGATCCCCAAGACCGGCCGGCCGGCGCGGGCGATCGAGAACGCGGGCGCCGCGGACCTGCATCTCGGCCCGGCCGAGATCGCCATGATCGACGCGCATTTCCCCCGCGGGCCCCGGCCCCGGATGCTGCCGATGTTGTGAGCGACGGGGGCAGCCGGATACCGTCGACGCGAATGGCGGGGGGCGCGGAATCGCTGTACCGCGGCCGTTACGCGCGCCGCCCGAAAGCCCCCGACCGTCATGCTGAAATCGCTCCTGCCCTCGGCGCTCGCCCTCACGGCGGGCGTCAGCATCGTCATCCAGCAGGCGCTGAACGCGAATCTGCGCACCGCCCTCAACTCGGCTGCCCTGTCGGGGGTCGTGAGCTTCACGGTCGGGGTGGGCTGCATGGTCGTGTTCGCGCTGGTCGCCCGGGACCCGATGCCGTCCGCCGGGGTGCTCGCGCGGATCCCCTGGTGGGCGTGGAGCGGCGGGATGTTCGGGGCGATCTTCATCGGCCTCGGCATCGTCCTGGTCCCGCAGCTCGGGGCCGGAACTTTTCTGACGCTCCTGGTCACCGGCCAGATGCTGGCCTCAGTCCTGTTCGACCATTACGGCTGGCTCGGCCTCGCCCAGCGCCCGGTCGACCTGCCGCGGGCGCTCGGCGTCGCGCTGCTGATCGGCGGCGTGGTCCTGATCCGGCGCTGAGCCGGACCGGCTTACTCGCCGATCCCGAACAGCTTCTCGACGAAGTTGCGGTCGTCCTTCGGGGCTGCCCGGCGTGCCGGGGCCTGCTGGCGGGGCGCGGGCGCGGCCGGATCGCCGAAGATCTGGCCCAGGAGGTCGGCCGGGGAACTCGGCGCCGCGCTCGCCACGGAAGCCGTGGTCTCGGGCGGCGGCTTGCGCCAGCGGTTGATGCCGGGCAGCGGAACCGGGTTCTGGCCCTTCAGCGCCTGGGTCATGTAGGTCTTCCAGATCTCCGCCGGCAGGTTGCCGCCGGTGACCTTCTTGGTCAGCTCGCCGTCGTCGTTGCCGAGCCAGATCCCGGTGACGAGGGTACCCGAGTAGCCGATGAACCAGGCATCGCGGAAATCCTGGGTCGTGCCGGTCTTGCCGGCCAGCTCCCAGCCCGGGATGTCGGCCTTCTTGGCGGTGCCGGACACGAAGGTCTCGTGCATCATCGCGTTCATCATGCCGTCGGCGTTGGCGTCGATGACCCGGCCGAGACCGTTGTCGGAACGCTTGTACAGCATCTTGCCGGCGGCACTCTTCACGGAGGTGACCACGTACGGGATCACCCCGGTGCCGCCGTTGGCGAAGGCCCCGTAGGCGCCGACCATCTCCAGCAGGGTCACCTCGGAGGTCCCGAGCGCGATCGAGCCGTTGGCCTGGAGCGGCGAGGTGATGCCGAGGCGCTGGGCGGTCTGCACCACCGTCTTCGGGCCGACTTCCTGGCCGAGCCGCACCGCCACCGTATTGAGCGAGTGCGCCAGCGCCATGCGCAGCGTCACCGGGCCTTCGTAGCGGTGCGAGTAGTTCTCAGGCGCCCAGGTGCCGATCCGGATCGGCGCGTCCTCCTTCACCGTGTCGGGGGTCGCCCCGTGCTCCACGGCGGCGAGGTAGACGAACGGCTTGAACGAAGAGCCGGGCTGCCGCTTGGCAGTGGTCGCGCGGTTGAACTGGCTCTGGGCGTAGTCGCGCCCGCCGATCAGCGCGCGGATCGCCCCGTCCGGCCGCATCGAGACCAGGGCGCCCTGTCCGACGTTGAAGCGCGTGCCCTTGGCGTTCAGCTCGTCGGTGAGCGCCTTCTCGGCGAGCGCCTGCAGGCCGGTGTCGACGGTGGTCTGGACCGTGATGTCGGTGTCGAACTTGCCGACGTAATCGTCGAGCACGTCCATCACGAGATCGGCCACGTAGTTGGCCGAGCCGCCGCCGCGCGCGTTGGCGGGCCGGGCCGGCTGGGCGAGCGCCACCTTGGCGTCCTGCGCCGGGACGAAGCCGAGCTCCTGCATGGCAGCCAGCACCTGCGCGGCGCGGGCCTGGGCGGCGGGCAGGTTGCGGTTCGGGGCGAGCCGCGAGGGCGCCTGCACGAGTCCGCCGAGCATCGCGGCCTGGGCCAGCGACACCTCCTTGGCGGGCTTGCCGAAGTAGCGCTGCGCCGCGGCCTCGACGCCGTAGGCGCCGGCGCCGAAATAGACCCGGTTCAGGTACAGTTCGAGGATCTCGTCCTTGCTGTACTTGTGCTCCAGCCACAGGGCGAGGATCGCCTCCTGGATCTTGCGCGAGGCCGAGCGCTCGGGGGTCAGGAACAGGTTCTTGGCGAGCTGCTGGGTCAGGGTCGAGCCGCCCTGCGCGACGCCGCGGCGTGTCAGGTTCTGGCCAATCGCCCGGAGGATGCCCACCGGGTCGACGCCGAAATGCTGGTAGAACCGCCGGTCCTCGATCGCCACGAAGGCGCGGGGCAGGTAGGGCGGCAGCTCCTTGATCGAGACCACCCGGCCGCCGGTCTCACCCCGGTTGGCCAACAGCGAGCCGTCGCTCGCCAGGATGGCGATGTTGGGCGGGCGCTTGGGCACCGCGAGCTGGTCGATCGGCGGCAGCTGCGAGGCATGGTAGGCGATGAGGCCAGCGACGCCGATCACCGCCCACAGGCCGAGCACCACGGTGCCGTAGGCGATCCGGCCAAGCCACGAGCGCCGGCGCCGGCCGGACTTCTTCTGGGTCCGGCGTGGCGCCGTCTTGGCCGGAGCCCGCGCCATCTCGTCCGCTCGCTTACCCACGCGTTCCCCTGTCCCGGCCCGGTCGTCCCGGGACAGGCGCAGGTCGAGTTCGCCGCGATCCCGGACGCGCCCTTCCGGCACGTCGAAATTCGGCTCCATCCTGCCCCGACCCTTGGCCATGCATCCCGTCTTCGAACGATCCGAAACCAGCGCGCGCGTGCGTTGCGGCGTAGCCCGGTTACGGCACGCTAAATGCGGCGGTTTAAGGGGTCGTTAGCGTTCCGTTCAGCACCCCGGCCCCGGCCGCTAGCATCCCGGCGCCTTAACCCGAGGCGGTCGGATCCTGCCCCAGCACCCGCCGTGCCTCGGCGAGCAGCACGGGGTGCCGAACCGATTGCGGGCCGGAATCCGGCGTCTCCCGGCCGAGCCGGGCGATACGCGCCGTGAACAGCTTCCGGCGCAGGCCGAACCGGCCGATGCTGGCCGTGAGCGCCAGCAAGACGACCCGCACGGCCTCGGTGCGCTCCCGCTCCTGCACGATCTCGGTCTTCAGCGCCTCCTCGCGCTGCAGGGCGGCATCGAGTTCGAGCCGGACGGCGGCCCGGCTCGCCTCGTCCCGGCGCGCGGTCTCCAGCTGGATCCGGCATTCCTGCAACGCGCTGAGGATCATGAGCTCCTGCGCCGACGCATCCCGCATTGAGTCCTCCCGGTGCACCATCGCCCGGTGAACAACCCGGCACGCGCCCGATCCCTGTCATGAAAATTCGGCCCCGACCTGCGAAGGCGTCGGAGGGCGGACCGTCGCTGCGGTTCGCCTTACCGATGCCGGGCGCCAGCCGGAAGCCATCGCCCCACGATATCGAGGTCGCGATCAGCGGCGAAGCCGGGATCGACGCCATGCGTTGCAGGATTGCCGTAGCCCTGGGGGCATCCTGAACGCCGCGAAGCTGGCGAGCCTGCAGCGGCGGCGCATCTCCTGGATGACCCAAACACGTATTGAGTTTCGGCCTGGGATACCAGTCTCCGCCCGCCATCCAGCCCGTTAACCGTCTCGCCGTATTGTTCAGTCCGCGCGCCTGGGTGTCGCGGACCGGGACCGGAGAGAGGGTGCGATGACGGAGGATCGCCGCGGGGCATTCCGCAAGAACGCCTTCACGTTCGGCACGCTGCTGCTCGCCTGCGGCGAGGTCGGCTGCCTCGTCTGGGACGCCACCGAGACCGGCGCTCAGATCGAGGTCGAGGAGGATCAAGCCGTGCCGGACCGCTTCCCGCTCCGTCTGATGGACGGGGCCGACCCGCGGCAGGCCGCCGTGGCGTGGCGGCGCAGCCGCCGGATCGGCATCGCGTTCGAGAGCTGAGCTGCCGGCCTCAGGTGGCCGCGAGGGACGGACGCGGGCGCGGCGCCCCCGCCAGCCGGAACCAGGCCGGACGCAGGAACAGCAGGGCGAGCGGCGTGTGGCGCACCAGCCGCTCCAGGCCCAGCGGGACCAGCAGCGCCGCCGCCATGACGATCAGGCTCGCAAGCCCGATATCGTTCACGAGCCCGGTGCGGACCAGGATCTCGCGGGTCGCGGCCATCGGCAGCGAGAAGGCGAGATAGATCACGATCGAGCGCTGGCCGCAGGTCCGTAGGGCTTCGGCGACGGCGGTCCCCGACCGCTCGATCAGCGCGGCCACGACCATGATCGCCAGGGCACCGGCCGCCCCGAGGGCGAGGCTCGCGATCGGCAGGCTGGCGAGGGTCGGGTAGGCCGGATGGCGGGCGGGCGTCAGCGCCATCCATCCTTCCAAGACGGCCCAGGCGGCGAGGCCGCACAGCGCGGGGCCGACATGCCGGCGGGCCGCGTCGGCCAAGGCGAAGATCCGGCCGGCGAACAGGTAGCCCGCCACGAAGTAGACGTAGCGGCCGCAGAACTCCTCGACGAGGGTCGCATCGCTGCGGATGTCGGCGATCTGCAGCAGGGCCGCGCCGGCCAGCAGCAGCGCCCCCGGGCACCGGCGCAAGACCTTGGTCACCACGGAGAAGACCGCCAGCAGGTAGACGAACCACAGGCTGGAATACGGCTCGACCAGCGCGTGGGCGAGATGGGCGGCGAAGGCGCCCGGCCCGGCATCGCCGACGATACCGCCGTAGCGCGCCGCCGACTGAATCACCAGCCAGAGCCCGTAGAAGTAGGCGAAGTGCAGGACCCGGCGGTCGGCGAACAGGCGCCAGTCCCGGTCGATCACCCGCCCCAGGAACAGGCCGGACAGCAGGAAGAAATCCGGGATCCGAAACGGTTTGGCGAAGGCCACCACCGGGTGCAGGAATCCCTCGCCGCCCAGGGCCGCACCGGTGCCGATGACGGAATGCATCATCACCACCAGGAGGATGCAGATCCCCTTGGCGATATCGACCCAGGCCAGCCGGCCGTTCGCGTTTCCTGCCCCGCCCATCGTTCAGCTCCCAGACCGGGGCCAGTGTGGATCGACAAGGTTGACGGGGTTGCCGGCCCGGGATCGGAACCTGCAGATGTCCTGAGCGCCGGGTAAACGGCTGCCTCAATCCCGACGCTTGCCCGCGCGGCGGTCACGGGTCATGCGCGTGGCGGCGTGGAAGTCGTCGGGCTTGCCGCGGATCCAGACCACGAAGCGCGCGATCTCGGGATCGTCCCGCAGTGCGTCCACGTCGGCGAGCCGGCGGGCGATCTCGGCCTCACTGTAGCGGGCATGGATCGCCGAGTGGCAGATCTGGTGCAGCCGCACCGTGCCCTGGTGGGTGCCGCCCTTCAGCTTCGGGGTGAGGTGGTGCAGGCTGGAGCGGGCGCGGGGCGGGATAGGACGGCCGCAGAGCGGGCAGACCGGATCCATCCGGGCAACCGCGCCGGGCATCTCCGGATCGTCGGCGTTCCAGCGCCGGGAGCGGCGTCCGACCAAACGATGTCTCCTCCCGTCCTTTCAGGGCACAGCCTGATCCGGCGTCCTGCAGGCCGGCCCCACACGTCCGCGGAACCACGCCTCGGCCTCGCGATCCCGGGACCCGAAGATCGACATGTGGTCGCCCGGCACCAGCTCGAACCGCGCTCGGGGCCCCGCCGCCGTAGCGAGCGCCCGGGCGAGCTCGGCCGGCACCACCGGGTCGTCGGTGCCCTGGACGATCAGGACCGGCGCGGACGTGCCTTGGATGCGCCGGTCCGAGCGATAGGTGTCGCGCAGGAGCCAGGATGGTGCCAGCGGGACATGCAGCCGCACGGCATGGGTCAGCGAGTCGAACGGTGCTTCAAGGTAGAGCCCGATCGCCTCGACTTGCCCGGCGATCGCGACCGCCACCGCGGCACCCAGGGAATGGCCATGCAGCAGGATCGGCGCCCCCGGGGACCGTGCCTCAGCGGCCGCGACCGCCGCCAGCCCGTCCCGGATCAGGCCGTCCTCGCTCGGCGTGCCGGTCGAGCCAGGATAGCCGCGATAGGCCGGCGCCAGCACACCCCAGCCGGCCGCGCGCCACGGATCCGCGGCGAAGCGTGCCGCGTGCGGCTCGGGCCGGGAGCCGTTGCCGTGAAAGCTGATGACGATGCCGCAGCCGGGATGCGGCGGCCGCCACAGGGCGAACAGCCGCTCGCCGTCCTCTGTCGCTACCGTGACCGGCTCGGTCCCGGGCGGTGCCGCCTGGATGCGCACGGGTTGCCCGTTCCAGGCCGCGCCCGGGTAGATCAGCCGCCGCTGGAACAGCACCAGGGCGACGAGCCAAGCCAGGTAGAGCACCGCCAGGGCGGCCAGCAGCAGGAGCAGGATGCGCATCGTTTCTTGAAGGTTCAAAGATGGGCATCGTAGCCAAGTTTGTTTGGCCCAGGACGGCTTTGATGAGTGGTTGGGCGGCCCTGCCCCTACACAGGGTGCTTGGCTTTGGGCGACCGGAGCTTCTCCCGTCGGACAACACCAGCCTGTTATCCGCTCGGCTCGCCGCAGCATTGACAAACCCATCCCCGGGGCCGAGTCTTGAACCGTTCCGAGGGGGGCCCTGAAGGGGGCTGAGATTGGGCATGCTGCCCTGACCCTTGAACCTGATCCGGCTCATACCGGCGGAGGGACGGGAACCTGCGGCTGCTCGCGTGCGTGCGGCCGGATCTCATCTCAGCCATCGCGTGGTCCGGAGCGCTCCAACACGAGGAGAGGCCCACGATGAACGCACCCGTTCTCCCCAAGGACGTGAAAGGCAGCCCCGAGACCGTGACCACGGGTCCGGTCACCGGGTCGCGCAAGGTCTACGCGAATCCGGTCGGCCGGCCGGACATCCGGGTGCCCTATCGCGAGATTGCCCTGTCCGATCCGAAAGAGGAGCCGGTGCGGGTCTACGATCCGTCGGGCCCCTACACCGAGACCGACGCCCGCATAGACCTCACCGCCGGCCTGCCCGGCGTGCGCGAGCCCTGGATCGCGGCGCGCCGCTACACCGCGGTTGAGCCCCGTGCGGTCAAGCCGGAGGATAACGGCTTCGCGGGCGACAAGCTCGTGGCGCCCTGCCCCGCTACCCGGACGATCCGCATGGCGGCCCCCGGGCAGATGGTGACGCAGTACGAGTTCGCCCGAGCCGGGATCATCACCGAGGAGATGATCTACGTCGCCCACCGCGAGAACGCCTGTCGCGACGCGATGCTGGCGGGCGCCGAAGCCACGCTGGCAGACGGCGAGAGCTTCGGTGCGTCGGTACCGCCGTTCATCACCCCAGAATTCGTGCGCGACGAGATCGCCCGCGGCCGCGCGATCATCCCGGCCAACATCAACCACACCGAGCTGGAGCCGATGGCGATCGGCCGGAACTTCCTGGTCAAGATCAACGCCAACATCGGCAATTCGGCCGTGACGTCGTCGGCCGCGGAAGAGGTCGAGAAGCTGGTCTGGTCGATCCGCTGGGGCGCCGACACGGTCATGGACCTGTCCACCGGCCGCAACATCCACAACATCCGCTCGTGGATCATCCGGAACAGCCCGGTGCCGATCGGGACCGTGCCGATCTACCAGGCGCTCGAGAAGGTCGGTGGCGACCCGCTCAAGCTCGATTGGGAAGTCTTCAAGGACACGCTGATTGAGCAGGCCGAGCAGGGCATCGACTACTTCACCATCCATGCCGGCGTGCGGCTGGCGCACGTGCCGCTCACCGCCCGTCGGGTCACCGGCATCGTCTCGCGGGGCGGCTCGATCATGGCGCGCTGGTGCCTGGCCGGGCACCGGGAATCGTTCCTGTACGAGCATTTCGACGAGATCTGCGACATCATGCGGGCCTACGACGTGTCGTTCTCGCTCGGCGACGGCCTGCGTCCGGGCTCGATCGCCGACGCCAACGACGCCGCGCAGTTCGGCGAGCTGGAGACGCTGGGCGAACTGACCAAGATCGCCTGGGACAAGGGTTGCCAGGTGATGATCGAGGGCCCCGGCCACGTGCCGATGCACAAGATCAAGGTCAACATGGAGAAGCAGTTGCGGGAGTGCGGCGAGGCGCCGTTCTACACCCTCGGCCCGCTGACCACCGACATCGCCCCCGGCTACGACCACATCACCTCGGGCATTGGCGCCGCCATGATCGGCTGGTTCGGCACCGCGATGCTCTGCTACGTCACCCCGAAGGAGCACCTCGGGCTGCCGGACCGCGACGACGTGAAGACCGGGGTGATCACCTACAAGATCGCCGCCCACGCCGCCGACCTCGCCAAGGGCCACCCGGCCGCCCAGCTGCGCGACGACGCGCTGAGCCGCGCCCGGTTCGACTTCCGCTGGGAAGACCAGTTCAACCTGGGCCTCGATCCGGATACGGCCCGTCGCTACCACGACGAGACCCTGCCCAAGGACGCCCACAAGGTCGCGCATTTCTGCTCGATGTGCGGGCCGAAGTTCTGCTCGATGAAGATCACCCAGGACCTGCGCGCCGAGGTGCTGGCGATGGAGGAAGCGGGCGAGGTCGTGGGCGCGTCGCCCGCTATGTCGAAGGCCGAGGCCGAGGCCGGCATGCGGGCCAAGTCCCAGGAGTTCCTGGCCGAAGGCGGCAAGCTCTACATCGACGCGGCCGAATGAGGAGCCGGCACGCCCCGTCCGCTCAAGACGTGGGCGTGCCGCACCCGCCGCCGCCGCCGCGCGGTGCCGTGATCTCGATCGCCGAGTCCGGCTCGGCCCCGTAGGCATCGTAGAGCGCCGCGAGCATCAGGTCGGCGGCGATGCCGACATCGGGAGGATCTCCGAGGCTGACGGTGCGCGAGAAATTCGCTTCTCCGTCGGCTTGGGCATACTGAAGGGCCCGGAGGGCGGCCTGGGATTGCGCCTGGAGCCGAAAACCCGTTTTCCCGTAGGCGCCAGACGAGGCTTCGCACAACATCGCGGTATCGAAGGGCTGGAAGATGCACTGGACATAGTGCATCGGCCGATCGCGCAGCGCCACCACGATGAAGCGATCACGCGACGTTTCGACGGGCCCGCGCCGATGGATCGCGTCAAGGCGCGCCACGACCTCGCAGCGATGCTGCCGGATGAACGCCCCCCGGGGTGATAATCCTGATCGCGCCTGTCCGCTGCCCGGTGGTGCCTCGGCAAACGCCGCAATCAGGAGCGCCACCGCTATTCGGGTCCAGCGCATGGATACCTCCGGACGCGTGCCGTTCCCCGAGGCGCAATAGCGACACGGATCGCCCCACCCGCGCGGCGCGCGGCATCAAGGACCAGACGAAAACGCAAAATGATGCCGTTCCGGTAACGCGATCTTCATCGCGACTCGGGCTGCCGCGCAACCATCCCCTGCGCCGGGGGGCGCCGTTAACGGACGCTTAGGCGGCAGAACCGCTGAATCCCTCGATCACAGGATCGCAGGAGATCAGCCATGGATATCCGTCCGCTCAATGCGACGACGCCGGGGCCGCAGGGTCTCGAGTCGCTCGCGGCATCGGCCGCTCCGGCCGCCACCCAGGACACGACGCCGGCCCAGGCCGCCACCGCTCCGCTGGAACCGGCGGTCAAACTCGACATCACCCCCACCGGCGACAAGGCGCGCTACATCCAGGATCCGGACACGAGCTCGATCGTGTTCCAGGTGGTGGATTCGCGGTCCGGCAACGTCGTCGAACAGCTGCCCAGCGAGACGGCCCTGCGCAACCGGGCCTATGACGCCGCCCGCGAATCGCACGCCGCCGCGGGGAACCTGTCCCGGATCGCCTGAGACGCTGGCTCCGGCGCAGGTCGCTCCACTGGGCGAGGTCCGGCTTGCGAACACGCTTTCCTGCAGAAACCGAAAGACCCCGTTTGACGGACTTGTCGGCGGGCTGCTAGATCGCATTCGTACACGGGTGCACGGAGCACCCACGAGGCTCCGGCCTTGTGGGCGCTACTCCACCGCACCGGCCGTGTCCGCGGGCGTAGTTCAGTGGTAGAACGTCAGCTTCCCAAGCTGAATATGCGGGTTCGATTCCCGCCGCCCGCTCCACTTTTTTCTACTTTACATCAGCCCGTCAGTTCCGCTCGCCGCGACTGATCAGCCCCACGGGGTGGCGAGATGTGTTCGCCACGGGCGCGTTGGCGCCCGGGGCTCGAGACGCCTCTCCGGGACGCATCCTGTAAGATCAGCGTGTCGAGCGTCAGATCTGCGATTACCGGCGAAAGATGCCGGTTCTCCGTCTCAAGATCCCTCATCCGCCTGCGAAGCCGTTCGGCAACTTCGCAGGTGCGGGCCTCGATATCCGAAGCGTCGGCAAACTTACGTACGGGCCGCTTCGAGCATGCCGGTCGCCAGGGCCACCCAATAGGCGGCCCCGATCGGCAGGGCGTCGTCGTTGAAGTCGTAGCCGGGATTGTGAAGCGGCCGGCCGGGCTCGGCGCCGTCAGTGCCGAGCCAGACGTAGGCGCCGGGGCAGGCCTGCAGCATGTAGGCGAAGTCCTCCGAGGCCATCGACGGCGCGACATTTCCATGCCGGGACGGTATCGCCGGGACCCGGGCCGCCGCGGCGAGCGCGAGCGGGACGGCGTCCGAGGCGTTGACCGTCGAGGGATATCCGGTGTGGTAATCGACCTCGGCGGCGCCGCCATGCGTGCGGGCGGTGCCCGTGGCGATCTCCGTGATGAGAGCCGCCACCGTCCCGCGCACGCTCTCGGACAGGCAGCGGACGGTCCCCCGGATCGTGGCGAGGTCCGGGATCACGTTCCAGGCGTCGCCGCCGTGGACCTGGGTGATGCTCACCACCGCGGGATCGAGCGGGGCGATCCGGCGGCTGACGATCGTCTGCAGGGCCAGAACCGTCTCGGAGGCGATCACCAGCGTGTCGATGCCCCGCTCCGGCATGGCGGCGTGCGTCCCCGAGCCCCTGACGCGTATCTCGAACGTGTCGAGGGAGGCCATGATCGGGCCCGGGCAGGTGGCGAAGGCTCCGAGTGGCAATCCCGGCCAGTTGTGCAGGCCCCAGACCGTGTCGCAGGGGAACATCCTGAACAGGCCGTCCTCGACCATCGCCCGGCCGCCGCCCTCGCATTCCTCGGCCGGCTGGAAGATGACCCGGACCGTACCGCGCAGGTTCTCGGCGCGGGCGAGCTGGCTGGCTGCGCCGAGCAGCATCGCGACATGCCCGTCATGCCCGCAGGCATGCATCACCCCCGGGTTCCTGGAGGCGTGGGGCAGACCGGTCGCCTCGTGGATGGGCAGCGCGTCCATGTCGGCGCGCAGGCCGACGATCGGGCCCTCTCCCCGGCGCAGCGTCCCGACGACGCCCGTCCGGCCCAGGCCGCGATGGATTTCGAAGCCGCAGGCGGCGAGCTCGCGCGCGACGAGGTCCCCGGTTCGGACCTCCGCAAAGGCGAGCTCCGGGTGGGCGTGCAGGTCGCGCCGCCAGGCGACCATGCGACCGAGGATGTCCGCGTCTATGCTCATGCCGTTCGCTCCCTGGCCGTCACAGGTCCGATCCCGGCCATCCCTGCGGGTCGGTCGATCCGCCACCGAGCCCGGCCCGGCGGCGGATCGAACCATGTCTCACGTCACCGGCACATGCATCCAGAACTGCGCGATCAGGGTCGCGCCCAGGAATGTGCCGGCATTCGCCATGAACGAGACCACGACGATGCGCCAGCCCAGCTGCCGGAAGGCGGGGATGTCCTTGGCTATGGACAGGCCGGCGAATGTCAGGATAGGAGTGGCCAGGGCGAGAAAGTTGATCTTGCCGGTCATCGCGGCGATCTCGGCCGCGTACGGCATCGCCGGATAGGTCAGCGCCATGCCGATCAGGGAGACCCAGATCACCGCGGGAAGCTTCCGCGCCGAGAGCACGTAGAGACCCCAGCCGAGGATCACGACGCCAATGATGATCGCCATCCCGCCCACGACGGCGGCGTCGGGGATCACGCCGTAGGTCAGATAGTTGCCGATGAGCCCGTAGGCGCCGATCAGCAGCCACGCCACCAGCATCTCGGCCAATCCGATCGCGGTTTCCTCTTGCTCCGGGGTCACGGCGACGGCCGAAGGCTCCCGGATGGTGTTGGGTCGGTTGCGCCCGAGGATCGGTTCGAGCTTGCCGTAGGCCCAGATCGTGAAGGGCAGCGACAGGAAGAGCGTGAAGTAGGTTCCGATGGTCGTGGTGATCAGGTTGCTCGCTGCCGCGAAGGTGGCGACATCCTTGGCCACCTCGGGGGTCTGCTGCGCCGCGATGGCCCCCGACGCGGCGGCCATCATGCTGCCGGATCCGACGCCGGCCCCCATGGCGAGCGCGAGGGGATTGAAGATGTTCAGGCTGGCGATGAGGCCGGCCAGGACGGCGATGAAGACCGCCCCGAACACTGTCCCGGTGAGGTATTCCGCGAGCACGCCGCGCCCCTCGGGGGAATCCATCCCGTAGCGCTCGCCGATGATGGCCAGGCTCGGCTCCCGGCCGACCGAGAAGGTGGCGCCGATGGCCTCCCGCTTGATGCCGAGGAGAAGGGCGACCGGAAGGCCGAACACCATGGTGCCGAAGAAGTGGCCGAACTCCTGGAACACGAGCGACCATCCCGACGCGAAGATCCTCGGCAGCGAGCCGCCGACCAGCAGGCCGAGCTTTGCGATGAAGATGAGGAGGGCCGGCTGCAGGAAGGCGGCCGCGGCCGACTGCGTCGAGGACCGCAGGCGCAGGAGGGCCGGGAGCCGGGGGCTCGCCAGACCGAGGGCTCCGCCGAGCAGGAGGGCCCACAGCAGGGGCAGCAGGACGATCTTTCCGGTCCCGACGGGGATGTTGATGTTGCCGATGGCCTCGGCGATGACGACGATGACCAGGGCGATCAGGAACAGGCGGACGCGGCTCGGTCTTTCGGCCGGGTTGGCCTCGACTGGGACCGGGCCTCGATGGATTGCTTCCTGTGCCATGGCTGTTGTCCTCCCTGCGATGGGTCGCGGCGCTTAGGGTCCTGATTGTTGTTCTTGCGCCGGCGTCGGGGCCCGCGGACCTGGTCGTGGGCCCGCGGGGCGTCGAGGGCGTCCGTGTGGCGGCGGCCCGTTCGGGCGGGCGCCGTTTGGTTCAGCCCACCCGGCTCAGCCCACGTAGCCGAAGGCGACGCCGGGTTGGGCTGCGGTCTCGACCCACACGCTCTTGGTCTGGGTGTAGGCCATCAGCGCCTCGCGCCCGGAGGACCTGCCGAAGCCGGAGCGGCCGAACCCGCCGAAGGGCGAGGCGACGTTGATCGTCTTGTAGCCGTTGACCCAGAACGTCCCGGCCCTGACCGCGGCGGCGACCCGGTGGGCGCGGCCGACATCGTTCGTCCAGACCGCGCCGGCGAGGCCGTACGGCGTGGCGTTGGCGATCGCGACCGCCTCGTCCTCGGTCTCGAACGGCAGGACGGTCAGGACCGGGCCGAACACCTCGTCCCGGGCGATCGCCGCATCGGGCGTCACGCCGTCGATCACCGTCGGACCGAAGTAGAAGCCGCCGGTGTCCCGCAGGTTGGCCGGACAGGCGCCGCCCGCGGCGATGCGGGCGCCGGCATCCACGGCCTGGCCCACCATCGCGGCGATCTTGTCGCGTTGCCGCCGGTTGTTGATCGGGCCGATCTGGGTCGTCGGGTCGGTGGGCGCGCCCACCGGGATGCGGCCGGCGGCGTAGGACAGCCGCGCCACGAAATCGGCGTGCACCGACCGGTGGACGAGGAGGCGCGAGCCGGCCACGCAGCTCTGCCCGGCGCCGCCGAAGATCGCCGCCTGCGCGCCCACCAGGGCACGATCGAGGTCGGCATCGGCGAACACGATGTTGGCCGACTTGCCACCGAGCTCGAGCACGCTCGGCACGATGTTGCGCGCTGCCGCGGCCGCAATCTGCGCCCCGGCCTCGGCGGAGCCCACGAAGACCACCAGCCGCGTGTCGGCATGGGCGACGGCCGCCGCCCCGGTGGTCGGGCCCGCGCCCGCCAGCACCGAGACCAGGCCGCGCGGGATCCCCTCGGCCCGGTCGCACAGCATCCCGAGCGCCAGGGAGGTCAGCGGCGTCAGCTCGGAGGGCTTCAGCACCACCGCGTTGCCGGCGCACAGCGCCGGGGCGATCTGCCAGCCGGCGGTGAAGATCGGGGCGTTCCACGGCGTGATCTGCACCACGGTGCCGAACGGCTCGGCGCGGGTGTAGTTCAGGTGCGAGGTCGGGACCGGGATGACCTCGCCGTGCAGCTTGTCGCACCAGCCGGCGTAATATTCGAACATCTCCGCGACCTTGCCGACCTCGCCGCGCGTGTCGCGGATCGGCTTGCCGGCCGACAGGGTCTCCAGCTCGGCCAACGCGTCGGCGTTGTGCCGGATCAGGGCGGCCACCGCCCACATCGCCCGGCCGCGGGCCGCCGCCGTCATGCCCCACCAGGTCCGCTGGGCGGGCCGGGCCGCCGCCATGGCGGCATCCACGACGGACGCGCCGGCATCCGCAAAGCTCGCCACCACCCGGCCGTCCGCCGGGTTCACGAGGTCGAGGGTTTCCCCCGTTCCCATGAGGATCTCGCCGGACACCAGGCTGCCGATGCGGTCGCCCAGGGAAAGGGCGGACAGGAGGTCCCGGATGCGCTGCGCCGCATCGCCGTGCACGCTGGTCGACATCAGTTGGCTCCGTTCGAGTTGCGGTAATCGGCCATGCGGGTGAAGTCCGCGGCGTCCGGGATGGCGTCGCGGGTGGTCCCCCAGATCTGCGCGACATGGGCGGACAGCGGCAGGTCGGCGCCGCTCTCGGCGGCCAGCGCCATGGCGAGGCGCACGTCCTTGCGCATCAGCCCCGCGGAAAAGCCGCTGTCGAAGGTGTTCGACAGGATCCAGCGAGGAAACATCACCTCGCTGATCGCGCTGCGCCCGGTGGCGGTGTTGACGACCTTGATCGCCTCCTCGGCCGACAGGCCGGCCGCCTCGGACAGGCGCATCGCCTCGCCCGTGGTCACGAGGTGGGCGGCGACCAGGAGGTTGTTCACGAGCTTGACGATGTTGCCGGCGCCGGACGGCCCGACATGCGGGGCGCGGGCCGACATCGCCGAGAGCACCGGCTCGGCCAGGGCGTAGTCGGCCTCCGAGCCGCCGACCATCATCGTCAGCGTGCCTTCGGCGGCCCCCGAGGGGCCTCCGCTCACTGGCGCGTCGAGCAGGGCATGGCCGGCCTCGGCGAGGCGCGCCGCCAGCCGCCGCGTGGTGCCGGGATCCGAGGTGGAGGTATCGACGACGACGACCTTCCGGTCGGTCCGGGACAGCAGGCCGCCTTCCGCCGTGACCACGGCCTCGACATCGCGGGCCAGGGGAAGCGAGAAGACCAGGGCATGCGCGCGACGCAGGACGTCGGTCAGGTCCGGGACGAACGAGACGCCGGCCGCCTCGACGGCGGCGCGCCGGGCGTCGCTGATGTCGTAGCCGATGACCGCGAAGCCCTTGCGCGCCAAGGTCGCCGCCATGCCGAGGCCCATATTGCCGAGCCCGACCACACCTATCGTCTCAATGTTCATTTCGACACCTTCCGTTTAGGAAATGGTATCGATCGTCGATACGGTCGCTACAAGACTTGCTTTGCGAACAAGTCGTTCTTGTAAAGGCAACGCTCAGCGTTGCGGCTGGAAGGCGACCAGGTGTTCGGTGAGCCAGCCCAGCAGCCGGCCCATCGCTTCCGGCAGCCGCCGTCCCGAGCGCACGACGAGGTGTGCGCTCGCCTCGGACAGGACCGGGTCGAGCAGGGGGATCACGGAGACGGCGCCGGTCTGCAGCTCGGCCGCGACGGCGAAACGCGGCAGGAACGCGACGCCCAACCCCGCCGTCACGAAGCGCCTGTGCAACTCGAACGACGCTGTCTCAAGGCGTGCGACGAGCCGGAAACCGCCATCGGCCTCGACGCGTCCCAGCAACTGGCGCACGCCATGATCGGAGGGAAGCAGGACGACCGGCTCGGAGGCGAAGGTGCGCAGGCCCACGGGGGTCGAGGAACCGGCGAGGGGATGGTCGTTCGGCAGGACGGCCAGCCGCGGGTGCCGCGCCGATACGACGCCGCGCACGTCCGGATGGGCGGGCGGGTTGTAGGCGAGACCAATATCCGTATCGCCCTGTGCGACCGCCGACAGCACACTGTCCGTTGTCCCAAGGGAGACCTGAAACGAGATTCCGGGGTAGGCCGTGACGAAGTTGGCCAGGCCGTTATCGAGCAGGTCGACCAGGAAGCCCGCGCCGCAGGTCAGCCGGATCGTCCCCCGCTGGACGCCGCGCAGCCGTTTGAGGTTGTCCTCGAGAAGGGCAGCCTCGTCGGCCTGGCGCTGCGCGTGCTGGGCGACGAGGCGCCCGGCCTCCGTCGGCACGACGCCGCGCGGCAGCCGCTCCAGAAGGTTCTCGCCGCACTCGGCCTCCATCTCGCTGATGTGGCGGCTGACCGCGGAGGCCGCGACGTTGAGCGCCTCCGCGGCGCCTCGGACGGAGCCGGTCCGGACGACGGCCAGGAAGTATCGCAGCGCTCGATCGTTCATCGTCAGGCGAGCGTGCGCTTTGGTCCTCCGCATATCAAGGCGTGAGCCCGCATCGACGGGGCCGAGCCATGCCTTCTGCCCATCGACCTTCGCCTGTGCCGCGCGGCCGGTCGCCTACCGTCGAGGCCCGACGCTCGGATCTCGCGTCGGACCAGCGGTGTCCGCCCCGTGGACGTACCGGCGGTCGAACCGATCACCCAGGCCGGTCAGCACCTCGTACCCGATGGTACCCGCATCGGCCGCGACCGCGTCCAGCGAGCGGTGCGGGCCGATGATCTCAACCGCGTCGTCCTCGGCCAGCGCCCGGGGCGGGAGAGCCGAGGCGTCCACCACGATGCTGTCCATCGATACCCGGCCGAGGATGGGCAGCGCGACGCCGCCCGCCCAGACCGCGCCGCGACCGCTGGCACTCCTCAGGAATCCGTCCGCATAGCCGACCGCCACGGTCGCGAGGCGCGACGCGACCGCCGTCCGTGCGGTGTAGCCGTATCCGACCGCCGTCCCGGCCGGCACGTCGCGCACCTGCAGGACGCGGGCCTCCAGCTTGATCACCGGCTGCAGGGGGTTGGGACGCCCAGCAACCGGCGCCACCCCGAACAGGGCCGCACCCGGCCGCGCGACATCGTAATGGTAATCCGCCCCCAGGAAGATGCCGGAGGACGCGGCGAGGCTGGCGCGCATGGGCGGCAGCCGGCGCCGCGCATCCTCGAAGCGGGACCGTTGCGTCGGGTTCGCATCGCTGTCGGGGGCGTCCGCGCAGGCCAGGTGGCTCATGATGAGCCGCCACGCCACGGCATCGTGCTCGCTCGCCCGATCCGCGACGGCCGCGACTTCGGCGGGAGACAGACCGAAGCGGCTCATGCCGGTATCGACCTGCAACAGCCCCGGCAACCGGCATGCCCGCGTCCGGGCCAGCGCGGCCCAGCGCGCGAGCTGGCCCGGCGTATTGAGGACCGGCACCAGCCCGTGCTCCAGGCACTCGGCTTCGGCCCCGCGGGGGGCTCCGTGCAGGATCCACACGGCGGCGGCCCGGGGAACGTGCCGCCGGAGGGCGATCCCTTCGTCGAGATGGGCCACGAAGAAGGTTCGGCATCCGGCCGCGGACAGGACGGGGGCAACGCGCGCGGCGCCCAGGCCATACGCGTCCGCCTTCAGCACCGCGGCACATTCCGCCCCGGCGAGGCGGCCTGACAGGATCCGGTAATTGGCCGCGATGGCGTCGAGATCGACCGTCAGAATTGCCCCCGCGTGCGGACGCCCGCCATCGTCGAACGCGTCCACCCTATCCGCCTCCCGATCACACACGCGCGCGTCCACCGGTCTCAGGCCGCGTAACGGCCGACGGCGAGGTCTTCGTGGGCGATGTCGGGCGCCCGGGCGGACATCAGGTCCGCAAGGAGCCGGCCTGACCCGCAGGCCATGGTCCAGCCAAGGGTGCCGTGGCCGGTATTCGTATACAGGTTGTCATACCGCGTCGCCCCGACGATGGGCGTCCCGTCCGGCGTCATCGGGCGCAGGCCCGTCCAGAACGTCGCCCGGCTGAGGTCGCCCCCGGCCGGAAACAGGTCGTGGACGCATCGCTCCAGGGTCGCGCGGCGGGGCGGGCGCAGGGCCTGGCTGAAGCCGGCGAGCTCGGCGGTGCCGCCGACCCGTATGCGGTCGCCGAGCCGGGTCAAGCCGACCTTGAACGTCTCGTCCATCACGGTGGAGACCGGAGCCGCCTCCGGATCCGTGACGGGCAGGGTCAGGGAGTAGCCCTTGACCGGGTAGATCGGCAGGTTCAGCCCGAGCGGCTGCAGGAGCGCCGGGGTGAAGCTGCCCATCGCCGCCACGTAGGCGTCGGCGCGCAGCACCTCGGACCCGCAGGCGACGCCGGTCACGCGACCGCCCGAGGCCTGGAGCCCCGTCACGGTCATGGTGTAGCGGAACGTCACGCCGAGCCCCTCGCAGATGGCGGCGAGCCTCTGGGTGAACAGGTGGGCATCCCCGGTCTCGTCACCGGTGAGACGCAGGCCGCCCGCGATCTTGTCCTTCACGCGGTCCAGCGCCGGCTCGGCGGCGACGCAGCCCGCCGGGTCCAGGACCTGATAGGCCACGCCGTAGGCGTCCAGAACCTTCGTGTCGTCGCCCACGTGGTCGAGCTGCTTGCGCGTGCGGAACAGCTGCAGCGTGCCCTGTTCGCGGTGGTCGTAGGCGATGCCGGTCTCGTCGCGCAGGTCGCGCAGGACGTCGCGGCTGTATTCCGCGAGCCGCACCATCCGGCCCTTGTTGCGGGCGTAGGCCTCCTCCGTGCAGTTCGCCAGCATGCGGGCGAGCCAACCGTAGAGACGGGGCTCGACGGACGGCCACAGGACCAGGGGGCGGTGGCGCATCATCAGCCACTTCATCGCCTTGACCGGGATACCCGGCGCGGCCCAGGGGGCGGAATATCCGGGGGAGACCTGGCCGGCATTGGCGAAGCTGGTCTCCAGGCCGGAGGCGGGCTGCCGGTCGATCACCGTGACCTCATGGCCGGCCTGCGCCAGATAATAGGCAGAGGACACGCCGACCACGCCACTTCCCAGAACCAAGACCCGCATGATCGCTCTCCTCGGCACCGAACATCCGCATTCGGCGCTCAGCCGCCACCCGGAACGCCGCGATCGCGGAATCCTCAGAGGGGTCTGCGGGAAACGCGTCGCCCGGTCGCCGGCCGAGGTGTATCGAACATCGAAAGCCGCGCACGATGCTGCGAACATGTTGCAGGTTCTGCCAAACCGATGCCAAGCAACGACAGGAACTGCCACGGAACGACAGATCGTTGCGCGATGCCACAGGATGAAATTGACACCGCCATCCTCCACGCCCTGCGCGCGGATGCCCGGATGCCCAACGCGGCCCTGGCCAAGCGCGTCGGCCTGTCCGCTTCCGCCTGCCTGCGCAGGCTGCGGATGCTGGAGCGGGACGGGACGATCCGAGGCTACACCGTGCTGCTCGACGCGTCGGCGGCATCGGGCCTCGTGGTGATGACCCAGATCGAGCTGGAGCGGCAGACGGAGGATTACTTGAACCGATTCGAGGCCGCCGTCCGCCGCTGCCCGGACATCCAGGACTGCTACCTCATGACGGGCAGCTCGGATTACCTGCTGAAAATCCGGGTGGCCGATGCCGGGGAGTACGAGCGGCTTCACCGATCCGTGCTGTCGAAGCTGCCCGGCGTATCCCGGATCCAATCCAGCTTCACGATCCGGAGCGTCGTCGGCCGCTGACCTGCGATCACCCGATATCCGGCCAGCATGACGGGCAATCCGCGGCCGAACGGCCATCACCGGATGCAGCGCAGGCGACCTGCCCCCGATCGCGGCGGCCGGCTGACACGCCATCGCATCGTGGGACGGGACATCCGTCGCCCGCGCCGAGGCCTGCGGGACGGCGGCGATCGATAGGTTGGGTCCGCCTATTCCGGCGGAACGCCCACGAGATCCGCCGGGCGATGGGCGCATCGCGCTCGATCACGCACAGGCTTCGGCCGGCGCCCCCCAGCCTGAAGTGCGGTCGAATCGCGACGCAGCAGCCGGCCTCCACGATCGCCTGCACGACCTCGAAACCGTGACGATGCGCGTGGATCTACGGCTCGCAGCCGACGGGGCGGCAGGCCCCGACTACGATCTCCAAATAACCTTTGTCGGGGTTGTCCACCGCGCAGATTTCGATCCGCAGGTCGTGGAGCGTCACGGCCGCCCTGCCGGACGAGGCGGAGGCGGTGTTCGGAGAGATGACCCCGATTACCGTCTCGGCGTGCAGGCTCGGCGTGCAGGACGAGGCGTGCGCCGGCGGGTGAGGACGGATGCCCCCTCGGCCGCGCCCTTCGACCAGGGTGATGCCCAGCTCGGCTTCGAGGCGGGCGATCTGCTGGGACAAAGCCGCCGGCGAGACGCCCAGCGCTTCGGCCAGCGAAGCCGTGGTCCCGCGCACGGACAGCTGCCGGAGAGTGCGCCGGCGCGTGCGAGCCATTGCCCGCACCCGGCCGGTGACTGTCTCCACGACGGCGCCGGCCGCCGGAGCCCCCGGCTTCGCGAGCCGAGGGGCACCGGTTCGATTACGGGTAGATCGGGAAGCGAGCGCAGAGTTCCGTGACCTGCCCATGGATCGCGCGGACGAGGGCCTCCTCGGACGGGGCCTTGACGATCTGCGCGATCCAGGTGCCGATCGCGCGAAACTCGTCGCCCCCGAAGCCGCGCGCAGTGCCGGCGTTGCTGGACAGGCGCAGACCCGATGGCGCCTCCGGGGGGCGCTCGTCGAACGGGATCTGGTTTTTGTTCACCGCCAGGCCCGCGTGCTCCAGCGCCTTCGCGGCGATGTCGCCGGTGATGCCCTGGTTGACGAGATCGACGAGCATCAGCCCGCAATCCGTGCCGCCGGCGACCAGGCGGACGCCGGCCTCAGCCAGCGTGGCGGCCAGCATCCGGGCGTTGTCGAGCACCGCCTGGTTGTAGCCCTTGAATTCCGGCCGGAGGGCCTCGCCGAAGCAGGCCGCCTTGGCGGCCACGATGTGCAGCATCACCGAGCCCTGCACACCCGGGAAGATGCCGTAGTTGATCTTGTCGCTCAGCGCCTCGTCGTTCCAGAGCACGAGGCCGCCGCGGGCACCGCGGAGCGACTTGTAGGTGGTCGAGGTCACCACATGCGCGTGCGGCAACGGATCGGGATAGATCCCCGAGGCCACCAGCCCGGCGAAGTGGGCCATGTCGACGACCAGGTAGGCGCCGACCTCGTCGGCGATCGCGCGCAGTCCGGCGAAGTCCAGGACCCGGGCGTAGGCAGACCCGCCCGCGATGATCATCTTGGGCTTGTGCTGGCGGGCGAGGCCGCGAAGCTCGTCCAGATCGACGAGTTCGGTGTCGCGATTAACGCCGTACCGGACGATGTTGTAGTCCCGCCCGGTCAGAGTGGCGGGATGTCCGTGGCTGATATGGCCGCCCGCGGCGGTGTTCATCGACAGGATGGTGTCGCCAAGCTTCAGCAAACCAAGGAAGACGCCGCCATTCGCGTTCGATCCGGAATGCGACTGCACGTTCGCGAAGCGCGCGCCGAAGAGTTTCTTGGCCCGCCGAAGGGCCAGATCTTCCACAGCGTCGGCGAATTCTGCGCCGCCGTAATACCGCGCGAAAGCGAAGCCCTCGACGGTCTTGTTGGTGAGGGCCGAGCCCTGCGCCTCGAGGACGAGGCGGGACACGATGTTCTCGGACGCGATCAACTCGATCCCGTTCTGCTGGCGTCGCAGCTCCCCGCGGATGGATGCCGCGAGTTCGGGATCGGCGTCGAGCCCCTCCGTGAAGTAGCCCTTGTGGAGGTATGTCATGTCGAAAGGCCCAGGCCGCAGAGAAGGAGGGAGACGCGAGTCGGCAGCCGTCGGGGCGCCGCGTGGGCGTGCCGCCGACCGCCCGTCCGCGATCCGTGATCGCCCTTTGGATGCGGTTTTTGCCGAGGGTCCGCAAACGACATATCGTGGCTGCGAGACCAAGCTCACCTAGGCCTTCGATGCCCCTTTCGCCGCCGCGGCCGTCCCTCCCCTCGCTGAAGGCGCTCCGTGCCTTCGAGGCGGCCGCCCGCCACGAGGGCTTCGTCGGCGCGGCCGACGAACTCTGCGTCACCGCGGCCGCGATCGCGCAGCAGGTTCGCGCGCTGGAGGATTGGGTCGGCAGGCCGCTGTTTCACAGGAAGGCCCGGGGCCTTCAGCTGACGAGCGAAGCCCGGGCGATGCTGCCGCGCCTTGTCGAGGCGTTCGATGCCCTGGCCGGCGCGGCCCACGGCCTCCGTCGGCACGCTGACCGGCGGGAGATCCAGATCGCGGCCCTCCCCTGCGTGGCGCAGCTCTGGCTCTCGCCGCGCCTCGGGGCGATGCGCAAGGCGTTCCCGAACCTCGAATTCTCGGTGGTCGCGCTGGAGAACCCGCCGGACTTCACCCGGGAGCTGTTCGACCTCGGCCTGTTCTTCGTGGACGGAAGCCTGCCCAATTGCACCGCCCACACGCTCGTGGAGGACCGGCTGTTTCCGGTTTGCTCGCCCCAACTCCTGGCCGGGCGCGGGCACAGCCTGGATCTGGCGGGCCTGGCCGACATGACGCTGCTCCACGACGCGCGATGGCGCAACGACTGGGCGCGATGGCTGCGACATGCCGGCAACAGGCGGGTCGACGCCCGCCGCGGATCGACGTTCTCGCTCTACAGCATGGCCGTGGAGGCGGCGATCGAGGAGGCCGGACTGCTGATCGGCCACAGCAGCCTCCTGCAGGCCCCATTGGGGGACGGGCGCCTGCTGGCACCGATCGATGATGGGGCCGCCCTGCTCGGTCCCCCACTCTCGCTGATCGTGCCCGAAGGGCGGGGGCTCGAGGAGGGAACGGAAGCCGTGGTCGCGTGGCTGCGCGAGACGGCGTCGCCCCCCCGCAGCACGGTAGGCGACCGGGCAGGCTGATCGCCTCAACGGCCGCTGCGCGCGTCGCGGATCGCGACACCCGTCACGCTGAACGTGCCACCCCTGTACCGGCCCGGCGGAGGTATGCGCGCGCCTCCTCCGGGGGGACCATGCTGCCGCCGGTAGCCCAGATGATATGCGTGGCCGCCTCCAAGCGGTCGCGGTCGAGGTTCAGGCGGGCGCGGTAGGCGTCGTCGGCCACGATGCGGGCGGGGCCGGGTGCGCCCGCGACCGCGGAGGGTTCCAACATGAGGCCTTCGCTGGCCTCGAGCAGAGCCAGGAGGTCGAGCAATTCCTGGTCGGCCACCGTGAAATAGCCATCCACCAGACGCTGCATCGCCCGGCCGACGAAGCCCGAGGGCCGCCCCACCGCCAGACCGTCCGCGACGGTCGCGTTGGAGATGCCGAAATCCTGAACCGCGATCTGCTCGTGCAGGCCGGTATAGACGCCGAGCAGCATGCAGGGCGAGGGCGTGGGCTCGGCAAACAGGCAGCGGACCGCATCCCCGAACACCAGCTTGAGCCCGAACGCGACCCCGCCCGGGCCACCGCCGACCCCGCAGGGCAGGTGGACGAAGAGCGGGTGCTGCGCATCGACCGGCACGCCGAGGGCGGCGAGCTGCGGCTTCAGCCGCAGGCCGGCGACCGCGTAGCCCAGGAACAGATCCTTCGAGTGCTCGTCGTCGACGAAATGGCAGTTCGGATCGGCGTCGGCCTCGGCACGCCCCTGGGCCACCGCGGCCCCGTAATCGCCGGCATGCTCGACCACCGTGACCCCGGAGGCGCGCAGGCGGTCCTTCTTCCACTGCCGTGCATCCGCCGACATGTGGACCGTGGTTCGGAACCCGATCTTGGCGCTCATGATGCCGATCGACAGGCCGAGATTGCCGGTGGAGCCGACCGCGACGCTGTAATCTGCGAAGAAGGCGCGCGCGCTTGCCCCGCCGAGCGCCGTGTAGTCGTCGCCGGTCGTGATCAGCCCGGCTCCGAGGGCCAAGGTCTCGGCCCGCTTCAGCACCTCGTAGAGGCCGCCGCGCGCCTTGATCGAGCCCGAGACCGGCAGGTGGCTGTCCTTCTTCAGCAGAAGCCGGCCGCCGCCCTCGTATCCGTAGCGCCGACGGAGGGCGTCCGCGAAGGCGGGTACAGTGACGAGGTCCGACTCGATGATCCCCCCGGTGGCGGCGAGATCCGGGAAGAACCGGACGAGCAGCGGAGCGAAGCGCGCCAACCGCGCGCTCGCATCCTCGACGTCCGACAGGGTGAGCCCGGCATCGGCGAGCCCGGTCGCCGCCGGCGCGATGCCGGGGTTGAACCACGCGGTCTCCCGGCCCGCGATCAAGTCGCCGATCAGGGGATGAGTGGAGAGCCACATATCGAGCGGCCGTCCATGGATCGAAGGGGCTTGCCGGGTCATCGGGAGGGTCCTGGCTGGTCTACGCTCCGGCCCGGCGATCGCCGGGCGCCGGGTCGCAGACGGCGGGTCAGACCGTGTCATAAACCGGGACGCCGAGCGCGCGCAGCTCCCGGAGGATCGCCGCGCGGGTGCTGGCAAGCGCCCGGCTGACGCTCAGTCGATTCTCAGGGCGTTCGTGCGAGCGATCGAACGGATCTTCCTCTGGGGCTCGGGACCGGCGAGCCCCTCACCGTCCCATCCGCCCGCTCGCAGCCCTGCATTCAGTATCGCGAGAACATCTGCTGTATCTGCTTGGCATCGTTCGTTTTCGTGAGCGCCAGCATCAGAAGGACCCGGGCCTTCTGCGGGTTCAGGGTGTCCGACGTCACGGTGCCGAGGGCGTCGTCGTCGTGTTCGCCATTGCGTTCGACCAAGCCGCCGTTGACGCGGGACGAACGCACGACGACCACTCCCTTGCCCACCCCGGCCGCGACCGCCGGCTGGACGGCCTTGGGGATGCTGCCGTTACCGGTTCCGGCATAGACGATGCCCTTGGCACCGTCTCCGATGGCCGCGTTCAGGAGGGCGGGGCCGACATCGACGTAGGAATAGACGATCGCCACACGCGGCAACGCGAGCAGCATGGAGACGTCGAACTCCGTCGCGGCGGTGTGCGGTCGCGTCGTCGTCCGGTAGAAATGCGGCTTGTGCCCCTGCATGATGCCCAAGGCGCCCACATCGGGCGCCTTGAACGCGTCCAACCCGGTGGTGTTGGTCTTCGTCACGTCGCGGGCGGCATAGATCCCGTCGTTGAGCGTGACCAGCACGCCCGCCCCCCTGGCGGCGGGGTCCGCGGCGATGGCCACGGCGTTGGCCAGATTCGCCGGTCCGTCGGCGCTGACGGCCCCCGATCCCCGCATGGACCCGACCACCACGACCGGCTTGTCGCTCTTGACGACGAGGTCGAGGAAATACGCCGTCTCCTCCAGCGTGTCGGTTCCGTGCGTGACCACGACGCCGTCCGTGGCGCCGGAGGCCAGGACCTCGCCGATCCGACGGGCCAGGCGCAGCCAGACCTCGGCGGTGATGTCCGGGCTGGAGACCTGCGCGATTTGCTCGGCGCTGACGTCCGCGGCGGCATCCAGCCCTGGGACCGCGGCGACCAGCGCAGAGCCCGACAGGACGGAATCCTTGCCGGTCGTCTGCGCGATGGTCCCACCGGTCGCCAGGACCAGGACCCTCGGCTTCGCTTGCGGTCCGGCCGCGGAAGCGGGCGCGCCGCCGAGGGTCATGACCGCCGATAGGGTGGCGACGGTCGCGCCGATACGTCCGAGCATGTCTGATTCTGTCCTTCGACGCGGCCGGACCACGAGCCGGCGGGTGGATGTTCCATGAAGCTACGATCGGCGGGACGCAGCTGCAGGCGCCGTCGGACCCGGTCGTGCGTTCATCAGTGCCGCGTGACGATGCTCGCTGGGAGCCATCCCGTAGCGTGCCTTGAAGCGGCGGGCGAAGTGGGCTTGGTTGGCGAAGCCGCAGCCATAGGCCAGGGCGCCGATGGACAGGTGCGTGCAACCCGGATCGGCTAGGCGGGTGGCGGCCGCCTCCAGGCGTTTTTGCCAGATCCAATCCGAGATGTGCTGGCCGCGCTCGTGGAACAGCTCCTGCAGCCGCCGCAGCGAGACGCCGACGGCTGCCGCAAGCATGGGCGGATCGAGGGTCGGGTCGCCGAGGTTGGCCTCGATGAACGCCTTGGCGCGCTGGATCACGAGCGTCCCGTGCAGCGGTCGCGGCACCTCCTGTGCGAGGCGCTCGGCGAGGCAGGCGACGATGAGATCGATCCCGACCCCGACCATGCGCTCGGCGCTGTGAGCCGGCAGCCGATCGCCCTGATGCAGCAGGTTGGTCAGGAACGAGCGGGCCAGGGTCGTGACCGGCCGGTCGCCGTCGACGGTCAGGCCGGCGAAGATCCGGGCTGGGCCGAGCACGCTCTCCAATCTCTGCCGGGGGATCGCGATGGCCAACACTTCGCTGTGGCCGCTATGCTCGATCGTCCAGGGCGTGTTCGTATCACGGACCGCGAAGTCGCCGGCCCTGTCGGTGTTCGAGCGATCGTTCTGATCCGAGCGCACGGTACCGGACAGGACCATGCTGACGAAGAGATGATCGGTCCGATGATTCTCGTGCCGGAGCGTTCGCGGTGTCGTCGATGCTCTGAGATTGCGCAACGAAAACATGCTGAAGTCCAAGCCGCCGAAACTTGCCCCGTCGATCGTCGCGTCGAACGTCTCGTCACCGAGGCATGATTGTTCCATCGGGACGATACGGTCTTCGCAGACATCCCGCCAATGGCGAAACCGATCTTTCGGCGGCAGCCCGTCTGTCGAGAAGATGGTCTGCATCGCGCTGAACTCTATGCGGATCGGGAGTCGTCGTGCCGCATCGGAACGAGCGCGCTCGGCGCGCGGTCAGAACTCGATCGCGTCGCTGGGGTGCGCGACGCGCTCCTTCAGGGCGTCCGACATCGGGAAGGTCAGGTTCTCGCCGCGGGGTGGGATCGGGCTCTCGAACCACTTGGCGTAGAGCGTGGCGAAGGCTCCCGAAGCCATCATGCCCTTCAGGACGCCGTCCGCGAGCGCCTTGAACTCAGGATCCTCCCTGCGCAGCATCAGGCCGTAGGCCACCAGGTCGTAGGTCTCCGGGAGGAAGGTGAGGGCGGCCGGATCGGGCGCGCGGGACTTCAGGCTGGCGAGCAGGATGTCGTCCTCCATGAAGGCGGCGGCCCGCCCGCTCTGGAGCACCAGCATCGACTCGCCGTGATCCTTGGCCTGGATGACGGTGAAGGTGCCGCCCTTGGCCTTGATGCCGAACGCGAAGCTCACCGCGTTCGACCCCTGCGTGACCACCACGGTCTTGCCGTCGAGGCCCTTCACGTCGTGGATGCCCGACGAGACCTTAGTCAGCCACCGGGCCGAGGACACGAAGGTCGCGACCGTGAAGGCGACCTGCTTGAGCCGGGCGGCGCTGCTGGACGTGCCGCCGCATTCGATGTCGATGGTCCCGTTCTGCATGAGCGGGATGCGGTTGGCGGAATCCACCGGCTGAAGCTTGACCGCGAGGTTGTCGAGCTTGAGATCGGTCTTGATCTCGTCCACGACCTGCGCGCACAGATCCATCGAGAAGCCGACCGGCTTCTGATCGACGTCGAGGTACGAGAACGGGATCGAGGCCTCGCGATAGCCGAGCGTTATGGTCCCCGTGCGCTTGATCTTGTCCAGCGTCGGGCTCTCGGCCGACGCGGCCGTCGCGGCAAGACCGAGCGCGAGCGCGCCTGATAGTCGAACGAACGCTCCGTGCAGGGACATCGGTTTTCTCCTCTCGACGGTTGCGGGTCTTGCGAGGCCTAGCGGCGCGGGCGCCGTCAGCGATACGGGGAGGGGTTCGGGGGCCTATCCGAGCGTGGACAGCACGGCCGTACGGGCCTGCATCGACGGCGCGTTGCGGGCGCGGATGGCCTCGATCAGCCGGTCGATATCCTCAGCGGTGTTGAACATGCCGAGGGAGACGCGGATGCCGTCGCGCTCGGGCGAGACGCGGATGCCGCTCAGGGTGAGGTAGTCCAGCCACTCGCCCGCAGGCAGGGCGATGACGTAGATGTGCGGGGCCCGGTGCCGCCGCTCGCGCGGACCAACCAAGTCGACGCCGAGCTGGTCGAGCTGCTCGATCAGGTAGTCGCCCAGATCGTAGCAGTGAGCCTGGATCTTCTCGACGCCGATGGAGCCGATGAGGTCGAGGGCCGCCCCGAGCCCCTGGATCGCCGGCAGGTTGAAGTTGCCGAGCTCGAACCGGCCGGCCGAGGGAGCCAGCGCCATGTTGTCCGGGCGGGCGATGAAGTCCGAAGGCGGCGCGGACAGGCTGATCGCCGCCATGTAGGCCGGCTCCAGCTCGGTCAGGCGCGTGTCCCACCACAGCAGGCCGAGCCCCTGGGGCGTGAGAAGACCCTTGTGCGTACCCGAGCCGACGAAGGTGGCGTGGAGCGCCTTCACGTCGAGCGGGACGACGCCGATGCCCTGCATCACGTCGACCACGAAGTAGAGCCCCTTCTCCTTGCACAGCCGGCCGACGCTCTCGACGTCGAAGCGATGGCCGGCGTGGAAGGTCACCTGCGACATCGAGATGACGCGGGTCTTGTCGTCGATGTGCGGCCGGAAGCTCTCGGCATCGACGACCTCGGTCATCGGGATGAACGCGACCTCGACGCCCTTCTTCTTCAGGTTGAGGAACGCGTAGGCGTTGTTGGGGTGGTCGCCATCGATCATCAGGACCTTGTCGCCCGGGCACAGCGGCAGCGCGTTGGCGGCGATGTTCATGCTCTCGGAGGTGTTCTTGGTGAAGGCGACCTCCTCGGGCCGCGCCCCGATGAAGTGCGCGAGCTTGGTGCGCGTCTCCTCCAGCCGGTTGAGCCAGACCTGCTTGGGACCGGCGGTCTCATAGCCCTCGCGCAGGAAGCGCTCGTAGGCTTCCTTCACAGGGCGCGCGAGCGGCGTCTGGAAGCCCGCGTCGAGGTAGACGATCGACTCGGCGGCCGGAAACGCCTTCCGCACTGCGGCGACGTCGTAATGCTGGGACATATCTACACTCCTGCATGAGGTCGATGAAGGTCGGCTGGCGGCGTCGGAGGCGGCCTGGTCCAACCCGCGGGCTTTCATCGGCGCGGGCCCGAGGTCAGAACTGGGATGATCCAGGCGCGCGAACGGCTGATCGTTCTCGCTTCGGTCCCCGGGTCGAATCGACGGATGCGCGCCCAAGCGGTCGATGACAGCGTCCGCGGTCAAAGAATGACGTGGGATGACAACTGGCCAGATCCCGCAACGATATCAGCCTCCATGTCCGCAATCCCTAATCTCACCTCCCGGGATCTCAAAAGTCTTTCTTTCGACTATCTTTGTCGATGTATCGATTTATGAGACTCTGATCGGAATTCGAGACATGTGATCGTGCAAGCGGTTCCTGTAACGGGACCGGCCCGAAGTTTTCGCGGTGCCGCAGACAAGTGGTTGCCGGTTGTGCACCTGCGAATTAATTCACCCCGCGCTGTCTACCGGCTAAGCAGATGGCTCGATCGGGAACCCGGTGCCACGAGCAGGTCGTCTCAAAATCCGGACAGACTTTTCCGTTTCCATTCAATACCTTGATCAAGCTGTGGTGCGAAAGGCTGTCCGACGGGATCACTGGGCGTGAGACAAAAAATATCATTTTTTGAGACCGGATTGACGGCACAATAGCTCGTTCGTCATAACTGTTCCGAAGCCCGGCCTCGTTCCTCCGCAGTACATCGTGGCGTGTTTCGGCCGCGGGCCCCTGGTGTTATTTTCGGCATGGGATCGAACACTCGTCCAAAAATTAACGACGAGTTCGCATCTCGACGATTACTGTATAACTTCGGAGATGCGAATGTACGCCCGTATCCATCTCGTCACGCTGTCGCTCGCGATGGCACTTGGTCTTCTCACGACGTCCGCATCTGCGGAAAGCCCGACCCTTGCCAAGATCAAGCGGACCGGAACGGTGACGCTGGGCTATCGCGAGTCTTCGATCCCGTTCTCGTATCTGGGCGCGGATCAGAAGCCGATCGGGTTCTCGCTCGACCTGTGTTCGCAAGTCGTCGACAAGATCAAGGAGGACATCAAGCTCGATAAGCTCGCCGTCACCCTGCAGTCGGTGAATTCCTCCAACCGCATCCCGCTCATCCAGAACGGCACCGTCGACATCGAATGCGGCGGCACTTCCAGCAGCGCGGCACGGCTCAAGCAGGTCGCGTTCACGGTCGCGACCTTCGTCAGTTCGGCGCGCTGGATGACGAAGGCGTCGTCCGGCATCCAGGACGTGAAGGCGCTCGACGGCAAGACCGTCGTAGTCACGCAGGGCTCGAACGCCGTCGGCTTCGCGCAGGGGATCAAGGCCAAGGGCGCGACCTTCGCGATCGTCCAGGCCAAGGACCACGCGGAATCGATGCTGATGCTTCAGAGCGGACGCGCGGCCGCCTTCATGGAGGACGACATCCTGCTCGCCAGCCTGCGGGCCCGCGCCCCGGACCCGGTGGCCTTCGCGTTCCTGCCCGAGACCTACGAGAAGGTCCCCTACGGCCTGATGCTTCCGAAGGACGATCCGGAGTTCAAGGCCCTCGCGGACGGCGTGCTCAGGGGCCTGATGGCCTCGGGTGCCTTCACCAAGCTCTACGCGAAATGGTTCGAGAGCCCGATCCCCCCGAACGGCGAGAACCTCAGCTTCCCGATGAGCGACGCCTTGAAGGAGCGTGTCGCCCATCCGAGCGACGCCCTCGACTTCTGATCGTCCTCGCCCGCCGCGCACCGTCACGAAGGCGACGCCGATGTTCTCCGTGCTCTTCGAGGAGGCCCCCGACGGCCAGCGTTACATCGACTGGCTGATCTCGGGCCTGCAATGGACCGTGGCGCTCGCCTTCTTCGGGTGGTGCATCGCCTTCGTGATCGGGGTCGCGGTCGGCGCGGGCCGCACCTCGCCGAGCCGGGCCATCGCGATCCCGTGCCGGTTCTACACGGAGTTCTTCCGCAACATCCCGGTGCTGATCCAGATGTTCCTCTGGTACTTCGTGGTGCCGGAATTCCTACCCTTCGGCCTCGGCGATGCCATCAAGCAGATGCCGCCGCCCTGGGGAGCCTTCTGGCCGGCCCTGATCTGCCTCAGCCTCTACACCTCGGCCCGCGTCTCGGAGCAGGTCCGGGCCGGGATCGAGGCGCTGCCCAAGGGACAGCGCGAGGCCGCCAACGCGCTCTCGCTCTCGACGTGGAAGACCTACCGCTACGTGCTGATCCCGCAGGCGCTCCGGCTGATCGTGCCGAGCCTGACCTCGGAGGTCATGGGCATCTACAAGAACACCTCGGTGGCGCTGACCATCGGCCTGCTCGAACTCACGGCTCAGGCACGGCAGATCAGCGAGGCGACGTTCCAGACCTTCGGGGCCTTCGCCAGCGCGACCCTGATCTACCTCGCCCTCGCCCTGGTCACGTTCCTGTTCATGACCGCCGTCGAACACGCGGTCCGCATCCCCGGCCAGGAACCGGCGACCGGCCGGAAGCGGCCGCGCAAGCTCGCTCTGGCCCAGGAGCCGAAGCCGTGAACAGTCTCGACTTTTCCATCGTTGGGCAGTCGCTGCCCTACCTGCTGCACGGGCTCGCCTTCTCGCTCCAGCTCACGGTCTTCGCCTTCCTCACCGGCCTGGGGCTCGGCATCGTACTGGCGCTCGTGCGGCACCTGAAGGTGCCGGTGCTGGCGCAGCTCGTGGTCGGCTACATCACGCTGATCCGCTCGATCCCGCTCATCCTCGTCCTGTTCTGGTTCTTCTTCCTGGTGCCGATCCTGCTGACGCCGTTCTCGGTGGACGGGCGGCCGATCCCGGTCGGCGCGGGCCCGACGGCCTTCGTCACCTTCAGCCTGTTCGAGGCGGCCTACTACGCCGAAATCATCCGCACGGGCCTGCGGTCGCTCAGCAAGGGCCAGTTCGAGGCGGCGGCGGCCCTCTCGCTCTCGACCTTCAAGACCTACCGCTACGTGATCATTCCACAGGTGATCCGCGTGGTGAGCCCGATCCTGCTCACGCAGACCATCATCCTCTTCCAGGATACCTCCCTGGTCTATGTCCTGTCGGTGGTCGATCTCACGGGAGCCGCGGTCAAGATCGCCCAGCTGAACGGAAGGCTCGTCGAGATGTATCTCGTCGTCGCCCTCGTCTACCTCGCGATCTGCTCCACCGCCTCGCAGGCCGTGGCCATACTCAGGCAGCGCCAGATGCGCACCCTGCGGACGCGATAGGGAGACCGCCCATGCCCCCGGTGCGACGCCCCGGCGTGACCGTCTCTCCCGACGTTCCCGCCCCCATCGGACGGATGCTCGCGATCGTCGAGCTGGTCGCCGTGACCGGGACGATCTCGGTGGCGCAGGTCGTGGAGACGCTCGGCATCCCGCGGCCGACGGCCCACCGGATGGTCGCGATGCTGGAGGCCGTCGGCTACCTCCAGAAGCTGCCGGGGCGCACGGGCTACGGCCCGGCCCCGAAGCTGGTCTCGCTCGCCTCCGACATCATGGCGTCGACGGTCGTCTACTCGGCCCTCAACACCACGCTCACCGAACTCGCCGCGCGCATCGGCGAGACGTGCAGCCTGGCGATGCTGTCGGGCGGCGACGTCGAATATATCGCCAGCGCGTTCGGCGGCTCGCCGCTGACGCTGCAATTCCAGGCCGGGCAGAAGACGCCGATCCACTGTACGTCGAGCGGCCGGATCTTCCTCGCCAACCTGTCCGACGAACGGCTGGAGACCTTCCTGGCTTCCGGCCCCTGGCAGCCGGTCACGCCCCAGACCCTCACCGACCCGCGCAGGTTGCGCGAGGAGCTGAAGGTCATCCGTGAGCAGGGCTACGCCCTCAACGATTCCGAGTTCATCGTCGGCGTGGTCGGGGCGGCGGTGCCCGTCCGCAACACGGAGGACCGCGTCCTTGCGGCCCTGACCGTCTCGGCCCCGAAGAGCCGCGTGCCGCTGGACAAGCTGAAGACCTTCATTCCCGCGATGAAGAGCGCGGCCGCGCGCATCGCCCGATCCCTGTGAGGAGACCGACCATGGCCGCGACCCAATCGACCGCGGGGACGTCCGCCGGCGCCGAGGCGGTGACGATGATCGACGTGAACAAATGGTACGGGTCGTATCAGGCGCTCACCGACGTCCGGCTCAACGTCGCCCCCGGAGAGAAGATCGTCGTCTGCGGCCCGTCCGGTTCGGGCAAGTCGACCCTCATCCGGTGCATCAACCGCATCGAGAAGCATGATGGCGGCCGGATCATCGTCAACGGGACCGAGCTGACCGCCGAGACCCGCAACATCGACCACGTCCGCCGCGACGTCGGCATGGTGTTTCAGAGCTTCAACCTGTTCCCGCATCTCAGCGTGCTCGACAATTGCACGCTGGCCCCGATCAAGTCCCTCGGCATGGGCGCGCGGGAGGCGCAGGAGCTGGCGATGCACTTCCTCCAGAAGGTGCGCATCGCCGATCAGGCGAAGAAGTACCCCGGGATGCTCTCGGGCGGCCAGCAACAGCGCGTCGCGATCGCGCGGGCGCTGTGCATGAAGCCGAAGGTGATGCTGTTCGACGAGCCCACCTCCGCGCTCGATCCGGAGATGGTCAACGAGGTGCTCGACACCATGGTGGCTCTGGCGCTCGAGGGCATGACCATGATCTGCGTCACGCACGAGATGGGCTTCGCCCGAAAGGTCGCCGACCGGGTCGTGTTCATGGACCGGGGACAGATCGTCGAAGTGGCCTCTCCGGAAGCGTTCTTCCAGTCGCCCAAGACCGAGCGCGCCCGCGAGTTCCTCGCGCAGATCATTCACTGACCCGGGCGGGACCACCCGTGAAGATGCCCGCCGCGTCCCCGACGGATCGAGCCAAGCACCGCCGCCGCGGGCGGCGAGCCCCCATCGGCACCAGCGAACGGATGGACAGCGTGAGCACCGAGACAGCGCAGGCCAACCTCCCGCCAATGACCCCCGTGGAGGATTCGACGACGGCCGAAGACCTGGCGCTCGCCACGGTTCGCACGGTCCCGATGGACGGCGTGCGAACCCGCCGGGAGCACGACCTTCTCGGCGACGACGAGGTCCCGGCCGACGCCCTCTGGGGCATCCACACCAAGCGGGCGGTGACGAACTTCCCGATCACCGGCGTCCCGGTCGGCCATTTCCCCGAATTCGTCCGCAGCCTCGCCCTGGTCAAGCAGGCCGCCGCCCGGGCCAACAGGCGCCTCGGCTATCTCGATCCCGCCAAGGCCGACGCCATCGATCGCGCCTGCGCCCTCGTGGCGACCGAACCCGGCTACGCCGAATCGTTCGTGGTCGACGCCATCCAGGGCGGTGCCGGCACCTCGACCAACATGAACGCCAACGAGGTCATCGCGAACGTCGCGCTGGGCCTGATGGGGCGGAAGCCGGGATCCTACGAGGTCCTGCACCCCAACGACGACGTCAACATGGCGCAGTCGACCAACGACGCCTACCCGACGGCACTGCGGCTCGCGGTGATCCTCGCGACGCAGCCGCTGATCCGGGCGCTCGACGACCTCGCCTACGCCTTCAAAGGCAAGGCGGTGGAGTTCGCCGACGTGCTCAAGATGGGCCGGACGCAGCTCATGGATGCCGTGCCGATGACGCTCGGCCAGGAGTTCGACGGCTTCCACGCAACCATCAAGGAAGACGTGGCCCGCCTCGGCGAGGCGGTGGCGCTGTTCCGCGAGGTCAACCTCGGCGCGACCGCGATCGGGACCGGCATCAACGCCGATCCGCGCTACGCGGCGCTCGCCGTGGAGGAGCTGTCGCGCGTCTCCGGGCAACCGATGGTGCTGGCCTCGAACCTCATCGAGGCGACCTCGGACCTCGGCGCCTTCGTGCTGTTCTCTGGCGTGCTCAAGCGCGTGGCGGTGAAGCTCTCCAAGATCTGCAACGATCTCCGCCTGCTCTCGTCGGGGCCCCGCACCGGCTTCGGCGAAATCCGGCTGCCGGCGGTGCAGGCGGGCTCCTCGATCATGCCCGGCAAGGTCAACCCGGTGATTCCGGAGGTGGTCAACCAAGTCGCCTACATGGTGATCGGCCAGGACCTGACCGTGACGCTGTGCGCCGAGGGCGGCCAGCTCCAGCTCAACGCCTTCGAGCCGACCATCGGCTACTGTGTCCTGTCCTCCCTGCGGATGCTGACGGCCGCCATCGACACGCTGACCAAGCGCTGCATCGACGGCATCGAGGCGGACCGGGAGCGCTGCCGCACCCTCGTCCAGGGCTCCATCGGCCTCGTGACGGCGCTCGTGCCGACCCTCGGCTACGAGGCGAGCTCTCGGGTGGCGCAGCGCGCGCTCAAGGAAAACCGCCCGGTGGCCGACCTCGTACTGGAGGAAGGCCTGCTGACGCGGGCGCAGCTCGACCAGCTCCTCGAACTTGAAGCCATGACCCATCCGACCCGGCGGCAGAAGAAGGGCAGCGTGACGTCCTGATGTCCGGATTGCGAGACAACAGATCCTGCTATGCACCCCATGCTTCGACGCGGACGTGCAGCAATGATCGATCGTGTCTCGAAATTTGAAACAACAAGTCGGGCATTCTCTGAAGTGGTGGAGAGGTATTTATTATCGTTTCATCACTATGATCTGCGTGTGAACGACGATCCCGAGCCGCAGCCATGAAACTTCTCGCCCGCCTTTCGATCAATGGCCTCCTGGTGCTGGCCGTCGTGGTCGCCGTCACGGCCCTGAACCTCGCGGCCCTGTCGCGCTTCCGGAGCGACGATGGGGAAGTCACCCGCGCGCTCGCGCTGCTCGGCGCCGCCCAGGATTTCGGCTCGGCCGTGACCGATCAGGCCGCGACCCTCGACGCGTACTCGGTTTCGGCCGACGCCAAGTTGAAGGACCGCTACACCGGCACGGGCGCGGTTCGGGTCGATGCCGCGCTGCACACCCTCGGCGAGCGGAGCGGCGACCTGATCGCGCCGGGCTTCCAGGCCGAGCTGCAGGCGGCGCTGAAGGATTGGCGGAGCGCGGCCGAGGTCGACCTAATGGTGATGACCCGGCAGGAGCCGACCCAGGTGGCCTATGCGCGGCTCTCGGCCGCCTCGGAAAAGCTGTCGGCCCGCGTGATGGATGTCATCCGCGACGCTCAAGCGAGAAAGGCCGACGCGGCGACGTCGATGGATTGGACCGCGTGGATCGGGCTGGCCACCTCTGGCGGTGTGGTGTTCCTCACCTCGCTCTGGCTGCTGGGCACGATCCGCGGCCCACTCGCCGGACTGACGGCCGCCATCGGGCGCCTGGAAGCGGGAGACCTGCAGGCCGCCGTGCCGCACCATACGCGGCGCGATGAGATCGGTGCGATCGCCAGGGCGATCGAGACCTTCCGGCACGCGCTGCTCGACGGGAGCGGGCTGCGGCAGGCCCAAGCCTTCGAGGCGGAGGCGCGCCTGGAGCGATCGCGCCAGCAGCAGGCCCGGATCGAGACGTTCCGCGCGGAGGTCGGCGACCTGCTGGCCCGAGTCGACGGCGCTCTCTCTGCGCTGGACGGGACGGCGCGGACGCTGTCCGACACGGCGGCCGATGCCGGACGACGATCCAGGGCGGTCTCCGAGGCAGCCGGCCAGACATCCGCCAACGTCGTGGCGGTGGTCGCCGCGACCGAGCAGATGGGCGCCTCCATCGGCGAGATCGGGCGTCAGGCCCTGCGGTCGTCCGACCTCGCGCAGGGCGCCGTGTCGAACGTCGAGGGGGCCGTGACCCTGATGGCGGAGCTTTCTGCGGCGTCGGACGACATCGGCACCGCCGTCACGCTGATCTCGGCGATTGCCCACCAGACCAATCTGCTGGCGCTCAACGCGACCATCGAGGCCGCCCGCGCCGGCGAGGCAGGCCGCGGGTTCGCCGTGGTCGCGGGCGAGGTCAAGGACCTCGCGGGACAAACCGCCGAGGCGACCCGGAGGATCGCGGATCAGACCGCCCGCATTCAAGCTTCGACCGGCTCGGCTTCGATCGCCATCGCCGACGTGTCGGCCCGGCTGCGGGACATCGACGCCGTGATCGCCTCCATCGCGGCGGCGGTCGAGGAGCAGGGCGCGGCGACTCAGGAGATCGTCCGCAACGTCGGGCAGGTTGCCGAGGGCGCCGAGGGCGTCACCCACAACATCACCGACGTGGCGCGGGCCGCGGAGGCGACGGGCCGCTCGGCCGGCGATCTCCTGGCATCCCGGGACGCGCTGGAGCACCAGTCCCGCGCCCTCGGGGCGGGGGTGGAACGCTTTCTCCAAGACGTCGCGGCAGCTTGAATGTCGATCGGCATCGATTTTCATGCCGGCTCGCTTCGTGAACCGGAAAAAACGAGGCCGTCCCCACCGCCGTTGATATAGGCCCGGAGCCGCGCTGGCCTGTGAGGTAGGCCATCGCTGGAACCGGATATGCCGACAGGGTCTCGAGAAACCCGGTGTCGGGCCGCGGAGAGCGGGTGGTCGGAGTTCAGACGGCAACCGTGCTGCCCTACGGATCAGCATGGCGCCGTGTCCGCTCGAACCTGTCGGCACAGGGCTTATCGAAAAGCGCGCACGGTGGCTGAGCGCCCGACGGTTCTGCCAGCATCGGCTGTTCGCCGATATCGCCGAGCGCGTGACGCCGGAAATATTGTGAACGCGGATTGAAGTCGGGATCCGACGTGTAGCTGCTCATGAAAGCGCCACCGGCAGGTATGTCGCTCTCGGACCGGGCTGGCGTGACGAAGCCGGGCAAGGCAACGAAAATCAGGACTTTTCGGATCCTCCATGGAGGCGCTCATGGTGACGCCGTTGCCGAGGTTGGCCGTGTAGGCCAGCACGTTCGTGCTGAACGTGTCCGAACCGGCTGTGCCGCCGATCAGTTCGAAGTCGTGCGCGTAGAAATCGAAGAACGATGAGGCCCGATTCGGGGGCCCCAACGCGCGCGCCTTGGTGAGCCGCACTGGACCGATACGGGCTTGATCGATCCGACACGCCGCGAGCGCCTGACGGAACGGCACGGAGCGGGCAGTTCAGCGGTGGTTTGGCAGGGCCAGACGGCTTCTCCCCGGTGATAACCGGGATGAGATCGCTCCGCTCCTGCCACGGCCTCGGCCCCGTCCAAAGGGCAGGCGTCGACCGATCGAGAACCGGGCCGCATTCGGCACACCGCCGGGCTTCTGCTCAACCAGATCGAGAACGGTCGCCGACAACTTCAGGGGTCGATGGCAATTTACGGCGTGCTCATGAAAGCTGCCTGGCGATACTCGCTGGGAGCCATGCTGTGGTACTCCTTGAACCGCCGCGAGAAGTGCGATTGGTTCGCGAAGCCGCAACTATAGGCCAGGGCGCCAATGGACAGATGCGCGCAGCCCGGATCGGCTAGGCGTTTGGCGGCCGTTTCGATGCGGCGCTGCCAGATACAATCCGAGATGTGTTGGCCGCGCTCGTGGAACAGTTCCTGCAACCGGCGCAACGACACGCCGATCGCCGCTGCGATCAGGGGCGGATCGAGGCTCGGATCGCTGAGATTGGCCTCGATGAACGCCCGAGCGCGCTGGACCACGACGGTGCCGTACATCGGTCGCGGCACTTCCTGCGCGAGGCGGTCGGCGAGGCAGGCGACGATGAGATCGATCCCAACTCCGACCATCCGCTCAGCACTGTGAGCCGACAGCCGATCGCCCTCGCGCAGCAAGTTTGAAAGGAACGAGCGGACCAGGATCGTGACCGGCTGGCGGCCGTCGACAGTCAGGCCGGCGAAAATCCGGGCTGGGCCGAGTGCGGCCTCCAATCGCTGCCGTGGGATCGCGATGGCCAGCACTTCGCTGTGCCCGCTATGCTCGATCGTCCAAGGCGTATTCGTGTCACGGACCGCGAAGTCGCCAGCCCTGTCGGTGCTCGATCGATCATTCTGATCCGAGCGCACAGTTCCGGACAGGACCATGCTGACGAACAGATGATCGGTCCGATGATTTTCGTGCCGGAGCGTTCGCGGTGTCGTCGATGCCTTAAGGTTTCGCAACGAGAACTTGCTGAAATCCAACCCGCCGACACTTGTCCCGTCGATCTGCGCCTCGAAGGACTCGTCACCGAGGCACGATTGTTCCATCGGAACGATACGGTCTTCGCAGACATCTTTCCAACGGCGAAACCGGTCTTTGGGTCGCATCCCGTCTGTCGAGAATATGGTCTGCATTGCGGTTGCCCTATGCACATCGGGCACATTCGTCCTTCCCCGGAACGAATGCGGCGGCGACCGATCAGAAAGCGATTACGTCGCTCAGGTACCCGTGACGGCGCTCGACGCGACACGATCCAACGTCGCGTCGAGGATGAATGACCGGCGGCGCCGCTTTACTGGAGGTAGGATGTCGGATCCGGGTTGTCGGTCGGCTCGGCGTAGGCGCGCTTCAGTTCCGGCGACATCGGGACGTTGTAGGTGATCCCACGCGGAGGCGTCGGCGACAGGAACCACTTGTCGTAGAGGACCGTGATTTCAGGACTGTGGTAGAGATCGGCGGTGGCCCGATCGACCAGCGCCTTGAAGGCCGGATCGCCCTTGCGCAGCATGATCCCGTAGGGCTCCGGTTCGGAAAACGCCTCGGTGCTGATCTGATAGAGCCCCGGATCCTTCGACTGCGCGATCGCGATGCTGAGCTGGACGTCGTCGAGCACGAACGCCGCCGCACGACCGTTCTCCAGGAGCAGGAACCCTTCGGCGACGTCCTTGGCCGACTGGATGTTGAGGCCGAGCTTGCGTTCGGTGTTGGCCTTGTTGAGCATGATCAAGTTGGTCGACCCCGCCACCGCGGAGACCGTCTTGCCCTTCAGGTCGGCGATCGTCTCGATCTTCTGAGCCTTCTTCGAGGCGAAGCGGGCGGCCGACAGGAAGTGCGTGTTGGTGAAGGCCACCTGCTTCAGGCGCTCGACGTTGTTGGTCGTCGCGCTGCATTCCAGATCGATCGTCCCGTTGGTCATCAGCGGGATCCGGGTCGCCGAGATCACCGGCGCCATTTCGACTTTGAGCTGCGGCAGCTTGAGTTCACGCTTCACCGCGTCCGCGATCGTCAGGCAGATATCGACGGCGAAACCGACATAGTTCTGTCTGTCGTCGATGTAGCTGAACGGCGTCGCCGCATCCCGGACACCGAGGACGATTCGGTTGTTGTCCTTGACCTTCTTCAGGGTGCCGTTGAGTTCGTCGGCCGCCGCCGGTGCGACCAGCAGACTGAGTGCAAGCGTGGTCTTGAGCAGGCGCACGGTAACCTCCCTCTAATCTATTGATACATGCGAAGCGTAACGGTGGGGTCGAGCCAGATGCCGTCAGTCGAGCGTTGCGACCACACGGGCGATCGCCGCGCAGCCCGCTTCGATGGTGTCGAGTGAGGCGGCGAACGACACGCGAAGATAGGGACTGAGCCCGTAGGACGTGCCGTCCATCACCGAAACGTTGCCCGCGCTCAGCAGAAACTGCGAAACGTCGAGATCGCTCCCGATCGAGATCCCGTCCGGGGTGCGCCGACCGATCAGGCCGGCCACGTTTGGGTAGGCGTAGAAGGCCCCGGCCGGGCGCCGGCACGCGATGCCCGGGATGGCGTCGAGCAGCGCGACGGTCCGGTCGCGGCGGATCTCGTAGGCCGTCCGGGCTTCCACTACGAAGGCCTGGTCCCCCGACAGCGCCGAAGCTGCCGCCGCCTGGCCGATCGAGGACGGACAGGTGGTGCTCTGCGACAGGAGTCCGGTCATCGTCCGAACGAGCAGGCGCGGGCCCGCGGCGTAACCGATCCGCCAGCCGGTCATCGCGTAGGCCTTGGAAACCCCGTTGATGGTCAGCGTCCGGTCCAGCAGGGCCGGGACGGCGCGTCCGAACGACAACGGGCTCATGCCATCGTAGACGAAATGCTCGTAGATCTCGTCGGTCATTACGAGCACGCGCGGATGGCGCGCAAGAACGGCGCCCAGCGCGACCAGCTCCGCGGCGGTATAGACCGCTCCGGACGGGTTGTTGGGCGAATTGAGCACCACCCACTTGGTCCGCGGTGTGATCGCCGCCTCGAGTTGAGCGGGGCTGAGCTTGAACCCGGCCTCTTCGGGGCAGGACACCACCACCGGTACGCCGTCGTGGAGGGTCGCCAGATCCGGGTAGGACACCCAGTACGGAGCCGGCACGATCACCTCGTCGCCCGGGTCCAGCGTCGCTGCGAAGGCGGTCTGGATAAGCTGCTTGGCACCGCAACCGACCACGATGTCGTCCGGGCTGTAGCTCAGGCCGTTCTCACGGATAAGCTTGTCGGCCACGGCCTGCCGGAGGCTCAGGGTGCCGTTTGAGGCGGTGTAGTGCGTCTCCCCGGCACGCATGGCGGCCTGGGCCGCCTCCATGATGGATCCGGGGGTGACGAAATCGGGCTCGCCGACCGTGAGGTCGATGATCTGGCGTCCCTCGGCACGAAGCTGTGTGACCAGGGCCTTGGCGGCGATGCTCGGCGAGGGCCGGATGCTCGCTGGCCGACGGGCGATGAGGGTGGTGCTCATGATGGAACTCGTTCCCCGCGGTACGCTCAGATTGAGATGCCGAAGCTCTCGAGGGTGCCGTGAAGCCACGCTTGGCGGGCGGCCCCGGAGGCGATCTCCGCCATGATCGTTTGCTCATGGCGAAGCTTCGACCGCGCGCCCGTGATGACGGCGGGGAGCTGGTCCGGGGCGAAGGCAATCAGGCCGTCCTCGTCGCCGACGATGACGTCGCCGGGGGCGATCGGTTGACCGCCCACGCTGACCGGGACGTTGAGCAGGGCCGGTCCGGACTTGTAGGGTCCGCGGTGGACGACGCCGCGCGCATAGCAGGGGAAATCACCGGCCGCGAAGGTTGCCACGTCGCGGATGGCGCCATCGACGATGAAGCCGGCGCAGCCCCGGGAGACCGCGTAGGCACGCATCAGGTCGCCGCACAGAGCGTTGTTGAGGTCGCCGCCGCCATCGACCACGAGGACGTGCCCCGGCTGCATCAGCGCGAGCGCGTGATAGAAACCCAGATTGTCACCCGGACGGGACTGCACGGTGAACGCGGTGCCGACGAGTTTTCCGGTACCGTTGTAGCGGTTCAAGCCGACCAAACCTGCTAGGCGGTGCAAGTTGTCGCTGAGCAGGGGCGTGGCTAGATCCTGCAGCGCATCACGATCGGCGGATGCGAGGACGGCGGGTAGCGCGTCCGAATGCTTGAGATGAGAGGTCATCTGTTGATCTCCGTGCCGCAACCATCCCATGTAGCCAACCCGCCGAAAAGCGATTAATAATCGCCCACTATCAATCGAAAAAGCGATCGATCGCGTGGCGACCCTCAAACAGTTCGAAGCCTTGCGCTGGATCGCTCTGCTCGGAAGTTTCGAGCGGGCCGCGGATCGGCTGAACACCACGCAATCGTCGGTGTCGAAGCGCATTCACGAACTGGAAGCATCCCTCGGCACACCACTCTTCGACCGCAGCCAGCGGGGCGCCCGGCTGACGGAGAAAGGCAAGAGTATCCTGGCGATCGGCGAGGAGATGCTGGCCTTGCGCGATCGCGCCGTCGCGGTCGCCACGAGCCGCACGACCCTGATCCGTCATCTGCGCTTCGGGGTCACCGAGCTGACCGCGCTCACGTGGCTGCCGCAGCTCGTGGCCGAACTGCGGGCAACGTATCCGAACATCGTGCTCGAACCGGAAGTCGAGCAGAGCACGACGTTGTTCGACAATCTCAAGAGCGGGGCGCTCGATTTCATCGTGACGCCCGACGTGTTCCGCCAGCCGGGCTTCCGAAGCGTCGCACTCGCCAGTGTCCGGAGCGCCTGGATGTGCAGTCCTGTCCTGTTGCGGGATCGGGGCGTCGTGGAACTGGCCGAGCTGGCGCAGTTCAGCATCCTGACCCAAGGTAACCGCTCCGGATCAGGCGTCGTCTTCGATCAATGGCTACACGCCTGCGGCGTTTCCCTGCCGCACATGATCCAGAGCAACAGCTTTGTCGCCATCGTCGGGCTGACGCTTGCAGAGGTCGGCATCAGCTACCTGCCCGAGCGGTGCTTCGATGGGTTGATCGAGCGCGAAAGATTGCGAGTGGTCGAGACCAACCCGCCCCTACCCCCGATCACCTATGTCGTGACTTTTCGTGAAACCGAATCCTTCAACACGACCGAGTCGATTGCGCGGATCGCCCAATCGACGTGCAATTTCACAAGGCCCATCCAATGGGCCTGATATTCCCTCAATCCGTCCTGACCATCGGAAGTCTGCCTGCTGAAGCAGGGTTGTACGCACTGAACTGCCGGAATGGGCGAAAAGCCCTCGGTCGTCGCGATCTGGGCGTCATCAGCCCTCTTGGGAGTGGTCCGCCCTGAAGTCTGGATTTTAAGCCGACAGAGAGCGGTATCGGTGGCTCACCGACCCAAGCCCGAGGCGTTCGTGAGCAAGCTGAGTCAGGTCGGCATGCCAGCTTCTGGACTCGATCAGCACCAGAAGGCGACCGATGACCTCGGAACATGGTCGCCAGCAGCAACCGCTCCGGTTCGCCCCGTCGAATCTCAGATGCCGCGCTACAAAAACGCGATGAATCCTCGTCGCCGGCGATGGGTCGTATCGGTCGGATCCCGCCCCGGAAACCCGCATCTTGGCTCAGCGTCTGGCGAAGGCATCGCATGACGCCAGTATTCCCGCTGCACCTCCAGCATGATGCGGATCCTCTCCTCGGCTGAAACCTGCCGCCGCGCTGGGCGGCGGATGTCGTTAGATCACGGCGTCTGCCGGCTTTCGCGCCGGCCCGGATGTCTGTTTCATCGTCACCCCTGGGAGGTACGATGGACCAATCATCCTGCGTCCGCGCATACCCTCGCTGTGTCTCGGAAGGGCTGACGGTGGGCACTCGGCGGTTTGGGCATTCGCCGCGCTCCGAAGCCCTCACGCTTGGAAGCGATGAACCGCCCGCCGATACCTCACGCGAACGCGTCTCCGACCAACCGATGCACGAACCGGAACGCGTCAGATGCGCCGTCGATGGCCCGCTGCTCGCCGCTGGCAGAGAGCTCGATCAGGTCGAGGGCACCCGCAAATTGCCGCCAATGCAGGCCCCGTCCATCCGGGTGTCCAGCGAGGTGGCGGGCGCCATGGGCCTCCGACAGGCCGAGTGCCCGGGCTTCCTTGAGCAGGATGGCCGCGCCGAGATTTGAACCCTCGGCGACATAGAGCCAGCCGAGGTCGCCCTCCGGATCGATTGCAGCGGGGCTCTCCACCGGCTCCTCCAGGATGATGCCGTTCACGTCCCGAATATCCTGTTCGATCAGGGCGAGCCGACGCCTGCCGGTCAGATCCGGGAGCATGCGCCCGAACGCCCCGTCGAGATAAAGGCGATCTACCACCGTGTGGAACCGGTATTGGATTTTGAGAAAGAGTCCATACCGCTCGAGATCGGCGAAAGGCTGGCAGGCCATGATGCGTTTGTCGAGTTGATCGTGCGCCGCCGCCGTGGCGGATCTCAAGCGCTTCACACGGCTGTCCGGCGACGGCGTCTCCGCGCGTGCAATAGCTATCGTTTCCACGTTCGTTCTCCTGTGGGGTGGGGTCAACGTGCGCGTGTGGGGGGGGTCGGCACCCGTTCGGCGAAAGCGCCGCACGCAATTCGGATGTCGCTGCCCATGAAGCCGTCGCACGGTTCATCGCGCGGGCGAGCCGGGCGCGTTCTTCCGTCTCGCCTGGCCGGGTGGGGAGGCGGACCTGGTGAGGACCGCCGGCGCGGCGCTCCAACGTCGATGGTTCGCACCGATGCGCTGGCGCGGGTTCGAGCCTCGAGGGCCTGCTCGCCGTCGCCATCATCGGAATGCGAATGGGCTGGCCCGTCATCGATCGGCCGCGCTCAAGGCGACCATCACCGGACCGACGCGTCTGGAGCGATTGGCCTGCGGCCGGTTCCGCGTTGGGCTAGCCCAACGCGTAGCCGACGGAGCGGACGGTCCGCAGAAGCGGATAAGACTGATCCTTGTCGATCTTCGTCCGCAGCTTGGAGATGTGGACGTCGATGAGGTTGGTTTGGGGAAAGAATTGCAAGCCCCATACTTTTTCGATCAGCATGGAACGCGTCACGTTCTGTCCCTTGTTCTGCATCAGCACATGAAGCAACTTGAATTCCTTGTCCGTCAGATCGATGCGGACGCCCCCGCGCCTGATATCGCGGGAGACGGTGTCCATAACCAAATCATCGACGACCAGTCGTTTGTCATCACGGTCGCCGTAACCCGGACGGCGGGCCAGATTTTCCAATCGGACGAGCAATTCGTGGAAATGGCAGGGCTTGCCGAGATAATCGTCGGCCCCGGCCCGGAGGCCATCCACCCGCGCCTCGGGGCTGTCGAGCGCCGACAGCATCAGGACCGGCGGATGCGGCCGGGCCTTGAGGTCGGCCAATACGTCGAGGGTGCTCGTGCCCGACAGTATGCGGTCGAGCACGACGACGTCGAACGCCTCCTCCTTGAGGCTTCTCAGGGCGCATCCCTTCTCGGCCACGAGACGGCACATGTGCCCGCAGGACCGCAGCTTGGTGCCCAGCCAATGACGCTCCTGCGCGTCATCCTCCACGACGAGAATATGCATTTCCCCGAAACGCCTTGAGCTTCTAAAGGTCTTCCCGTCGATCCCAGCCCCGGATTATCCGGCTTGCCTTCGTCCATCCGCGAATAGACTGCCACCAACCTGTTCGTGTCACGCAATGCCGATGTCATTCTTTGGAGACCGTCCCGGCCCGTAGCTCGCGGCTGATGCGCCGTGCTCCGTCGCGTCTCCGCGCCCCAACGGCGCGAGGGTTGCGTCGCACCGCTCGACCCTGCCGGGCCCTGAAAGGCGCGATCTATCGAGACAATTAGATGTCGCGCCGTGCGTTCGCACGGCGCGGAAATCATGATCCATCGTCACAGATCCGAAGATCGACGCAATATCGCATGTGATTTACAACAAGACGTCGCGCAACAGTTTTACTGCCCGCCATGGTCAGCACTCTTAGCCACTTGCGCGCATATGCTCAAGCTATTTGTTCGAGATTTATCTTCTTTTACTGTAAAATTAGACCAATTACAGGGAGATATGATGAATCATAATGCTAAAAAATTAGACTTACATCTGTAATAAAGACAGAAATATCACGTCCAATCGACGTCCAATTCGGGCAATTCAGAGTCCGACCCCAAGTCGGAGCGACTATTTCAGTTATCGGTTCGGCTCGTCCATGCGAAGGCCATCCAATGCGCGCGACACGGCGCCGGACGACGTCGAGCCGGCCTTGCAAGAGCCCCCCCGTTTGCGGAGCGCGCTAACCCCGCATGGGATGGAGTGTTCCCATCATGAAGCATTCTTAATGAATGGTCCGTTGCTGTGGGACGAGACGGGATCCTATGACGTTGCAAATGTACGCGGCCCCTAAGCAACCGCAAGCATTTGGATGGATCCCGGGATTTTCTATCATGATGCGTTCCGTAAAAGCGTTTGTGCGCGACGAAAGCGGCGTGACAGCCATCGAGTACGGGATTCTAGCGGCCTCGATGGCCGCCGCGATTGCCGTCATCTTCAGTCAGGACGGCGTGTTCGTGAAGGCGCTGAACACACGCTTCCAACAGATCGCGGACCAGATCACGAAGACCGGAGGCACCGCGAGCTCCTCTAAGCCGCAATGAGGATCCCACTGGGGCTGGTGCTGCCTCTGCTGCTCTGGGCGGCATTGGGTGACCTGCTCTACCGGAAGATCGACAACCGGCTCGTCGTCGCCCTGGGTGTCATGTGGTTGGCGATGGTCGGCAGCGGCGGTCTTCAACAGAGCGACAGCGCATCCGGCGCGATCTGGCAGATCCTTCAGACCGTGCTCGGCGCGAGCGCTGTCATCGGCATCGGCTTCATCCTGTTCTGCCGCGGCCATGTCGGGGCCGGCGATGTCAAGTTAACCGCGGCGCTCTGCTTGTGGGTCGGAGCTGATCGACAGGTTTTCTTCGTCCTGACGACGTCCCTGTTCGGCGGCGCCCTGGTCGTGGCGATGCCGATCCTGAGCGCCGCCGAGACGGCCCTGGCTCTCCTCTGGATGTCCGGCACCCGCCGGGTCCCGGCGCTGGGATCCATGGGCACGCCGCACTGCCTGTCCGGCCAACCCATCCGCGGCCTCCCCTATGCCCTCGCCATCGTGGCCGGAGCACTTGTGACCCTGACCGCACCTTAGCTCTGTGCCCCGGTAAAACGCCCGATGAAAAAGAACTCTTTCTTCCTGCTGGCTGGAGCCATCGTACTCGCGGTCGGCGTGGCGTTGCTGGCCCGCATCCTGCTGACGCCCCCGCCGCCTCCGCCGCCGGTTGTCTCGTTGCCGGAAGAGCAGCCCGCGCGCGTAAAACCAGTCGCGCCGCCGGTCAGCCACCGGAACGCCGTCCTGACGGTCGTCAGCGGCCTTCGGCCCGGCGATTTCATCGACGGGTCGAGCCTCGAATGGAACGAGGTCGACGCGGAGCCGAGCCGCAGCCTCTTCTTCATCAAGGGGGTGGACACCATCGACGCGCTGTATGGCGCGACCGTCCGCCAGCCTGTCCAGAGCGGCCAAGCGCTGAGCGTCGGCGTCGTCGTCCGCCAGAGCGATCCCGGCTTTCTCGCGGCGATTCTCAGGCCCGGCATGCGGGCGGTGTCGGTCCCGACCAACCTGGTCGAGAGTAATTTCGGGCTGGTCTCCTCCGGCGACCATGTCGATGTGATCCTGGCCCTGAAGCGTGGGGACGCCGCCGCAGGGAAGACCCAGACCCCGAACGCGCCGCACCTGGCGGCCCAGACGATCCTGCACGCCGTGCGGGTCCTCGCTCTCAACAACCGGGTCCGCGGCGAGATGCAGGTGCGCCCGGACGACGGAGCCAAGAAGGCCGGCGACGATCGTGGCGGCGGCGAGGTCGGCGCCAACGTCCAGACCGTCACCCTGGAGGTCTCCTCCGCCGATGCCGAGAAGCTCGCCCTCGCCAAGGAGATCGGCAGCCTGCAGCTGGCGCTGATCCCGGCCCGCGAGGTCGACCAACCCGGAACAGCCGCCGCTCGGGGCGTGACTACCCTGCGCGCCACCACCGACCTCTACGACACCGTCGCCCCGACTTGGAGCGGCTCCGTCAGCGTCCAGGCTTTCCGCGGCAAAGCCATCGAAACGCTCACCGTCAACGCCCGGTAAGACGACCTGTTCGCGGCTGAAAAGACTGTCCCATGATCCGTATGACGAAGCAGCTCAGAGCTGCCGGCCGGTGTTTGGCCGTGACCCTGCTCATCTTCTGCACACCCGTCTGGGCGAAGACCTATCCCGCCCCGTCGAGCGGCAAGAAGCACCGGCCCTCGCTCTCGGCGGTCTCGGAAGTCGCGACCTCGCAGGATGTCGAACTGCTCGTCAAACAGGGGCGGCTGCTGCAACTGCCGGGCATAGCCTCCAAGATCATGGTCGCCGATCCGAAGGTGGCGAGCTTCCAGGTCTCGTCGCCCAGCAGCGTCTTCGTGTTCGGCGAAGGCGCCGGTACCACCAGCCTGTACGCCATGGATGCCGCCGACAACGTGATCGCAGCCATGCGGCTGGTCGTGACGTTCGATCTGGCTCAGCTGCGCAAGCAAGTCGAGGCCGAGGTCCCGGGGACACATGTCGAGATCGTCCCGGCGGGCGACAAAGCCCTGATCGTACGGGGATCCGTGAAGACACCGATCAACGCCCGCCAAGTCATGAGCACGATCAGCGCCGCCATCGGCGCGCCCGACGAGGGGGGTGGCAAGGGTGGTGGCGGCGGTGGCGGCGGCGGCGGCGGCACTACCGGCCAGAACGGCGAATCCGTCCCGCGGCTGATCAACCAGCTCAGCGTACGGCTCTCGTCACAGATCAATATCCGGGTCCGGGTCGTCGAGGTGTCCCGCCGACTGTCGCATCAGCTCGGCCTGAACTGGGATTCGGTGTTGAACGACGGCAAGTTCCGCATCGCCACCGGGGGTCTTTCGACACTGTTCAGCGCCGCCAAAGCGGGCGGCGCTGTCGGACCGAAAGTCGTGAACCTGCCCTCCGCACACCTGATCCGCGAGCCGAACACATTCGGCTACACCGCAAGCGGCCTGACCGGCGTCCTCAACGCCCTGAACCAAGAGGGGCTGGCCACGCTGCTGGCCGAGCCGAATCTGACCGCGATGTCCGGCGAGACGGCCAGCTTCGCCGCCGGCGGCGAAGTGCCTGTCGTGGTCATCACCAACAACAACGTCAACATCGACTACAAGTCCTATGGCGTGATCATGCGCATGACGCCGACGCTGCTGTCTCCCAACCGGATCAGCCTGCGCATCGCCCCCGAAGTGAGCGATCTCTCCAAGGACGGGGCCGTGACCCTGGATACGGGATCGACCATTCCCGCCTTCAAGGTTCGCCGGGCCGAGACCACCATCGAGCTGGCGAGTGGGCAGAGCTTTGCCCTGGCCGGCATGCTCAGCAACCGCCACACGCAACAGGTGGACGGGCTTCCTGGCTTCGACCGCATGCCGTTGATCGGGCAGATGTTCGAGACCGACACCAGCAATCAGGAGGGCGTGGAGCTCGTCATCCTGGCGACCGCCTACGTGGTCGAGCCCACCAAGGACGGCGCCCTGCAGACGCCGGGCAAGGGCTTGCCCAGCCTGGACGAACGGTCGCTTCCTGCCAGCGCGCGCGCGGGCTTTGTCTACTGATGAGATCCGCGCAGATGCTCAATCGTCCGTGTCTTGCCCTGTTGCTCGCCGGCGTGGCGGTGGCCTTGCCGTCCTGCGCCAGGGAGATCAACGAGATCCGGTCCGAGAAGTATATCGGGCAGCCTCAACGACCGGTCGCGGTCACGCCGTCGGTGGTTACCCTGCCCCTGCGGACGACCGCCGACGGACGGCGGTTGGATCCGGAATCCGTGGTCGATCTCAACGCCGCGCTTGAGAGCCAGGGCCGGTTGAGCCGGCAGGCGATCACGTTGGTGCCGCGCACCAGCCGCGGGCAGACGATCGCGCGCCGTCTCGGTCGGTCGCTGATCGAGCGCGGGTTGCCGTCGTCCGGGCTTCACCTCGACCGCTCCGCCCGTCGGGGCGAGGCGCAGGGCGCCGAGGATCTCACCCTCATCACGGAAGCCGTGATCGTCCGCGTGCCGGATTGCGCGATCGCCGATCCGACCATCTGGACCGTGTCGCCCTTTACGGCAGTCGGGTCTCTCGGCTGCGCCAATCGCGCCAACCTGGCCAGCATGGTCAGTGACCCGCGGGACCTGATCAGCTCGCAGGAGCTCGCCGGCGGCGACGGTATTCAGGCCAGTGAATCCGTAAAACGTTATCATACGGACAATGTTCGCGAACTCGCCAAAGACACCAACTTCAAGTCAAAGTGAGCCGAGCGATCTGATGAGCGATGCACGCGCCATACAGGCTGCCGACGAAGGCCAGGCGGTTCTTGGAACGGCGGTTTTCATGGCCGAGGCCGCCGACGTCACCGAGTTCTCTGCGCTGCTGAGGCGGTTGGGGAACGACGATTCCAAGGTCATGCCCGGGGGCTGCGCGGCCGCCATCCCGTGGTGCTCCCATCAGCGCGCGAGCGTCGTGATCGTCGACATCGATCGCGAGCCGGCGCCCCTTGCCACGATTGCGGACCTCGCCACGCATTGCGAGCCGACCTGCAGCATCATCGCCCTGGGTAGCCACACCGATATCGATCTCTACCGCGCGCTCCTGCACGGCGGGGTCCTCGATTACCTGCAGAAGCCGGTCCGGCTCGATCTGCTCGCCACCGCCCTGGAGCGCGCCCGCAACGGCGTCTCCTCCGATTCCGCCCGGCTCGGCCGGAGCATCGCCGTGACCGCCTGCGCCGGCGGACTCGGCGCCAGCTGCGTGACGGCCGGCTTGGCCCTGCTCCTGTCCATGGATCGACATATCCCGGTGGCGGTCGTCGATTTCGATCGGCGCAAGGGCGAACAGGGGCTGCTCCTGGGGGTCGATCCGGCGGCCGGGCTGGAAGTGGCGCTCGCCACGCGCCCGATCGACCCGCATCTGCTCGAACGCGCCATGGTCCGGGTCAATCCCCGGCTCAAGCTGCTCGCGCAGGAGCCGACGTGGACGGACCTCGCGGCGGACAGCGACCACCTTCTGACGCTGGGCGCGAACCTGTGCCAACTGCTCAATCAGGTCATCTGGGATCTCCCGGCCGGATGGCCGAACGGATCTCTGGAGGTCCTGCGCCATGCCGAGATCCGCGTGCTGCTGATCGAGCTGACGCTCCAGAGCGCGCGCACGGCGCGGCAGATGCTGGAGAAGATCGGCGACGAGAGCGACGGCCAGCGGCTTCTCCTCGTCCACAATCCCAGCCATGGCGCCAACGGCAGTATCCCGCAGGCGCAATTCGAAGAGTATGTCGGGCGAAAGATCGATTTCGCGTTGCCGTATGCCGGCAACACGTTGCGGGATGGCCTTCTGCACGGCCCCCTCGACCTGGAGCGCAGCCCGGCCCTGCGCCAGGGCCTGCTCGACCTCGCCGACCTGATCTGCGGCCTGAAGCCCCGGCACGCGGCCCATCGCGGCCTGCTCGGCCGGCTGAGACAGGCCATCGGCCGGCGTGCCGCGTGAGGAGGCCTGTCCGATGCTGATCCGCAAATCATCCCCGGCGCCTGCCCATCGCGGCGGCGTGCCCGTGGTGCCGGACGATATGCCCAAGGCGGTGCGCAACCAGCAGGCGCCAAAGGTCGAGACGCCGGTCTCGGTCAATCGGCGCATCCTGCGGGATTACGTCTACGACCAGATTGATCCGCTCAAGGCGGCGGCCATGGGGCGGGACAAGCTCCAGGCCCAGATCGAGACGCTGATCCGCCGAATTTGCGACGAGAGGCGCGTGCAGGTCTCGCGCAACGAGGAAGAACATGTCGCGGCGGAACTGCTGGATGAAATGCTCGGCATCGGGCCGATCCAGCCGCTCCTGTCCGACGACTCGATCAACGATATCCTGGTCAACGGTGCCGGCCAGATCTTCATCGAACGCTTCGGGAAGCTGGAGCTGACCCCGATCACCTTCCTGGACGAGGAGCACGTATTCAACACGGCTCAGAGGATCGCCTCGGCCGCCGGGCGCCGCATCGACGAGGCGACGCCGATGGTGGACGCCCGCCTGGCCGACGGCAGCCGCGTGAACATCATCACGTTTCCCCTGGCGATCGACGGCACCACCATCTCGATCCGCAAGTTCATGCGGCGCAACCTGACACTCGAATCGCTGGCGGGGCGCAACGCGCTGTCTCCGGACATGGTCGAGGTGCTGGATCGCGCGATGCGAGCCAAGCAGAACATCGTCGTCTCGGGCGGGACCGGCGCCGGCAAGACCACCCTGCTCAACGCCCTGTCCCAGAAGATCGACAGTTCCGATCGCATCATCACGATCGAGGACGCCGCGGAACTGCAACTGCAGCAAAGGCACGTGGTCCGGTTGGAGACGCGCCCGGTCAGCGCCGAGGGGACCGGTAAGGTCGATCAGCGCGACCTGGTCAGGAATGCGCTGCGCATGCGCCCGGACCGTATCATCCTCGGCGAGGTCCGCGGTGCCGAGAGCTTCGACATGCTCCAGGCCATGAACACCGGCCACGACGGCTCGCTGTGTACGGTCCACGCCAACAGCCCCCGCGACGCCGTCATGCGCCTCGAGAACATGGTCATGATGGCCAGTGGCCAGCTCTCGCAGGAGGCCATCCGCCGGCAGATCTCCAGCGCCGTCAACCTGATCATCCAGGTGGAGCGCCAGCGGGACGGGATGCGCCGCATCGTCTCGATCACCGAGGTGTGCGGAATGGAGAACGACGTCATCCAGACCCAGGAAATCTTCGCCTTCAAGATCCGCGCAATCGACAGCGCCGGCATGCTGGTCGGCGACTTCGTCCCGTCAGGACAGCGGCCGCACTTCTACACCGCGCACGCGCACCTGTTCGGAGCCTGATCGTGGGCGGGGTTCTGGATCTCCTGACGCTGTTGGTATTCCTGTGCACGCTCTGCGCGTTCTACGGGGTTCTGGGCCTGAGCAAGCGACGCCAGCTGGCGTCTCTCAGCGCCCGACGGCTGTCGGAGTTCGGCCCGGCGCCCGAGGCTTCGGAACGGATCGAGCGCCACGTCCTCCTGCGCCATGCGCCCCGGATCCCGCTGGCGCAGGTGCCGCTGGTTGGCCGGGTGACGGAATGGCTCTGGACCTCGATCGGCCAAGTGGAGTGGCAGCACACGCTGGCGCTTCGCATGGCGATCATCGGTCTCGCGTCGCTCCTGCTCGGCGTGATGCTGGGCGGCAAGACGCCCGTCCCGCTGCTAGCCTCGCCCCTGTTCAGCCTCGCCATCGCGCTGGCGGCGTTCTTCCTGGTGCTGCGCCGGGCCCTGGGCAAGTGGCACGCGGCGCTGCGCCGAAGCCTGCCGGAGGCGATCGACGCCATCACCCGCACGTGCCGGGCCGGCGTGCCGGTCGGAAACGCCTTCGCGATGGTGACCGACAATCTGCGCGGCCCGCTGGTCGGCGAGTTCCAGTTGATCGACCAGTGGCTGCGCCTCGGCGTGCCGCTGCGCCGGGTGATGCAGGATTCGGCAAAGCGTGTGCCGCTGCCGGAATACCGGTTCTTCGCGGTCATCCTGATCATCAACCAGGAATCCGGCGGACGCCTCGGCGAGACCCTGGACCGCCTGGCCCAGACCCTGCGCGATCGTCAGGAACTGCAGATGAAGATCCTGGCCAAGACCTCCGAGGCGCGCGCCTCCGCCAAGATCGTCGCGGCGCTGGTGCCGGGCATGATGGGCTACATGTACGTCAACGCCCCGGCCGATTTCCAGTTTCTGTTCAGCGATCCGACCGGAACGAAAGTCCTCACCTACGTCGTGGTCAGCGTCTGCCTCGGACTGACCATCGTTCATCTCATGGTGAGGCGCCTCCGATGAACCAGGCGTCCGTGTCCTTTGCGGTCGGGATCCTGCTGATCGGGGTCGGTCTGCTCCTGTTCGGCCTGCATTCTCGCAGTAACCAGAACGTCCTGTTCAAGCGCCTGGGCGCTGCGCCGATGAAGGCGGCGGCGTCCGGCGCGGCGGTGTCGGGGATCACGCGCGTCACGACGGGGAACCTGACCCCGACCCTGCTCCGTCTCCGCGCGCTGGCCGGATCGCTCGGGCAGCGTCTCGCAGGCACCGCCCATGATCGGAAGCAGTTGCGCAGGGTGCTCAATATGGCCGGGATTCGCTCCGAGGAGAGCCTCGGATTGCTGATGCTGGCCAAGTACGGCAACGGCGCGCTGTTCGCCTCCGTGATGCTGTTCGGCATCCTCGACGCGCGCGGGCGCTTCGGGATGCTCGGCCTCGCCGGCGGGCTGATCGCGCTGTTCGTCGGCACCCTGCTCCCTGAGGCGTGGCTGAAATGGCGGGCGGCCCAGCGCGGCGGCGTGCTGGCACGCAGCGTACCGGACGGGCTGGACCTGATGGTGATCTGCGCCGAGGCGGGCTTGCCCCTCGGACGGATTCTTCAGGTCGTCTCCAAGGAACTGACGCTGGCCTCGCCGGAACTGGCCGACGAGCTGCGCTACACGTTCGCCGAACTGCAGATCCTGGGCGACCGGTCCCGCGCGCTCGCGAACCTGGCCGAGCGGTGCAGCGTGGCCGAGGTCGAGACCCTGGTCTCCGTCCTACTCCAGGCCGAGCGCTACGGCACGCCGCTGTCGCAGGCCCTGCGGACGATCTCCGAGGAGAGCCGCAAGATGTCGATGCTCAGTCTGGAGGAACGGGCCGGGAAGCTGCCCGCCCAGATGAGTCTGCCGCTGATGGTTCTGATTCTGCCGCCGATCATCGCGATGATGGCCGCGCCCGCGATGATCCGGCTGATCCGCGTCCTTCTTGTGACCTCCTAGTAACACCCACTTTCTCACGCCAATTGACCCCGGAGATCATGTTGCGACCTCTCTCATTCCGATCGTTGCATGTCTTCGGGCTCGCCGCGTGCCTGTTTGCCATGACCGGATGCGTCGATCTGCAATCCTCGGCGGCGGGCTTCTCCCTTGGCGGGCCGTCCGGCACAGCGGCGGAATCGCTGCGGCTGGCGCGCCTGCTGCGCGACAACGACCGTCTGGCGGCCGCCGCTGACATCTACGCGACCATGGACAAGAAGGGCGAACTCGGTCCCCGTGAGGTTCTGGAATATGCCAGCGTCTCCGGGGCGATCCATCCGCCCCAGGACGCCTTGCCGCTCTACGTGCGGGCCGAACAGCAATTATCCTCCGACGGCCGGACGCTGGGGGCGGACGAGCGCCTGGCCGTCTGCCTGGGCATCGGTCGCGGTCGGCTCGCCCTGAACCAGCTCGACGACGCCGTCGCCTCGTTCAATTGCGCTCTGGCCGTAGACGAGGCCAACATCGCCGCCCTCAACGGCCTGGGCGTGGCGCTGACCGCCCAGGGGCATTTGGCGGACGGCAACCAGACGCTGACCAGGGCGCTGGATCTCGATCCGTCGAACGTGGCAGTCCAGAACAACCTGGCGCTCGGCAAGCTCGCCGCCGGCGACTCCAAGGGGGCGATCGCGCTGCTGAACACCGAGGAGGCGCGCGCCAACCCGACCTTGGTGCTGAACCTGGCCCTGGCCTACCTGCTGCAGGGCAACGAGGCCCAGGCGCGCCGCGCGCTGGAGGCGAATTTCTCGAACATCAAGACCGCTGGATTGGTGAAGAGCCTCCAGCAGCTGGCCGGCCGCCTGCGCGCGGGCCAGCGCAACCCGGCCGTGTTCCTGGCGGCGAGCCTGCGCCCGCTCTCCCTGGAAACCCAGCCGTGAGCCGGCCACGCATCGCCCCCGCGGCCGCACGCCAGGAGGGAGTCGTGGCCATCGAGGCCGTCTTCCTGATGCCCGCGGTGTTGGCCGGGGCGCTGATGCTGTTCGAGATCGTCCGGATGGCGCTGATCGTCGTCATCGGCACCCTGGCGCTCGAAACGAGCCTGAACACCCTGCGTCTAGCCGTCAGCCCGCCCCTCAACGACAGGGTTTTCGTGCAGCAGGTCGTCACGTTGGGCATGGTGGTCGCGTCCTACGGCTGTCTCAGCCCCGCCGATGTCAGGGTGAAAGTCGAGGCTTATCCGGGTCTCGGCGAATTCGGCCTCGGCATCGGTGGACAGGGCAGTGCGACCAAGATCCCGATCGTCGTGGTCGACGTGAACTTGGAGCTGGACTGGATCACGCCCGTGCCGAACCTTGTCGGTCTCGGAGGCCAGTTCACGCATCGGTACCATCAGGTCCTGGGTAACCTCTACGGATCGGCGCAAAATCGGCCATGACCCGCCGCATGTCGGACCGCCAGCGCGGCAATGTCGCCCTCGAGGCAATCCTGATCTTCCCCACCCTTCTGACGATCGTATTCATCGCCCAGGACTTCTTCCTGGTCTCGCGGGCCCGCGCCGACCTGGAACGCAGCGTCGCGACGCTGTCGACCATCCTCGCCAGCCAGGACAACCTGACCGCCCCGGGCTTGAAGCGGCTGGCGACCGAGGTGCTGCAGGGGAGCAATGGCCGCTACGACCTCGTCGTCGGTCAAGTCTGGCGCAACGGTCAGGTCGCCTGGGGTTTACCGCTGGAACCGGCCAACGGCCTGTGCGCGAACCCGCTCAAGAAGGACGCGTCCTACCCGGGCTCGTTGCCGGACCAGGACCCGAAGGACGACACCAAGCAGGTCGGCCTGTTCGTGGTGCAGGGATGCCAGGGCAGCGGCGCCCTGGGCTTGAGCCAACTCGTGCTCGGCAGCGGCGTGCTCAAGACGGTCTCTGTCAACCGCATGCGCAATCCGGATCTGCAATTGGATGCCGAATTGAGGCAGCGGGCTGGCCTGCCGCCGCCCGACAAAACCGCGAATTAACGAGCTGCCGAACGTCGAGCCGGCATCGTTCGCAAGCCTCTGCCTGGTTACCGAGTGAGTCACGCGCCATGAAACACGGTCTTCGACCTGGAGCATCATCCCGCGGCTTCGGCCGGTGCCGCAACAACCGGACGTCCCAAGACGGCGCCGTCGCCCCGATGATGGTACTGGCCTTGATCAGCGGACTGATCGTCGTCGGCTTCGCGGTCGACACCTTGCGGATGACCAGTGATGCCAGCCAGCTCAAGCGCGCCACCGATGCGGCGGCTCTGGCGATCGGCCGCGAATATCTGCGCAGTGACAAACAATTCGACGTGGTGAGCCAGACGCTGGCACGGGATTACGTCCGCGCCAATCTCGGACTCGACTCGGAGTTGAGGGAGACGCTAGGCGATGTTCACGTCATCAGGGCCCGCAACGCCAGCGACGACGCCACCTTCGAGGTCACGGCCCAGTTCACCAGCAAGCCGGCCCTCAGCGGCAATCCGGCCCAGACCATCACGGTGCGCTCGAAGGTAGAGGCGCATGTCGCGTTTACGGAGGTGGCGCTGGTGCTGCCTGCGTTCTTGAATATTACGCCTGAATCCGCGGCAGCGATGGCTCGGATCAGCCAGAATTTTGCGGAATCGATAATTCGCAACGATGGGCATGTGTTCATGTCTGTCGTGCCCCACGATCAAAGGGTCAATGTCTATGACCCCAGGGATCCGGGTCGGATCGTGAAATGGGCAAAGCCAGATGCGTCCAATCCAAAAGAACTGGAAGATTTCTTCAAAGACACCGGCATCAAATCACTTGCGTCGCCGGACATGCCCGATCTGCGAAGCCAGCGCATCTGCTTACTGCGCGGGCTGGACCTGAATGACAATTATTTTTGGGATCAGGCACCATCCAATCAATTCTACATCGGATATTGGTGGCCCGACACCTTGGCTAACGCACCGCCCAACTCTCCATCCAAATTCTGGCAAGGTCGGTACCGCGATGCCTACAGTCCGGAAGAATGCCCAAGCGAAGGGTCGGAAGAGGCTGTCGATGGACGCGTGATCGTTTCCGATAAGGGATGTCCCCTTTCATCAATATTACCATTGACGAATAATATCGATGAAATCAAACGAGAATTTAACACTATAAAAGGCAATATTATAACTTTTGAGGGCAGAGATGCCGGCAATCCTAATTACGGATTTGCCATGGGATGGGCGGCCATGACACTCGCGCCTTCCTTTCGAGGTCGTGCTGGCTGGGGCGGCTCTCCAAATATTCCATTCGACTTCGACGAAGGGAATGACGCTCACCAAAAAGTCATCATATCGTTTATCAAAACAACACCTGATAATTTCTTTTCAGATTCCGATTTGAGCGTTAAATACACAGGCTGCAAACCCACAAGTGGGATTGGCGTAAATTATATCACGGACCGCTACAAAAGTTTATGCAAAAGTCTTCGCGAGAAGAAAATCCGGTCATATTTTCTCGTCATGGGACCGGATGAGACCGATGGTATATTCGAGAAACCTTTAGAGAAATCGCGAAAATTTCGCGGCGTTGCTCAGAAAGGATTTGAGATTTGCACTGAGAAAAAATCCGACATCAGATACTTTAGAGGAAGAGGTTTTAACGAGGTCGAGTCTTCCATGCAAACGCATTTGATTACGATCGCGAGCGAGCTCAAGCAACGCGGCAGCTTCGTCCGCCTCGTCCAATGATGGAAGTGTTCGCTGCTATCGGCTATGCCGTTTCATCGTAACGGAGCCCAGTTGGTCAGGAACGAACCGAACATTGTCCCATAACGTGCTGCCACTGACGTCTCATACAGGTGCACGTACAAGCAGCAACCAGCCGGCTGCGGCCATGTAGGTGCCATAGGGAAGTTCTTGCGGGACGCGACGCCGCGACCCACTCAGCGTCGCCACAAGGGTGGCTGCCAGCGCGAGGCCGGCCGCGATCTGCGTGAGGGGCAGGAGCGCCTGCCATCCGAGCCAAGCTCCCAACGCGGCCATGAGCTTGAGGTCGCCCGCGCCGATCCCGGTTTTGCCGACGGCGAGCCGGTAGGCGCGCGCGAGCAGCCATAGGCTGCCGTAGCCGACGATGACCCCGAGGAGCGCCGCGCGCGGCGGGGCGAAGAGTCCGGCCAGGTTGACCAGGAGGCCCGATCCCATCAGCGGCAGGACGAGGACGTCCGGCAGGAGGTGATGGTCCCAGTCGATGAACGCCAGGGCGATCAAGATTGCCGTGGCCGCCAGCCCAGGCAGAAGCCGGATATCGAGGCCGAGGCGCGCGGCCAGCAGAGCGAAGGCCAGGCCGCAGACCCATTGCACGAGCCGTCGGCGCCGGCTGCGAGATCGAGCCCCCCCCACCCGTGCCGGATCGGCCCGTCCGTCCCCCGGCGAAATGACGGCTGGTTCGTGTCCCGGGGCCGCGTGGACGGTTTGACCGGAGACCGGCGCTCCAACACCTTGGACTCGGCCCCACGACGGCCCTTGCTGCCGCAGGATGTCGCCCCGGGCGGCAAGAGAGCCGGCCCCGGAGGAATCGTCATGAGGCGATCCATCTTCGGCCTCTTTCCAGGCCTGCTTCATCGCCGCAGGAAGCAGCTCGATTACATCGTCGACAGGTCTGCCGGTCAGAAGGCCTGCGGTCAAGCCTGCGATGATCGTAATCAAAAATTCGAAACCGATTGTAATGTTATTTGAAGTCAGATCGATCATCTCTATATTCTACGCACGTTGATTGACCAAAATGTAGCTTAGAATCCGCCTTTCAACGCCGATATCAGGAGCGTTTACGTTTTTGCATCCGCGACATATTCCGCAATCCTGGTAATTATCGGTACGGATAATCAGTTTTCAGCTCAATGGGCCGTACCGCCGCTAAGATTTATGCATCACAGGAGCAAAAATGGCTTCGCCTGTGGTTTGCGACTTATTCAGATTTTCGGGCTGAGACAACTTCAACGGCGAACGCTCGGAACGTCATTGCGCCGAGGGCCGTGTGCGGCCGGTCTTCGCTGACGTAGTACCTCCGTTCACCGATGCGCTCCCGGGCGTCGGCTGGCGACATAATCCATAAGGCGTTCAGCAATTCCGCCCCGAGCCGACCGTCGATCCGCGCGATGTAAGCGTTGTCGTTCGGCTTTCCCGATCGAAAGAATGTCTGGTTCCGCGATATGGTGTGGCGGATCGAGCCTGAAGCGTTTGGGCTCTTTCGTCCAAGTTTGGCGGATGACGTCGTAGGGCGTGGCGCCGTGTTGGGGGCTCAGGCTGGCGGCTGCAGTTGTAGCCGTCCACCCAAAGCGTACAGGTGCACCGCGCCGGGTTTTTCGGGGGCCATTTGGTCTGGGCCAGGCGGCCGAGATTGGCAGCCCGACCTAGGCCTCGTGGCGCGCTACCGCCTCGTCGGGAGGGAAACTGCCGATGGGTTCGAGCCGACGGCGGGTATCGCACCAGTCGACCCGTTCGCAGGTGTCGATCTCAATGACCTCGGATGACTGCCACCGCTTACGCCGAAGGCTCACCTCGACCTTGAACGGCCCGTCGATCATCTCTGTCGGCGCGTTGTCGTAGCTATCGGCGGCGGCGCCGACGGACGGCTCGACACCGGCCTTGGCGAGCCGCTCGGTGTAGCTCAGCGCAAGGAATCCCGAGCCCCTTTCGCTGTAATGTACGAGCCCCCGCCCTGGATGGACCGACGCGCGTGCAGGGCCGGGGTCCAAGGCGTGGAGCATCATGCGCTGGATATGGACCGTCAGAGCCGTTTCACGTCTGGCCTATGCCGGTAGCCTGCCGGAACCGGCACACCATGCGGCCTGGGCACGGTACGCCGACGACGCGATAAGCAGTACATTGCAGATCGCCTCGACCCTAGCAGTTCCTCACGCCATCTCATTCTCGTTTTCTGAGGTCTCGATAGAACCGACAAACTCAGTCGATCAGTGCAGACGAGTTTTTTTGCTCTTCTTAACAGTATTCCCGCGCTTGCAACCCATCACAGAACCTCCACCCGAGTCCCCACCGGCACCCGATCGTAGAGATCCATGACATCCTCGTTCATCATGCGGATGCAGCCCGAGGAGACCGATTGGCCGATCGTGCCCGGCTCGTTGGTGCCGTGGATGCGGTAGAGCGAGGAGCCGAGATAGAGCGCCCGCGCGCCCAGCGGGTTCTCCGGGCCGCCCGCCATGTGCCGTGGCAGGTCGGGACGGCGGGCGAGCATCTCCGCCGGCGGCGTCCAGTCCGGCCACTCGGCCTTGCGGCTGACGGTCTTGAGGCCGCTCCAGGCAAAGCCCGGTCGCCCCACACCAATCCCGTAGCGCAGCGCCCGCTGCCCTTGCTGGACGAGGTAGAGGTGCCGACTTGTCGTATCGATTACGATCGTCCCGGGCCGCTGCGACCCGGTGAAAGCGACCTCCTGGCGCCGGTATTCCGGGCCGACCTCTCGCGCGATGCGGCCCGGATCCGCCTGTGGTGCGCCATAGGCCTGCGGGGGCAGGACCTGCCGCGGCACGTCCTGCAGAGGCTCCGGTTCGGCGGGCAGCAGCTCGCCGGAATAGGCCGCGACACGCTGCGGAGCCGCATCGCGCTGCGGACGGCTCCGGCCCCCTCCCCCGGCCTGCCCGGTCATGAGGTACTCGATCAGGCCGCCGCCATACCCGCCGCCTTCGGCGTAGCGTGACTGCTGCGCGGAAACCGGGGCGGATAGCGTCGCGGTCGCCAGGACCGCACACAAAGCCAGACGGACCGAACCACGCATCGTGGATGCTTCCTGCAGGAGGGCTGACGGCCCCGATTCGCGCTATGATCCACCCGCATCCGCGCGTTCCGGTGAATCAACATGGTGAATCGGCCCGCCGGCCCGGCGCCCTCCCCGGCCGGGCGAGATTAGCGTGAATCGCTAGTAAATCGCTCCGGCTCACAACCTTCGATAGGTCGAACGGGGGCGCCGGACAGGAATCGCCGGCCGGCAAGCTTGGCAGTCACAGTCCGCTAACTGATTGTGGTAGACAGTTCGAACGACCGATCCTGAAGGCTCACGCCCCGCCGATGACCCAGAAGCGCTATCGCATCGAAGACAGCCTCGGGCTTCCCGCGGTTTTACCCATCGCTCCCGATCCAGGCGTCTCGAACGAGCGGCTGGACGAGATCCTGAGCGCGATCATGGATCTGCGCCGCATCACCCAGATGAGTGCCGACGAGACGATCGAGACGTGCCGCCGCGAGCTGCACGACGCCCTGGCGATGCGGTCCGAACTCGACCTGATGAAGGAGGCGATCACCCGGACCAAGTCCGAGCTGGCGACGCTCCACCGCTCGGAGAACAGCGGCAAGGGCATGCGCCGGGCGGCCGACGAACTCGACGCGGTGGTCGAATCGACCGAGCGCGCCACGACGCAGCTGCTCAACGCGGTCGAGGAGATCGAGGCGAATGCCGGCATGCTCTACACGGCGAACCTGCCGCCGGGCATGAAGCAGCACGTCGACATCATCCAGGAGCGGGTAATCTCGGCTTACGAGGCCTGCAACTTCCAGGATCTGACAGGCCAGCGGATCAACAAGATCGTCGGCGTGATGAAGTTCATCGAGGAGCACCTCGACCGGCTGATCGCCGCCTGGACGCAGCTCGACAGCTTCCGCGATCTCATCACCGTCATGCCGGTCTCGACCGCGATGGATGACGAGAGCAGCCTGCTCAACGGGCCGAAGCTCGACGACGATCCGGGGCATGTCGACCAGAACGACATCGACTCGCTGTTCGACTGAGACGGCCGGGCGGCCTTGAGCGCTCGCCGCCGAAATTGATACCGGCACGGCGTCGGCCAGCGCGCTGGATCGCGGATTCAGTGGCGCGTCGTGCCGGATACCGGAACCGGCACGACGCGGCCTCCTCGATCCGCCGCGTCGTTTTCCGAAAGCCGGCGGCCACGGTTCGGCACGAGGCTCCAGGCGCGGCAATTTTGTCGCCGGACCCGGTGCCGCTCGGCGCCGGGAACGCTTAGATCTGCGGTATGAACCGCAGAGCCCTCTCAGACCTGCCCCCCGACACCTTCGACGACGGCCGCGACGCCGAGCGCGAGGAGAGCGCCGGCGAGTCCGAGGCCGCGCTGTCCGCCGAGGATGCGCCCGAGATCGATTTCGATTTCGACCCGGGCGCGGTCCAGGCCGGCACCGAGGTGATCCGCCGGTTCTGGTCGACGCTGCCGCACTCGCCCGGCGTCTACCGGATGTTCGACCACCGGGGCGACGTCCTTTACGTCGGCAAGGCCAAGAACCTGAAGGCGCGGGTCGGCTCCTACGCGCGGGGTCAGGCGCACTCGAACCGCATCGCCCGGATGATCTCGCAGACGGCGGCGATGGAGTTTGTCACCACCGCCACCGAGACCGAGGCGCTGCTCCTCGAAGCCAACCTGATCAAGCAGCTGAAGCCGCGCTTCAACGTCCTGATGCGGGACGACAAGTCGTTCCCGTACATCCTGGTCACCTCCGACGGCCCTGCGCCGCAGATCGTGAAGCACCGCGGCGCGCGGCGACGGAAGGGCAATTACTACGGCCCGTTCGCAAGCGTCTGGGCGGTCAACCGGACGGTCAACGCGCTGCAGCGTGCCTTCCTGCTGCGCACCTGCACGGACAGCTACTACGAGAACCGCAGCCGGCCCTGCCTGCTCTATCAGATCAAGCGCTGCTCCGGCCCCTGTACCGGGGAGATCGGCACCGACGACTACGCCGCCATGGCGGATGCGGCCCGGGCGTTCCTGGCGGGCAAGTCCAACGCCGTGAAGGACCGGATGCGCGCGGAGATGCAGGAGGCGTCCGAGGCTTTGGAATTCGAGCGCGCTGCCCGTTACCGGGACCGGATCGCCGCGCTCTCGGCGATCCAGGGGGTGCAGGGGGTCAACACCCAGGGCGTCGAGGAAGCCGATGTCTTCGCCCTTGACGAGCAGGCGGGCCAGTTCTGCATAGAAGTGTTCTTCTTCCGCAACTTCCAGAACTGGGGCAACCGCGCCTACTTCCCGAAGGCCGACCGGACCATGACCCCCGAGGAGGTGCTTGGCTCGTTCATCAGCCAGTTCTACGACGACAAGCCCGCGCCCCGCACGGTGCTGACCAGCCACCCGATCGAGGATGCCGAGCTGGTCGCGGCCGCGCTTTCGAGCCGGGTCGATTATCGCGTCGAGATCCACCGGCCGAGCCGCAGCGAGCGGAGGAACCTCGTCGAGTACGCCCAGCGCAACGCCAAGGAGGCGCTCGCCCGGCGGCTGGCCGACACCGCCTCGCAGGGCAAGCTGCTCACCGCCCTGGGGCAGGCGTTCGGCATGGACCGGACGCCGCGGCGGATCGAGGTCTACGACAACTCCCACATCATGGGTACGAATGCGGTGGGCGGGATGATCGTCGCCGGGCCGACTGGGTTCATGAAGACGCATTACCGCACGTTCAACATCAAGTCGGAGGAACTCACCCCGGGGGACGATTACGGCATGATGCGGGAGGTCCTGCAGCGGCGGTTCAAGCGCCTGGTCAAGGAGGCGCCGCGCACCGAGCGCGAGGCTGCGGCGGCAGGCGCCGAGGACGGCGTTCCGGAGCTTCCCCCCGTGCCCGCGGAGGATGGCGAGGTGTTTCCCGCCTGGCCGGATCTGGTGCTCATCGACGGCGGCAAGGGTCAGCTCGACGCCGCCCGCACGGCGCTCGACGAGATCGGCGTGACGGATGTCCCGCTGATCGGCATCGCCAAGGGGCGCGACCGCGATGCAGGGCGCGAGACGTTTTTCGTGCCCGGCCGGCCGCCGTTCAAGCTTCCGCCGCGCGACCCGACGCTCTACTTCGTACAGCGGCTGCGAGACGAGGCCCACCGCTTCGCCATCGGCAGCCACAGGGCCAAGCGCAAGCGTGAGATGGTGAAGAATCCCTTGGACGAGATTGCCGGCATCGGCCCCAGCCGCAAACGCGCGCTGCTGCATCATTTCGGAACCGTGAAGGCGATCGAGCGCGCCGCGTTCGAGGACCTGGCCAAGACCCCCGGGGTGAACGCCGCCACCGCGCGCGCCGTCTATGATTTCTTCCATGCCGGCGCCTGAGGATCCCGCCGTCACGGCCGTGCCCGCGGCCGAGACGTTGACGCCCGGGCCCGGCTCTGATTTCACCCCGGCGATGAACACCGTCCTTCCCCGACGACGGTCCCCAGCCTGGACGCTCGCGAATTGCCTGACCTACGGGCGCCTCGTCGCGGTGCCGGTGATGGTCGCGTTGCTGTTCTGGCCCGACTCGCACACCGCGCGTTGGACCGCGCTCGGCGTCTTCGTGGCGGCGGCGATCACCGATTATCTCGATGGCTATGTCGCACGGACCTACCACCAGAGTTCCGCGCTCGGCCGGATGCTCGATCCGATCGCTGACAAGCTGCTGGTCTCGGCCTGCCTGCTGATGCTGGCTGCCGACCATACCATCGTCGGCTCGTCGGTCTGGGCGGCGATCGTGATCCTGTGCCGGGAGGTGCTGGTCTCCGGCCTGCGCGAGTACCTCGCCGAGCTGAAGGTCGGGGTTCCGGTCAGCAAGATCGCCAAGTGGAAGACCACGGTGCAGCTCGTGGCGCTCGGCTTCCTGGTGGCCGGGCCCGCGGGCGAGCGGGTCCTGCCCGGTACGGAGCCGATCGGCCTCGCGCTTCTCTGGATCGCGGCCGCCCTCACGCTCTGGACCGGCTGGGACTATATGAGGGCCGGGATCAAGCATGTGATCGACGACCCGCGCTGAACGCAGGGTCGCCGATCCCCTTCCGGCACGGTGTTGCGATGAAGCTCGTCTATTTCGCCTGGGTCCGCGAGCGAATCGGCCGCGCCGAGGAGGAGCTGGCGCCGCCGCCTGAGGTCGCCACCGTCACCGATCTGGTCGCCTGGCTGCGTGGCCGCGGCGAAGAATACGCCTATGCGTTCGAAGATCCGGGGGTGGTCCGGGCGGCCATCGACCGGACCCATGCCAAGCCGGACGCTCAGATCGCGGGTGCCGCCGAGATCGCGTTCTTCCCGCCGATGACCGGCGGCTGAGCGCCCGGCACGTAGTCCACCGGTCTTGAATGCGTGCGCGTCCCGGGGTTTTTTGAGGGCGTCGCTCCGGCTGTGTTTCAAGCCGAACGACGCGTGGGCCGAGCCGCGTTCGCTTACGGGTTCGGCCCGCTTTCCGGCCTCGTCCGCCCGTCGGATCGCCGACGTTCGGCCGCTGCGGCAAGGCCTGACCCGTCCACCACAAATTGCGGAACGCTCAAGCTGGAGACGCCGTTACTCGGAACCGATATCGGGACCGGAGTTTTCGTATGCGCCAGATGTTCCTCGCCACCGCCGCCCTGTTCAGCCTCGGCGCCGCCGCCCAAGCCCAGACCACCGTGATCGAGCGCGACCGGCCCGCCGTCGTGGTCGATCGTCCGGCCTCCGAGTCCAAGTCCGTGACCGTTCACGATCACGGCGACGGCTGCGTCACCAAGACGGTGCGCAAGGAGAACGACATGGGTGATTCCAAGACCGTGAAGAAGGAGTCCTGCGATTGATTCGAATCCCGACCTGGGCGCCCCCAACCTGAGGGTTGGCTTGGCCATCGGGTCGCGTGATCGGAAAGAACGCAGCGGAACAGTAACTTAGAGCTGTACCCGATCGGATCATGATCGGGTACAGCTCCTCGGCGGGGACCGACACGGGTCGCCCCAGCCGAGAAGGATATGCGGATGTCGAGCGACGCTCAGGTCGTCGAGGTGCTCTCGAAGGTCACCACCGCCACCATCACGACGATCCTGCTGAAGAAGGGTCTTCGCAACGTCTGGCTGCGTGGCACCCGGCCGCTGCGGCCCGGCCAGCCCCGGATCGTCGGCCGGGCCTTCACGCTGCGGTTCGTCCCGGCCCGCGAGGATCTCGCCACGCCGGAATCGTGGTCGTCCCCGACCTCCACACGGGCGGCGATCGAGGCGATGCCCGCGGGCTGCATCGCGGTGGTGGATGCGTTGGGCGTGACCGACGCCGGCATCTTCGGTGACATCCTGTGCGCTCGCATGGCCAAGAAGGGCGTGGCCGCCCTGGTCACCGACGGTGTGGTGCGCGACGTCGCGGGCGTCCTGGGGACCGGATTGCCGGTCTGGTGCCAGGGCGCAGCGGCTCCGCCCTCCGTGGCCGGCCTGACCTTCGTGGCCTGGCAGCAGCCGATCGCCTGTGGCGGCGTCGCCGTGTTCCCCGATGACGTGATCGTGGTGGATGATGACGGCGCCGTGCTGATCCCGGCCGCGCTCATCGGGACGGTGCTGGAACTCGCCCCCGAACAGGAGAGGTTCGAGGGCTGGCTGATGGAGGAGGTCGGCAAGGGCGCCGCGCTTCCGGGCCTCTACCCGCCGAATGCCGAGAACAAGGCACGCTACGAGGCCAGCAAGGGCTGATTGCCGGCTGACGACCGACCGCGCCTCCCACCCCATGGCATCGGGGGACGCCCCGAGACGGGGGCGCGGTCTCCCGGTCACAGCTCCACCAGAACGATCCCCTTGAGCCGGCCTTCGCAGGCGTCGTGCAAGGCGCGCGGCGCCTGCTCCAGCCCGGTCACCGTCGTGCCGGCGAAATGGAGCCCTGCGTCGCGCTGCCAGGCGATCCAGTCCGGGAACGCCGCGGCGCTGTCGCGATCGGCACTGTAGCCTCGCAGGGTGACGCCCCTGAGGATCAGCTGGAACGTGTCCAGCTCCACCGGCGCGCGGATGCTGGCACCTGAAGCGTTCAGCTCGGCGGTCAAAGCACCGAGCAGGACGAACCGCGCACCGTCGCGCGCGGCCCGTGCGGCAGCTGCCAGCTGCTCGCCGCCGACCATGTCGACGAACACGTCCACGCCGTCCGGCGCCGCCGTTCTCAGCTGATCCGCGATGGGACCCGCGCGGCGCAGGATCACCGCGTCATAGCCGAGCTCGGCCGTCATCCAATCGGCTTTACCCTGGGTGCTGGTGCTGCCGATCACCCGCGTCGCGCCGAGCTTGCGGGCAATCTGGCCGGCCATCGATCCGATCGCACCCGCACCGCTCGACACGAACACCGTGTCGCCCGGGCGGACTGTGACGCCCCGTGTCAGGGCCGCGTAGGCCGTCCAGCCATGGCCGAGATACGCCGCCGGCTCGGTCGGTGCCGGAACAAGGGCGACGCACCGCCCGGCATCGACGACCGCGTAGTCCCGCCACCCGAGGGGATGCGAGACGTACGTGCCGACCGCAAACCCGCTCCCGGGCTGGCTGGCGATGACCTCGCCGATTGCGCCGTCCGCGAGCGTATCGCCGGGCTTCAGCGCGGGAAACGGAATGCCCTCGACCGCCTGCGCATCCGGGTTGGCCATGAGCCGGGTCGAAATGGAGATCCGGAACCAGCGATTGCGGACCACAAGGTCGTTGGGACCGATGTCCGGCAGGGCCGTTTCCACGACGGCCATATCGCCCGGCTGGATCATCTCGCCGGGATACGTCCGCAGTCGGACTTCGCGGCACCGATCGATTGTCCTGTCCATGGCATGTCCCCGGGCGCGATACGCGGATGCCGGGTCCACGCGTGCCGGTCAGCAGCGTGCCGGTCTGCAGCGTGCTGCCTCACTAGCTGTTGACTGGTGGTCAGTCAATTAGGACGACGCCTACATCCGGTGGTGGCCCTTTCCATCCTCGCGATAACCCGTCAGGCAGACGTGAGCGCCCTCCATCCCCGAGACCGCTTCCGTGTCGATGAAGACCAAGCCCCGGACCAGGCCGCCCGAAGAGCGGCGTGAGGATCTGATGAACGCGGCCGGGAGCCTGTTCATCGACCAGGGATTTGCGTCCACCACCATCGAGCAGATCACAACCCGCGCGGGCATGGCGAAGGGCAGCTTCTACCTGCACTTCGCCACCAAGGAGGCCGTGGCCGGGGGTCTGCGCCAACGGTTCGTCGACACCTTGCTCCAAGCCATCACGGCAGAGGTCGAACGCCAGGCCGATGGGGATTGGACTGGCCGGCTGGCCGCTTGGGTCATCGCCTGCAGCAGGGGGTACGCCGCATCCGAGCGCCTGCACGAGATCGTGTTCACCGATGTGCCGCCGCCCAGCCAGGACGGTCTGACCGACAACATCCTGATCGATCATCTCGCGGGATTGCTCCGCGATGGCAGCGCCGCGAAAGCCTGGGCGATCGCGGATGTGCGCTTCACGGCCGCGTTCCTGTTCAACGCGCTCCATGGTGTCGTCCTGGGCGCCGCCAGGACTGGGCGGGCGGACGCGATCGCCTCCCAGCTGGTGGACCATTGCTTCCGGGTCGTCGGCCTCGCGCCAGCCTGATCGGGATTTTGTGTGTCTGCGATGAGTGTCTCGGCGGGGATCGACGCTCCGTTCGGCTACCGCTGCGTTCCGTAAGGACACCTATGAGCCGGATGACGGAGCGATCTTTTACGCGCCCTTGTAAGACACCGATAACCTCCGCCCATAGCAGTATTAAAAATCCAGATCACATGCCAGACACGTAATTCCCTACGTCCATGATGGTCTTAATTATGTAAATTTATATTGCCTAAACAAGATCGATCGCCTGGTTCAGCAGCAAGAACCGTGATGCATTCCGTCGAAATGTGACTTCACGTGCGGGTCGATGCTTGGAGATCCACCATGCCGCACGCAGGAAAACGATCGCTGTCCGCGCCCGAATGGGCGATGCTGATCGGACTCTCCGTGTTGTGGGGCGGTTCCTTCTTCTTCACCGGTATCGCACTCACCGAATTGCCGCCGCTGACCTTCGTCGTCCTGCGCGTCGGGATCGCAGCGCTGATCCTCAACATGGTTCTACCGTTTGCAGGGTTGCGCCTGCCCGGTGGCTGCGCGGTCTGGGCCGCCTTCCTCGGGATGGGCCTGCTGAACAACGTCGTTCCCTTCAGCCTCATCGTCTGGGGTCAGACGCACATCGCGTCCGGCTTCGCCGCCATCCTGAACGCCACGACGCCGCTCTTCACCGTCATCGTCGCCCATCGGCTCACCACAGATGAGCGGATGACCGGCAACCGGTTCTCCGGTGTGCCGGTGGGCCTGGCAGGGGTCGCCACGATGGTCGGGCCCGCGGCTTTCGCGGGATTCGACGCCAGCCTTCTGGCCCAGGTCGCGATCCTCGGGGCCGCCCTGTCGTATGCCTGCGCGGGGGTGTTCGGACGACGCTTCAAGCGGATGGGTATCCCGCCGCTCGCCGTCGCTGCCGGACAGCTCACGGCGGCCGCACTGCTGGTGTTGCCCGTTGCGCTGGTGATCGACCGGCCGTGGACATTGCCGGTCCCCGGTCCATTCGTCTCGGCAGCAATCCTCGGCAGCGCCACGCTGTCGACCGCGCTCGCCTACGTCCTCTATTTCCGGATCCTGGCCAGCGCCGGGGCGACCAACCTGTCGCTGGTCACCTTCCTGGTTCCGGTTTCGGCAATCCTCCTGGGGGCGCTGGTCCTGGGCGAACGCCTGGAACCACGGCACTACTTCGGGATGGCCCTGATCGGATGCGGCCTCGCGGCCATCGACGGGCGCCTCCTGCGCCGCGTTCGCGCAGCCGCGGGATGATGCGCTGAGAGCCGGTCTCAACGCTCTCGCCCGAGCCTCAGCGCCAGCCCGCGTCGATGAAGTAATTGTGGCCCGTGCACATCCGGGCATCGTCGGAGGCGAGGAACAGCACCAGGGCGGCGACGTCGGAGGGTTGGATCCGGCCGTCCAAGCACTGCGACGCGACGATCTCAGCCTCGCCGTCCGGGGTGTACCAGCGCTCCTGGCGGGGTGTCTGGACATTGCCGGGCACGACCGCGGAGACCCGGATGCCGTCGCGGCCGAGATCCCGGGCCAGCGCCCGTGTCATGCCCTCGATGGCCGCCTTTGCGGTCTGGTAGAGCGGCATGTCGTTGAGCCCGAGGTGCCAGCTGATCGAGCCGAAGTTCAGGATCACGCCGCCGCCCGCCCGGCGCATCGCGGGTACGGCGGCCTGCGCGGCGAAAAACATGTGTCGCAGGTTCACCGCCATCCGGTCGTCCCAGTAGGCGGGCGTCACGTCCGCGAGCTTGTGGCGGTCGTCGTTGCCGGCGTTGTTGACCAGCACGTCGAGGCCGCCGAACGCCGTTTCGGCCTCCGCCACCAGGGAGCGGACGGCCTCGACATCGGTGAGGTCGCAGCGGCGGTAGACCGGCGGGTGTTCGGCCCCAGCTGCGAGCCGCGCGACCAGGGCGTGTGCGGGCTCGTCGGCTATGTCGCAGAACGCGACGCGGGCGCCCTGGGCGACGAAGGCTTCGACCAAACCTTCGCCGATTCCCGAGGCGCCGCCCGTCACAAGCACGCGTTTTCCGCGAAGCGACGGGTAGATGGCACGCGTGGCAGAGGAGGTCATCGGCAATTCTCCGAAGGCTGACGTCGCGCAGACTCACCGAGTCTGCGAACGATCTTCGAAGAGTCCACGCTCGGCACCGTCACGACAAGCCCACCGCGACCGTTCGCCGAACGGCAGCCGTTGTCCAAACGTTAACGCATGCGGAATCAAATCGGCGCGTCTTCTAGAACGGAACACGCGATGCCCCTGCGCTTGGAACTGAAACCGCTCGAGCGGCTGATCATCAACGGCGCGCTGATTCGCAACGGCGACCGACGCTCGACTTTCCTGATCGAGACGCAGTGCAAGTTCCTGCGCGAGAGCGAGATCATCACGGAGAGCGAGGCCGACACGGCCTGCAAGCAGATCCACCTGACCCTGACGGTGATCTACCTGGCGGACGACGCGGCCGCGAGCATCGACCTGTTCTTCCGGCAGGCCGGGGAGCTGATCCGCCTTGCGCCGGCAGCCGCGCCCCTGGTCGCCGCCATCGCGGAGGCGGTCGAGGCGGGCTCGTTCTACCCGGCGATCAAGCTGGGCCGGAAGCTCGTCGAGTGGGAGAGCGCGGCGCTGGCCCAGGCCGCGACGGTCGCGCGGCCAGAGCCCGACACGGCCGCCTGAGCGCGCCCGCCCCCTTCAACTGAGTCCGACTTCAGCGTGGGTTGCCCTGGAGGCCGGCGGCGATCTCGTTGTTGATCCCCACGAGGGTGGCGATCTTCTCCGGGGTCGGCTCGATCATCGTGTCGACGCAGCTGCGCAGCACGAACACGCCCAGGTTGCCGATGCCCTGCTTGATATCGGCCGGCAGCGGGTTCTCGTCGGCGGTCGCCTCGGTGGCCAGGATGGTCCAGACGCGCTGGTTGAACGACAGGGCCTCGTTGAGGCGCTTGGTGTCACCGTCGGCGATTCCCTGGCTGGCGCCGATCAGCTGTTGGGCCGCCTTGAGCAGGACGGCGGATTCGGCTTCGCGCGGGGTTAGGGCGGACCGGGATGTCCGGGCATAGGCGTTGGCGGCGTAGTTCATAGGCGGTCCAGCCCCGTCATCGCACCTGCCACACCGGCGGGCTTGCGTGTAGCTGTCGCAGATCAAGTGTTAAGGCCGCGTGAGCGGCAGGTCCGCCATGTTCCCGCCGGGTTGGACAGTGACCAGAGACTGTGGCCCCACCAAACCGGTCACCGGATCGCTTCAGAAATGCTGAATTTCTTCCTCGGAACCGTCGCCGGCGGCCTGATCGCCGCCGTGCTCACCATCGCGGCGGCCCGTCAGCCGGAGGTCCAGGCGCGGCTCGGGCTGAAGCCGGCCCCCGTCGTCGCGACCCTGGCGGCGGTCGCCAAACCGCGCGAGCCCGATTGCGCCAAGCCGGCCGAGGGGCCCACGGTCGGGACGCGGGACATGCTGTTCAACCGTCAACGGTTCTGGTCGGTCGCGCCGTAGGCTGGAAACCAACTATCGTTTTCACGCAGGCGGTTACAGATCATTATGACCGTGCTCGCCGCGTGCGGAAACAGATCGATCAGCCACCTGGTGGATGTGTCGATTGATGTCGCAAAAATCATGTTTTTGATCTATATATTTGTATTGAACGCACAGTTATATATGTGAAAATCAATTCTGCGATGATTTGATCAATGAATCTGCGAAATAAATTGTAATTATTTATTTTTTAGCGATCATTTATGCGTAGATATGCTCATGAATATCCGTTTCGTCATTCGTTAAGCATAAGATGAGACGGTAAAATTCCGTCCACAGAATCGATGCACGACGCCGTCATCATTCGTCTTCTGTCCTCACCCCACGAACAACCCGGCGATCGCCGCGCTCGTGAGGTTCGCCAGCGTCCCGGCGAGGATCGCCCGCAATCCGTAGCGGGCGACTTCGGAGCGCCGCTCCGGGACCAGGCTGGAGAAGCTCGCCAGCTGGATCGCGATCGAGGCGAGGTTGGCGAATCCACAGAGGGCGAAGCAGACGATCGCCTGGGAGCGCGGGTCGAGCGTGCCGGCGCCGAGGGTCGGCGACAGGGTCGCGTAGGCCAGGAACTCGTTGAAGGCGATCTTCTGGCCGATCGCGCCGCCGACGAGCGCCGCGTGCGCCCAGGGCACCCCGAGCAGCCAGGCCAGAGGGGCGAGCGCCCAGCCGAGCACGCCCTCGATCGAGGTCCCCGGATAACCTGCGAGGCCGCCGGCATAGCCGACGACCCCGTTCGCCAGGGCGATCAGCCCAACGAAGGCGATCAGCATGGCGCCCACCGAGACCGCGACGACGAGGCCCTTCTGTGTGCCGTCCGCCGCGGCCTCGATGATGTTGGCGGCCCGGGACTCGCCGAACTCCACCCGGGTTGTGGCGATCCGGGTCGGCTCGGTCGAGGGCATCAGGATCTTGGCGTAGAGCAGGCCGCCCGGAATCGCCATCACGGAGGCCGCGAGCAGGTAGGTCATCGGCACGCCGAGCGCCGCGTAGCCGGCCAGGATCGACCCCGCCGTCGAGGACGCGCCGCTCGACATCACGGCGAACAGTTCGGCGCCCGTGAGCAACGGCAGGAATGGGCGCAACGCCACCGCGATCTCGCTCTGCCCGATCGCGATGGTGATCACCGCCGAGAACGACTCGATCGGCGAGGTGCCGAGGATCCGCCGCAGCCCGGCGCCGAGGCCGCGGGCCAGGGCCTGCATCACGCCGAGATGGTACAGCACCCCGATCAGGGCCGAGACGTACAGGATCTGCGGCAGCACCCGCAGGGCCAGGATGAAGCCCGAGCCACCGAACAGCTCGAACATCTTCGGCTCCACCAGACCGCCGAACAGGAACGCCGTGCCGCGGTCGCCGTAAGAAAGACCGGTGACGACGATGTCGGCGGCGGTCCTCAGCGCGGCCTGCCCGGCTGGCAGGAACAGGACCAGCGCCCCGAAGCTCACCTGAAGGGCCAGGGCGCTGAGCACGATCCGGGGCCGGATCGCCCGCCGGTTCGTCGAGAAAAGGGCGCCGACCGCCAGGAGCAGCAGGATCGAGAGGCCGGCATGGATCAGTCGGTCGAGCATCGCGTCCTCCGGGTTCGAGCGTGGCCGCGCAGATGGAAGGTTCGGGCCAGACGCCTCTCAGCCCTGCGGATCCGCGACCAGGTAGGGGGTGAACAGGTCGCGGACCTGCGCGAAGCCCCAGTCGAGGTCGGCCTGGGACAGCGTGGTGCCGCCCTGGAGCCGATGGCTCATCCAGTGGCTCGATACGATCCAGGCGTTGTCGATGAGCCGCCCGAGCGCCTCCGGCGCGATCCGCAGCCGCCCGGCACGCACCGCCGCCTCGAACACGCCGCGGGCCAGCGCCTGGGTCCGCCCCCGCAGGGCATGGACACGCGGGCGCAGGGCCGGAGCGATCTCCACCATGGCGATGCCGTCGCGGTAGACGCAGCGATAGCGCCAGATCAGGTCGAACCAGCCGCGCTGATAGGACAGCAACGCGTCCAAAGTGGCGGGATCGGCGGGCAGGCGCCCGGCCACCGCCTCGGCCTCGGCCTCGAAGACCGCGAACAGAGCCTCCACGAGGCCGCTCTTGCGCGGGAAATGGTACTGGAGGTTTCCCTCTCGGATGCCGCACGCCGCGGCGATCTCCGCGGTGGTCACCCGACCGAGACCGCGCTCGTTGAACAGCGCGAGGCTCTGCGCCAGGATCCTGTCGCGCGTGCCGGCCCCCCGGCCGGTTCCGGCGTCCTGTACCCTGCTGTCGCGGCCCCGCGCCATCCTGCCCCTCCCGGCCTAGGGTGCCCACCCTAGACAATGCCTGGCGCCGGGGCTATCCCGAACCGCCGATCCCGGCCTACCGGGTGACCCAAGGGGGGCGCAGCTTGGCCCAGACATTCCGACTCGCCGGCGCGGTCGTGCTCCTCACCGGGGCCGCGAGCGGCATCGGCGCCGCCCTTGCGCTGGGATTGGCCGCCAAGGGCTGCGGCCTCCTGCTGGTGGACCGCGACGCGCCGGGCCTGCACGCGGTGGCCGCCAAGGCCCGGGCGGCCGGCGCCACGGTGGAAACGCTGGCCCTCGACCTCGCCGACGCGGAGGCGATCACGAAACTCCCGGACTGGGCCGCCGACCGGTTCGGCCGCCTCGACGTGCTGATCAACAATGCCGGCGTGGCGCTCGGCGGCCGATTCGACGAGACGCATCTCGAAGATTTCGACTGGCTGATGGACATCAACCTGCGCGCCGTCGTGCGGATGTGCCACGCCTTCCTGCCGATGCTGAGGGCTCGGCCAGCGGCCCAGATCGTCAACCTGTCGAGCCTGTTCGGGCTGATCGCCCCGCCGGGCCAGGTCGCCTACGCGACGAGCAAGTTCGGGGTCCGGGGCTTCACCGAGGCCCTGCGGCACGAATATGCCGGCAGCGGGCTCGGGGTGACGGTCGTCCATCCGGGCGGCGTCGCCACCGCCATCGCCCGCAGCGCCCGGGGCACGCGTCCACCCACAGACCCGGACGCCGCCGAGCGCGCCCGCGTCGAGGACGAGAAGGCCCGGGAGGCGTTCGGCAAGCTGCTGACGCTCTCGCCGGAGGAGGCCGCGGCCGCGATCATCCAGGGGATCGAGCGGCGCCGCCCCCGCATCCTGATCGGCAAGGACGCGAAGAGCGCCGCCCTGATCCAGCGGCTGATGCCGGTGGGCTACTGGAAGACGATCGTGCGCCTGTCCGGCGGGAAGGTCTGAGATGGCGAGCCTGCGCGCGTATATCGGCACCTGGGTCGTGCGCACCAAGGTGCGCGGCCCCTTGTCGAAGGCCCGGAACGCCGCCGCGTTCCGCCAAATCTTCGAGGCGCCGGCCTTCCCCGATCCGAAGGGCGTCACCTACGAGCCGGGCACGGTCGGCGGGGTGCGGGGGGAATGGGTCCGGCCGAAATCCGGGCCCGGGCAGCGGATGCTCTACCTCCATGGCGGCGGCTTCATCGCCTGCTCGCCGCGCACCCACCGGCCGGTGACCGGCGCACTGGCCAACCGCGGCTTCACCATCTTCGTCCCCGATTACCGCCTCGCCCCCGAGCACCCATTCCCGGCCGCGATCGAGGACGTGACGGCGGTCTGGCAGGCGTTCAGCGCCGACGGCCCGGCCTGCGTCGCCGGCGAGTCGGCCGGCGCCAACATGGCCCTTGTGCTGATCGGCGAGGCGCGGGCTCGGGGCCTGCCGATGCCCTGGGCCGCTGCGCTGTTCTCGCCGGCCACCGACTTCGTCTCCGAGGACGGCTCGCGGCGCACGAACGCGTGGCGCGACGCGATGTTCGACCCCGGGGCGCTCGCGGTGATTCGCACGATGTATCTCGGGAGCGCAGACCCGGCCGATCCGCGGATCTCGCCGATCAACGCCGACCCGACCGGCTACCCGCCCCTCCTTTTCCACGTGGGCGAGCGCGAGGTCCTGCGCGATGATTCGGTTCGCATGGCCGAGAAGGCCCGGGCGGCCGGGGTCGTGACCGAGCTGAAGCTCTTCCCGGTCGTGGCCCATGCCTGGCAGTTCGCCGCCCACATGCTGCCGGAGGCGCGCACCTCCCTCGACGAGGCCACCGCCTTCCTGATGGCGCACGCACGCCGGAGCGCTACCGCGCCCGTGGGAGCTTCGCGATGACGGCACCCGCGACCGCCTCCGTCCCGGAGACCCTCGAAGTCCTGATCGTCGGGGCCGGCTTCTCCGGCCTCGCCATAGCGATCCGCTGCCGGCAGGCCGGGATCGGCCCTCTGCGGGTAATCGAGAAGGCCGCCGACATCGGCGGGACCTGGCGGGAGAACACCTACCCGGGCGCGGCCTGCGACGTGCCCTCACATCTCTACTCCCTGTCGTTCGCCCCGAAGGCGGACTGGTCGCGGATGTATGCCCCGCAGCCGGAGATCCAGGGCTACCTGCGCGACACCGCCGAGCGCAACGGGCTGATGCCGCTGATCCAGCTCGGCACCGCGTTCACCGGAGCGACCTGGGACGAGGCCCGCGCCGTCTGGCACGTCAAGACCGACCGCGGCCCGCTGACGGCGCGCGCGATCGTCTCCGCCATGGGCGGCCTGCACCATCCGGCCTATCCCGACCTCCCCGGCCGGGACGCGTTCACGGGGCCGGCCTTCCACACGGCGGCCTGGGATCATGCCGTCGATCTCGCGGGCAAGCGCGTCGGCGTGATCGGCACCGGGGCGAGCGCGGTCCAGGTCGTGCCGGAACTCGCCAAACGTGCCGCGCACCTGACCCTGTTCCAGCGGACGCCGCCCTGGATCATGCCCAAGCACGACCACGCCATCCCGGAGGCCACCCAAGCGCGCTACCGGCGGCTTCCGTTCCTCCGGCAGCTCGAGCGGGCGCGGCTGTTCTGGCTGCACGAGCTGCGCGCGCTGTTCGGCTTCACCAAGGTGTCCAAGCTGACGAAGCAGGCCGAGGGACTCGCCCGCCACCATCTCGCCAAGGCGGTGCCCGACCGGGCGTTGCGGGCGAAGCTGACGCCGAACTACCGCCTCGGCTGCAAGCGCGTGCTGATCTCCGACGAGTACTACCCCGCGCTCCAGCGCCCGAACGTGACGCTGGAGACCGGCGACATCGCCCGGATCACGGAAGGCGGCGTAACCACCGCCGACGGCCACGCGCATGCCCTCGACGCGATCGTCTACGCCACGGGCTTCGACGTCACCGGGAGCTTCACCCGGATGGACCTCGTCGGGCGCGATGGCCTTAGGCTCACGGATGCCTGGGCGGACGGGATGGGCGCCTACCAGGGCATCACGGTCGCGGGCTTCCCGAATTATTTCATGCTGCTCGGTCCAAATACCGGGCTGGGCCACAACTCGATCATCTCCATGATCGAGGTTCAGGCGCGGCACGTCCTCGACTGCCTGGAGGCCCTGCGCAAGGGCGCCCGGGCGATCGAGGTCCGCCCGGAGGCGCAGGCGCGGTTCCTCGACCGGATCCAGACCCGGCTGGCCGACAGCATCTGGCAGACGGGTGGCTGCCGGAGCTGGTACCTCGACGCCGAGGGGCGCAACACAACCCTGTGGCCCGATTCGGTGATGGCCTACCGCCGCAGCGCCCGGCGCGCCCGCATGGCGGATTACCGGCTGGGGTGAGCCGGACAGGGATGCTCTGCGCAGCAGTCGCCGCCGTCCGGGCCAGCTCCGCGATCAGGCTGCCTGTGTCCGGTCGGGGAACAGGGTCGCCTCCAGGGTCTGCACCGGCATCGGCCGCCCGAGATGGTAGCCCTGCAGGAACGGGCAACCCATCGATTGCAGCATCTGCAGGTCGTCCTGCGACTCGACCCCCTCGGCCACGACCTCCAGCCCGAGCAGGGTGCCGAGGCCGAGCACCGCCAGGACCAGCCCGCGCTTGTCGTCGCAGGTGCTGAGGCCGGTGACGAAGCTGCGGTCGATCTTGATCCGGTCGGCCCGGAGCTGCCGGAGCGACGACAGCGACGAGTAGCCGATGCCGAAATCGTCGAGCGCCACCCGGATGCCGGCGCGCGAGAGCGCCTGGAGCTTGCCCTGGACCGCGCCGAGATCGAGGGCGGTCTCCTCGGTGATCTCGATCTCCAGGAGGGCAGCCGGCAGATCGAGGGCGACGAGGCGCGCGATGACGATCTCGTCCACCGGGATCTGCGCCATCTCCCGAGGCGAGACGTTCATCGCCACCCGGACGGTGCCGAGGCCCCGGGCACGCAGGATCTCCATCATCCGGCAGACCTGATCGAGGATGAAGCGCAGGAGCGACTCGGTCAGCCCGGCCATGCCGGCGGCGGCGATCAGGTCGGGGGGCGCGATCCAGCCGAGGCGGGGGTGGTGCCAGCGCACCAGCGCCTCGAGCCCGACCAGCGTCCGGGCGTCCAGGGCGTAGATCGGCTGGAACCAGACCTCGAGGGCGTTCTCGACCAGCGCGTGCGACAGGTCGCGCTCCAGCTCGCGCCGCATCTCCAGGCAGTCACGCAGGCCGGCGTCGAACAGCCGGAAGCGGTTCCGGCCCGCAGCCTTCGAGGCGTACAGCGCCTCGTCGGCGCAGCTGAGCATCGCCATCAGGTCGGGTTCGGGTTGGGCGTGGACGCCGATGCTGACCCCGAGCCGCCCCTCGTCGAAGCCGTCGAACGGCTGGGCGACCGCCGCGATGAGGCCGGCGGCGAGATCCGCGTAGGGCATGTTTGCGGCGACGGGATCGTACAGCACCGCGAACTCATCCCCACCGAGCCGCGCGGCGAGGCCGCCCGGCGGCAGGGCGGCGCGCACCCGCCGCGCGACCTCGACCAGCACCCGATCGCCGGTCTGGTGGCCGTAGACGTCGTTGACCGACTTGAAGCCGTCGAGGTCGAGCAGCAGGCAGGCGGTGCCGGCGCCGAAGCGGAGCCCGGCCGCGCCGGTCGAACCGGTATCCGCGTGCGTCCCGAGGCGGTCCTCGGCCTGCTGGATGAAGCCGGCCCGGTTGAGCAGGCCGGTGAGGTCGTCGTGGGTCGCGCGCCAGCGCATCTCCTCCACCAGCGCGGTGGCGCTGGCCTGCGCCTCGGCGCGGGAGCGGGCCAGCGCGGTGGCGTCGTTCTTCAGCCGGCTCGCCTCGCGGTAACCCGCCTCGCTCTGGAACGCGGTGCGGGACAGGGCGGCGAGATAGAGCAGCACGCAGGCCGCCAGGCAGCAGCGGTCGAACCCGCCGCCGCCGAACAGGCAGAACGCCACCGACAGCAGCGGCAGCAGGATGAAGCTGAACGGGATGCGGGCATAGGCCGTCCCGTGGGTGACGGCGCCGGCGGTAATGCCGCAGGTGATGGTGAGGTAGAACAGGGCCTGCGCCGAGGTGTAGCCCGCGCAGAGCAGCGGCTGGAACGCCCAGACCAGCCCCGACAGGAAGGCCGCGACGGTGCAGGCGCGCAGGTGTCCCTCGACCGAGCGCGAGGCGGCCCTGGCCATGTCCGGCGGCATCTCGGCCGTCAGGGCGAGCCCCGGACACGACGACCGGCACAGGCCGATGCGCAGGATATTGGCCGCAGTCGAGGCCGCGTACCAGACCACCCCGGCGCGGCCGTTGCCGCCCTGGAACGCCACCAGGACACTGGCGAGCCCGAGCAGCATGTTGACCGGAATCGCGGTGAGGACGCTGCCGCGCACGGCCTCGAGCTGATCCCGGCGGACCAGCGCCTGCAGCCGCCCGGGATCGCCGGAGACTGCCGTCCCGGGGGCCGCTTCCTCCAGGTCGTGAATTGTCATCATGCGTCCAATCAGAGGCATGGGATAATCAATCAAGAGTCGTAAAAGAGTGTTGAGATCACGCGTCCATGGAATCTACCGCCGCGGACCATTGGGACCGCACGTCGCAAGCTATTCCGGTCCCGCCGTCGCGCGCCATATCGCGGGTCGGGCCGCAGCCGGGCCCCGGACGCAGCATGGCCCTCACCAGCGACCTCCTCGACATCAGGACGATCTACCACGAGCCCACGGTGGGCGATTACCCGATCGGCAGGGAGATCCTGACGCGCTTCCCCGACGCCGAGCGCATCCCCGTGCCGTCGCACTGGAATATCCCGGCGCTCCACGGGAACGCGGGATCGGTGGAGGACTGGGTCCGGATCAAGCGCTCGACCCTGGTGCTCGGCGTGAAGAAGGGCCTGACCATGCGGCCGAACGGCCGCAGCGCCCACTTCATCGCGCCCTCGACCTCGAACGGATGCGCCATGGCCTGCGCCTATTGCTACGTGCCGCGGCGCAAGGGCTTCTCGAACCCGATCTCGCTGTTCGTGAACATCGACCAGGCCTGCGCGGCGATCGCCCGGCATGCGGACCGGCAGGGCCCCCTGCCGGCCCCCGACACGATAGACCCGGCGCACTGGATCTACGACATCGGCGAGAACGGCGACCTGTCGGTGGACGCGGCGGTGAGCAGCGGCGTCCGCACCTTCATCGAGCGGTTCCGCACCCTGCCGAACGCCAAGGCGTCGTTTGCCACCAAGGCGGTCAACCGCGATCTCCTGGCCTACGACCCGCAAGGCAAGACGCGGATCCGTTTCTCGCTGATGCCTGCCCGGATCGCCAAGATCGTCGACGTGCGCACGACGCCGATCCCGGAGCGCATCGCCGCGATCGACGACTTCGTGGCCGCCGGCTACGAGGTCCACGCCAATTTCTCGCCGGTGATCCTCTACGAGGGCTGGGAGGCGGATTGGCGGGCGCTGTTCGCCGAGATCGACGCAACGCTCTCGGACGCCGCCAAGGCGCAGCTCAAGTGCGAGATCATCATGCTGACCCACAATGCGGGGCTGCACGACGTAAATCTTGGCTGGCACCCCAAGGCGGAGGATCTGCTGTGGCGGCCGGATATCCAGGAGGCGAAGGTCTCGGAGGGCGGCGGCACCAACCTGCGCTACCGGACCGGCTGGAAAGGCCGCTGGCTCGCCCGGTTCAAGGCCCTGCTGGCCGAATCCCTGCCCTATTGCACCGTGCGCTACGCGTTCTGAACTCCCGGCCCGGCGGCGCGTTGGCGCGCGGGTTCACGCAGAGGCGCAGGGATGTCGGAGCACGAGAGCTATATCCGCGAAGCAGTCGCGCTGGCCGAGGCGAACGTTCTGGCCGGCGGATCTCCGTACGGCGCGGTGATCGTGCGCGACGGCGCCGTCCTGGTCCGGGCTGCCAACACCGTGCACGCCACCAACGACCCGACCGGGCATGCCGAGATGGTGGCGCTGCGCGAGGCCAGCCAAATGCTGGCGCGACGCGACCTCTCCGATTGCGTGATGTACGCGAGCGGGCGCCCCTGCCCGATGTGCCATGCGGCGATGCGGCTCGCCGGCTTCCGCGAAGGCTACTTCGCCTTCTCGGCGGAGGAAGCGGAGGAGCACGGAGCCGGCAGCGCGAGCATCTACGCGGAACTGTGCCGCCCCCTGGACGAACAGCCGATGCGACTCAGCCAGATCCGGCCGGCGGGCGAAGCGCCCTACGCGGCGTGGAAAGCGCGCCGCGGTTCGTGACAGCCCGCGACCCCGCCCGCGGGCGCGCTGAAGCGCCTCAGTGGGTCCAGGGCGCCGTGCGGTTGAACTTGAAGTTATCCGAGTAGGACAGGCCCTTGCGGAACACCGGCTTGGCCGGCTGTTCGACCCGGTAGGCGATGCCCTCGCGCTTGGCGTAGGCGACCGCCTCCTCCTCCGTGTCGAACTCCAGGCGTACCTGCTGCATCATGTCGGCCGATCCGTTCCAGCCCATCAGCGGATCGATCTCGCGCGGGCTGGTCTGGTCGAACTCGAGAAGCCACTGCTTCGTGCGGGCCTGGCCCGACTGCGTGGCGTCCCGGGAGGGGCGGAAGATGCGGGCGCTCGGCATCTGAACTCGACAAGCTCCTGATCGAATGGTCGGGGCGATAGGATTCGAACCTACGACCCCCTGGTCCCAAACCAGGTGCGCTACCAGACTGCGCCACACCCCGACACCCCGTTACGGGTACAGAACCGTAGCGTTTCGCTGGTCCGGGCGCAACGGGGCAGCGGGCCACAGGGGCCATCCTGAGCCGGGATTGACCCGCCAGTTATCGAAAGCGGGTCCAAGCGGCGACACCCCACTTGTCAGACAATTGAGCGGCGCGTACGGTCTTCCTCAGGACGGCGAGGGCTGATTCTCGCACCGACGAACCGAACTGCATTCCATTGGGGGGCGGTGGAGACGCGGCGCGGAGATTGGCGGTGGGGGATCTTGGTCCTCGTCGCTCCCGCTGAGACGATGCCCCGGCTCACGATTCTATTCGACCGGCATCCTCTGCGGTGCGTACGGGGTGAGCAGCCGGCGATCGCCTGACGAACCCGGCACGGCGCCCCTCTCCGCCACTGGCATCGCCCCGTCGTTCCTATATCGCGGTTGGCCCGCGCCCGGATCGGCGCGCCGGTGCCAGGAGCCCAATCCCGTGTGGACGCCAAGCGCGCGCTACCCCGACCCGGCGGTCGAGATCCTCGACGCGTCGTTCGCCCGCTACCGGGTGTTCAGCGCGGCGGTCGAGCGCCTCGCCACCGGCTGCCGCTGGAGCGAGGGGCCGGTCTGGTTCGGGGATGGGCGCTATCTCCTGTGGAGCGATATCCCGAACAACCGGATCCTGCGCTGGGACGAGGAGACCGGCGCCGTCGGCACGTTCCGCCGGCCGTCGGGTTTCGCCAACGGCAACACCCGAGACCGCCAGGGGCGGCTCGTCACTTGTGAGCATGGCGGCCGCCGGGTGGTGCGGACCGAGTATGACGGGTCGCTCACCGTGCTGGCCGACGCCATCGAGGGCCGGCGCCTCAACGCACCGAACGACCTCGTCACCGCGCGCGACGGCGCGGTGTGGTTCACGGATCCGACCTTCGGGATTTCGGGCTACTACGAGGGCGAGCGCGCCGAATCCGAGCTCCCCCAGAACGTCTACCGGTTGGACGCGGAGACCGGCGCCCTGGACGTGGTCGCGCACGACATCGCCGGTCCGAACGGCCTGTGCTTCTCACCGGACGAATCGCGGCTCTACCTCGTGGAATCCCGCGGCGAGCCGACCCGGCGCATCGTCGCCTTCGACGTGGTCGGCGGCCGGACCCTGCGCGACCGCCGGGTGCTGATCGATGCCGGGCCTGGCACGCCGGACGGGATCCGCTGCGATCAGGACGGCAATCTCTGGTGCGGCTGGGGCATGGGTGACGACGCCCTCGACGGCGTCATGGTGTTCAACCCGGAGGGCCGCCTGATCGGCCGCATCCACCTGCCGGAGCGCTGCGCCAATCTGTGCTTCGGCGGCCGGCACCGGAACCGCCTGTTCATGGCGGCGAGCCAGTCGCTCTACGCCCTCTACGTGGACACGCAGGGCTGCCCCGGCGGATGAGGCCGCGATCGCTCCGGACGATGCTTGACCGGAACGCTCCAGAGACCCACCTCCCCACCGCCGGGGACTCGGAGCCTCCTCTTGGACACCCGATCCACGAGGCGGCTCCAGAGCTTTGTTTTTGCGTCATCCTTTCCAAAAGCCGGCACCCATCGCCCAGGACGACGCGTCAGCGGGACATAATCCGATGATCGATCTGTACTATTGGCCGACGCCGAACGGCCATAAGGTCACGATGTTCCTCGAAGAGGCGGGTATTCCTTACCAGATCAAGGCGATCAACATCGGCAAGGGCGAACAATTCAATCCGGATTTCCTCAAGATCGCCCCAAACAACCGCATGCCGGCGATCGTGGATCACGAGCCGGCGGGCGGCGGCGCTCCGGTTTCCCTGTTCGAATCGGGCGCGATCCTGTTGTATCTCGCCGAGAAAGCCGGCCGCTTCATCCCGAGCGATCCGCGTGGCCGGGCCGAGGTCCTGCAATGGCTGTTCTGGCAGATGGGCGGGCTCGGGCCGATGCTGGGCCAGAACCATCACTTCTCGCAATACGCCCCCGAGAAGATCGATTACGCGATCGCGCGCTACGTCAACGAGACCAACCGGCTCTACGGCGTGCTCGACCGGCGGCTGGCCGATCGCACCTTCGTCGCGGGCTCGGATTACTCGATTGCCGACATGGCCTGCTACCCGTGGATCGTGCCGTGGGAGAAGCAGGGCCAGGACCTCGACCAGCATCCCAACCTCAAGCGCTGGTTCACGGCCATCGCGGAGCGGCCCGCGACCCAGGCTGCCTACGCCCGAGCGCCGGAGATCAACCCCGACCACGGCAAGACCATGAGCGAGGACGCCAAGAAGGTAATGTTCGGCCAGACCGCCGCCACCACCCAGCGCTGACCCGCTCATGACCGGCACGCAGACCGCCCTGCCCCTGCGGGTGATCCACCGGGGCTGGAACACCTTCGGCATCGCCACGCTGACCCAGCCCGACGGCAGCACGGTGCCGCGGGCCCTGGAGGACCACGGCGAGGCGGCCTGCGTGCTGCCCTACGATCCCGAGCGGCGGGTGGCCCTGCTGGTCCGGCAGAGCCGGGTCGGCCCGGCCTTCTGGGGCGAGCCGCCCGCCCTCGACGAGGCGCCGGCCGGGGGCCTCGACGGCGGCGAGCCGGAGGCGACCGCGATCCGCGAGGCGATGGAGGAGGCGGGCGTGCAGCTCGAACGTCTCGAGCGTGTCACCCATGCCTACAGCATGCCGAGCGTTTCCTCGGAGCGCCTGTGGCTCTACCTCGCCCCCTACCATCAGGCCGACCGCGTCGGCCCGGGGGGCGGATTGCCCGGCGAGGGCGAGCAGGTCGAGGTGCTGGAGGTGCCTCTGGCCGAACTCGCGGAGCGGGTCCGCGCCGGGCGGCTGTCCGATCTCAAGACCCTGGTCCTGGTCCAGGCGCTGATGCTGCGCCAGCCCGCGTTGTTCGCCGCATGATCGCACCCGACGCCTCGGCCGGCGATGTCCTCGCCGCACTGCTCGCCTTCACCGAGGAGGCCGCGCCGCTGGCGCTCGCGATGCGCGCGGAGGGTCTCGCGATGACCAACAAGGGGCCCGACCTCGGCCAGGCGCTAACCGAGGCGGACCTCGCCGTGAGCCGCCTGCTGCACGCGCGGTTCGGCCCCGACCTGATCGAGGAAGAGACCGCCGACGACCTCGGGCACGTGGCCGCCAAGGCGATGCTGGCGCGCGAGGCCTGGACCTTCGTGGGCGACCCGATCGACGGCACACGACCGTTCGCGGGCGGCCTGTCGGGCTGGGGCGTGATGGCGGCGGCCTGCCGGTCGGGCTGGCCCCGCGCGGGCGTGATGAACCTGCCAGCCTGGAACGAGAATCGCTCCGCCCCCGCCCGCACGGAGAATGCGGAGACCGCCGAGGGCATCTTGTTCGCCGCCTCCGAGGGTCAGGCGTTCTGGGCGCCGACCCGGGGCGGGCGCCGGACGGAGGCGCTGCGCCCGTTGGCCCCCTCCCCCCGCCGGACCGGCCATGTCGGCTGGCTCGCGGTCACCGCCCAGCGCTACACCGTGGATTACGGGCGCGGCTGGTTTCCCTGGAGCGAGGGCGGCACGATCTCGGACGCAGCGCTCCTCGCCACGGGCCGGCTCGACGCGACCTTGAGCAACAACAAGCTGTGGGACCTGGCGCCGATCCTGCCGCTGTTCGAGGCCCTGGGATTCGGCCTCTACCACTGGCCCGACCTCGCCGCCCCGCCGGCCGCCTTCATCGACCTGTTCGACGCGGAGCTGTCCGCCCACGACGACCTCTGGCTGGTCTGCCGGGATCGGGACCAGGCGGCCGACCTGGCGAGGGCGATCCGCCGGGCCTAGCCACCAACCCAACGGGTTGGGAGGCCCTACTGTCTGGCAAGGCCCACAGGAATCGGGGCTCAGCGCCGGCTCCCGCCGAGGGGTATGCCCGTCGGAAACGCATTCTTCCTGGACGCAGCCGGCGACGCCCTCACGCTTCGGCCTCGCCATGGGCCATGATGGCGTCGAGGAGGCCGGGGAAGCGGGCGCCGACGTCCTCACGGCGCAGCGAGATCAGGCAGCGCATCCCTTCGGGCCGGGTGCGCGTCACGCCGGCCTCGCGCAGGATCTTGAGATGGTGCGTCATGGTCGATCGCGGCACGCTTTCGGTAAGGAGGTCGCCGGACGCGCGCTCGCCGGCCATTAGGAGGTCCGACACGACCGCGAGGCGGGTCGGATCGCTTAGCGCGAACAGCACCCGATGCAGGGTCAGCTCGGCGCGGTCGGGGTGAAAGAACTTGCGGGCACTCATGGCGCCTTATATGTACGATTTTCGTCGTAGATCGTAAATAGGCGGCGAGACCTGAAGCCAATCGCGATTCTGGCGCTCGGGATGTTCGCCCTGGGCTTGGATGCGTACGTGGTCGCGGGGCTGCTCCCGAAGATCGGAGCCACGTTCGACATTAGCGCCGGCGAAGCCGGACAGGCTGTCACGGTCTTCACGTTGGCTTACGCCCTGGCGGCGCCGATCTGCGCAGGTCTGCTCGCCGGACGGCCGGTGCGGCGCGTGCTCGGCGTGGCGCTTGCGATCTTCACTCTAGCGAACCTTTTGAGCGCCCTCGCGACCGGCCTGTTCGGGCTGCTCCTGGCCCGGGCGCTCGCCGGCCTCGCGGCCGGCCTCTACGCTCCGGTCGCGATCACATCGGCGGCGGCCCTGGTGGATCCGGGCCGCAAAGGGCGCGCGCTGGCGCTGACGCTGGGCGGCATGAGCACCGGGACGGTGATCGGCGTTCCGGCCGGGTTGTGGATCGCCGACAGGCTCGGCTGGCAGGGCGCGCTCTGGATGGTGATGATCCTGGGTGCGGCAGCGACTGCCGGCATCCTGGCGCGCCTGCCCGACATCATCGCCGCGGAGCCGCCGTCCTGGCGCGCGCGGGCGGCCTTGCTGACCGACTCAGCCATCGTCGCGACGGTGGCGGTCACGTTCCTAACGGCAATCGCCAGCCTCGGTCTCTACACCTACTTGGCATCCCTTCTGGAGCGGGCCGGGCTGGGTGGCGCAGCGGCCTCTCATTTCTGGGCCTGGGGCATCGGCGGGATGGTGGGTAGTTTTTCGGTCGGGCCGCTGATCGACCGGACCCGCGATCCCCGGCGGATCATGGCGGTCATCCTGGCCGCCCTGACGCTGGCGCTCGCATGGCTTCCCGGCCTGCTGGGCGTCTCGCTTCTCGGCTACCTGCCGGTGCTGCTCTGGGGCGCGATGGGCTGGGCCTCGCAGGCGCCGCAGCAGCATGCCCTGCTCCACCTCCGGCCGGAGCATGGCAGCGTCTCGGTCGCGCTGAACAGCTCCGCGAACTATCTCGGCGGCGCGGCGGGCGCGGCGCTCGGGGGCGTGGTGGTCACGCTGGCGGGAATCTCCGCCTTGCCGGTGGCGGCCGCCGCGGTCGCGGCTGGAGGGCTTGCGCTGCAGGTGGTCATCCTGGCTCACGCTCGGCGTGTTGCGGGGGGCTGATAGCGGCCACTGTTCGATCAATTCTCGAGACGGGCCCGGATTTCGAGGATAGAAGTCTTATGCTGGGCGTTTTGACATGCGCGCCGTTGAAAGAGCTGCCATCATGCTGGCATCGACTCGATGTTCACCGTTCGACACAGTCGTCAGCACGGGTTCCGGAACTCTTACACATGACATCCGAAGACGAGATAGTCCGGTATTCGAACAGCAGCTGGACCGATAAGGTCGAGCGTCGGGAAACCATTCCGCTTGATGCGTGCCAGACCGATGAGATGGTCGCCTCGCTCGGCCAGTGCTTGACCGCGGTTTACGCTGTGAACGATGCCGTCGAAGCGGATGATTGTGGCGGCTTCAAGCGCAAGCACCTCGCGCAAGCTAGCAGTAGCATCAAGGAAGCCGCCACATTCCTCGATACGCTGAGCGCCAATCTCACAACATAGACGGACCATGGCCCAATCGGCCCTTTGGCGCGCGCAAATGCGCTGGCAAGCTGCGAGACGCGATAGCCGCAACAGCCATGACTCGGGCACGCCTCCGGGCGGCCCAGGCGGGACATCCCAACACATGGAAACACGCATTAAGCGGCTCGAAATCAGGGCCAACCTGAAGAGGATCCTGGCCGATACCGCCGAGATCAAGGGGCGTGTGGCATCGATGCCGACGAGCCCGCAGCTGTTCTTGGCTCTGATCGCGGTATTCGTCGCGAGCGGCCTGCTGCGCTGGTTCGGACACTGAGGCGACGCCGCAATCGCAAAAAGAGGCGGCGCGCCGTCATCCGGCGCGCCGCCTTACTCGCAAACCGCAGCGCTCAGTTCAGGGCCACGTTCGCGGGCCGGCGCTCGGCGCCGACCGTGACGTCGCCAATCATCAGGCCCATCGGACCCGAGCGGACCGACACCGTCTCGCCGTCGTGGATCTTGCCCGAGAGCACCAGCTCGGCCAGCGGATCCTGGACGTTCTTCTGGATCACCCGCTTGAGCGGGCGCGCGCCGTAGGCGGGGTCGTAGCCCTTGTCGGCGAGCCAGATCTTGGCCTCCTCGTCGAGGTCGAGGACGATCTTGCGATCCTCCAAGAGCTTCGCCAGGCGCCCGAGCTGGATCTCCACGATCGCCCCCATCTCCGACCGCGCCAAGCGGTGGAACAGGATGATCTCGTCGACCCGGTTCAGGAATTCCGGCCGGAAGTGGCCCCGCACCACGTTCATCACCTCGTCGCGGACCGCATCGGTGTCCTCGCCCGCGGGCTGGTTCACCAGGTACTCGGACCCGAGATTCGAGGTCATGATCAGAAGCGTGTTGCGGAAGTCGACCGTCCGCCCCTGCCCGTCCGTGAGCCGGCCGTCGTCGAGAACCTGCAGCAGGACGTTGAACACGTCCGGATGCGCCTTCTCGACTTCGTCGAACAGCACGACCTGATAGGGCCGCCGCCGGACCGCCTCGGTGAGCGCCCCGCCCTCCTCGTAGCCGACATAGCCCGGAGGCGCGCCGATCAGGCGGGCCACCGCGTGCTTCTCCATGTACTCGGACATGTCGATGCGCACGAGCGCCGTGTCGTCGTCGAACAGGAAGCCGGCGAGCGCCTTGGTCAACTCGGTCTTGCCGACGCCCGTGGGGCCGAGGAACATGAACGAGCCGATCGGCCGGTTCGGGTCCTGAAGCCCCGCCCGCGCGCGCCGGACCGCGGTCGAGACCGCCTCCACCGCCTCGCGCTGGCCGACGACGCGCTTGGCGAGCGCGTCCTCCATGGCGAGCAGCTTCTCGCGCTCGCCCTCCAGCATCTTGTCCACCGGTACGCCGGTCCAGCGCGACACAACCCCGGCGACGTGAGCGGGCGTCACCGCCTCCTCCATCATGCCGTCGCGACCGCCCTCGGCCTTCTCCTCGATCTCGGCGAGCTGCTTCTCCAGGCCGGGAATCACGCCGTAGGCGAGTTCGCCGGCGCGCTGGTACTGGCCCTGGCGCTGGGCCGCGGCCAGCTCGTTGCGGGCCTCGTCGAGTTTCTTCTTCAGGCCGGCGGCCGTGCCGAGCTTGTCCTTCTCGGCCTTCCACCGGGCCGTGATCGACGCCGAGCGCTCCTCCAGGTCGGCCAGCTCCCGCTCCAGCCGGACCAGCCGGTCGCGGGAGGCGGAATCGGTCTCCTTCTTGAGCGCCTCGGCCTCGATCTTCAGCCGTACGATCTCGCGGTCGACCGAATCGAGTTCCTCGGGCTTCGAATCGACCTGCATGCGCAGGCGCGAGCCAGCCTCGTCGATCAGGTCGATCGCCTTGTCGGGCAGGAACCGGTCGGTGATGTAGCGGTTCGAGAGCGTCGCGGCCGCCACCAGGGCCGAATCCTGGATGCGCACGCCGTGGTGCTGCTCGTACTTCTCCTTCAGCCCGCGCAGGATCGACACCGTGTCCTCCACGGTGGGCTCCGACACGAAGACCGGCTGGAAGCGCCGGGCCAGGGCCGCGTCTTTCTCCACGTGCTTGCGATACTCGTCCAGCGTGGTCGCGCCGACGCAGTGCAGCTCGCCGCGGGCGAGCGCGGGCTTTAGCAGGTTCGAGGCGTCCATCGCCCCGTCCGCCTTCCCGGCGCCGACCAGCGTGTGCATCTCGTCGATGAACAGGATGATGCCGCCCTCGGCCGCCGTGACTTCGGAGAGCACGCCCTTCAGCCGCTCCTCGAACTCGCCGCGATACTTCGCGCCGGCGATCAGGGAGCCCATGTCGAGGGCCAGCAGGCTCTTGTCCTTGAGCGATTCCGGCACGTCGCCGTTGATGATGCGCAGGGCCAGGCCCTCCACGATCGCGGTCTTGCCGACGCCGGGCTCGCCGATCAGGACGGGGTTGTTCTTGGTGCGCCGCGACAGGACCTGGATGGTCCGCCGGATCTCCTCGTCGCGGCCGATCACCGGGTCGAGCTTGCCGTCCCGGGCGGCCTCGGTAAGGTCGCGGGCATATTTCTTCAGCGCGTCGTAGGCGTTCTCGGCCGAAGCGTTGTCGGCGGTGCGGCCCTTGCGGAGCGCATTGATCGCCCCGTTCAGCGACGCGGGCGTGACGCCCGCCGCCTGCAGCGCGCGACCGGCCTCGGACTCCTTCTCCACCGCCAGGGCGAGAAGCAGGCGCTCGACCGTGACGAAGGAATCGCCGGCCTTCTTGGCGGCGGTCTCTGCGGTGTCGAACAGGCGCATCAGCTCGCGCGTCGCCTGCGGGGCCGACGCATTGCCGGAAACCTTCGGCTGCTTGGCGAGCCACTGCTCGGTCTGCGCCAGCGCGACCCGCGACTGCCCGCCCGCGCGGTCGATCAGACCGGCGCACAGGCCCTCGGGATCGTCGAGCAGCACCTTGAGCAGGTGCCCCGGCTGAAGCTGCGGATGGCCCTCGCGCATCGCGAGGTTCTGCGCCGCCTGGACGAAGCCGCGGGCGCGCTCGGTGTAGAGTTCGAAATTCATGCGTGTCTCACCCTCCCGTGCCGGCATTCGCCGCCCGAGATGGCGCGGCCCTGCCGAAACGTCGCCCCCCGGCACTCTGCCGCGAGGGACCCCGGCGCCGAAAGCCGCCGGTAGTCCCGATGTGGTGTTGTATTTGCGCACCACAAGGGTCTCAGGCCTTGCGCGGCACAGCTTTTCCGAGCCACCTTCCCGGCATGCAAGCCGCGCTCGAAATCGGCCTCCTCGGCCTCTACCGCTACCCCGTGAAGGGTCTGAGCCCCGAGCCCTTGGAACGGGCGGAGCTGGAGACCAGCGGCTTCTTCCCAGGGGACCGACTCTACGCCATCGAGAACGGGCCTTCGGGCTTCAACCCGGTGGCGCCGCGGCACCAGCCCAAGACCAAGTACCTGATGCTGATGCGCGACGAGGCGCTGGCCCGCCTGCGCACCCGTTACGACGACGCCACCGCGACCCTCACGGTGGAGCATGCCGGCGAAACGCTGGCCTTCCGGCTCGACACGGAGGCCGGTCGCGACGGGCTCGCCGACCTGATGCGGCACTACCTCCCGGAGAGCCTGCGGGGTGAGCCGAAGGTCCTCGCGGCGCCGCCGCAATACCGGTTCACCGATTCGCCCACCGGCTACGTCTCGCTGATCAACCGGGCGAGCGTGACGGCCGTCGAAGACTATCTCGGCGCGCCGGTCGATCCGCTGCGGTTCCGTGGCAACCTGCTGGTCGATGGGCTGGCGCCGTTCGCCGAGCTCGACATGGTCGGGCGGGTGATCGAGGCCCCGAGCGGATTGCGGCTCAAGGTGACCAAGCGCACGGTGCGCTGCGCCGCCACCAACGTCGATCCGGTGAGCGGCGTGCGCGACCTCGACATCCCCTGGACTCTCGACGCACGGCTCGGCCACCGCGACCTCGGCGTCTACGCCGAGGTGATCGCCGGCGGAGCGCTGGCCGTGGGCGATACGCTGCGCACCGTCGGTTGAGCTGCGCTGCCTACAGCCGGGCCACGTAGGCCGCCAGATCCTTGATGTCGGCCTCGCTCAGGCCCTGCGCGACTTCGTTCATCGCGGGGTCGTAGCCCGGCCGGGCGTTCGACTTGTAGGCCGCGAGCGCCTGCGCGAGGACCTCTTCCCGCTGCGCCCGAATTCGGGGAATCGCATCCCGGCCGGCCAAGTCGGCGCCGTGGCAGGAATTGCACTGGTGCTTGGAGACCAGCGCCTGCGCGCGTGCCACCAGGGCCGGGTCCGCAGCCGGCCCCGACCACGCGGGGGGCGGCAGGGTCGCGACCGCATCGGCATAGGCGCGCAGGTCGTCGTCGGAGAAGCCGGCGGCGACGTCGTTCATCGGCGGGGCCTCGCGCTGCTTCTCCCGGAACTGGAACAGCTGCGTCACGACATAATCCGCCTGCTGTCCGCCGAGCGAGGGTACACCCTCGGTCTCGGAGGTGCCGCTCCCGTGGCAGGCCACGCACGGGGCCAGCCGCTCCGGCACGGCCGACTGGGGTACGGTCGACTGGGGCGCGGCCAGAGCCGCACCCGCCAGCAGGGCGCCGAGGGGCAGCGCGAGCCCCCGGACAACCCCGATCCTCGACGGACCGCGCATCACTGGCCGTAGCTGACGCGGTAGATCGCGCCGTTGTAATCGTCCGAGACGAGCAGCGACCCGTCCTTGGCGACCAGCACGTCCGCCGGGCGCCCGGCATACTTGTTGTCCTGCAGGAAGCCGGTCAGGAACGGCTCGACGGATGCGACCTTGCCGTCCGGGCCGAGCTTCGCCATCACCACGTCGCCCCCGAGCTTCGTCGTGCGGTTCCAGGACCCGTGCCGGGCGATGAAGACCGCATCCTTGTAAGCCTCCGGGAACTGCGCGCCGGTGTAGAACCGCATGCCGAGCGAGGCCGTGTGCGGCCCGAGCAGGCCCGCCGGGGCCGTGAATTCCGAGCAGGAATGGCCCCAGCCGTATTCGGGATCGGTGAACGTGCCCTGGTGGCAGAACGGGTAGCCGAAATGCTGCTTGCCGGGTTCGGTCAGCACGTTCAGCTCGTCGTTCGGGATGTCCTCAGAGACCCAGTCGCGGCCATTGTCGGTGAACCAGAGCTGCTTGGTCTTCGGGTTCCAGTCGAAGCCCACCGTGTTGCGCACCCCGCGGGCGACCACCTCGGCGTTCTTGCCATCGAGATCGATGCGCCGGATCTGGGCGTGCGTGTCCGGGGGCATCACGATGTTGCCGGGCGCGCCGACCGGGACGTAGAGCTTGTTGTCCGGACCGATGGCGATGAACTTCCAGCCATGGGCCTCGTCCTTCGGCAGGTCGTCGTAGACGAGGGTCGGCTTCTCGGCGCCATCGAGGTGCTTGGCGATGTCGTTGTAGCGCCAGATCTTGGACAGCTCGGCCACGTACAGGGCGCCGTCGTGGAACGCGACGCCGTTCGGACGGTGGAGGCCGGACGCGATGGTCTTCACCACGCGCTTGCCGTCCGGCCCGGCCTGCGGCAGCACCGCGTAGACCTTGCCGACCGTGCGGGTGCCGATGAACAGCGTGCCGTCCGGCGCCTGCGTCATCGAGCGCGCGTTGGCGAGGCCGCTGGCATAGACCTCGACCTTGAAGCCCTCCGGCACCTTCAGCTTGTCGAGCGGCAGCTTGGCGGCGGCGGTGGCCAGGGGTGGCCCCGCTACCGGGGCGAGCTTGGCCGCGTCCCCGCCTTCCGGGCGTCCGTAGAGCGCCGAGCCGCGGTCGACCTGCACGGTGGCCGGGGGCGCCGAGCTGGCCGGCGTCTCCTGAGCGCGCGATCCGCCCGGAGCGAGGGTCCCGAGGCCCAGGCAGGCGAGCGCGGTGGCGAGCCCGCGGCTCAGGATCGGCTTGCTGGCTGGAATCATGGTGTCTCCCGATACGGCCGGCGTCTTGGATCGCCCGGTCCGGTCTGTACTCATTATTCAACGTCTAGCCGTGCAAGGCGAGCCCGCGGACAACCCTCGCGCGACAGCGGGATGCGGTCGTCACCCGCGCTCCGCTATCCGCTTCGCCGGTTGGCAGGCGTGTCGGCGACGTGCCCGTCCGAGAGAACCTTGCCTTTTGGCGGGTGATCTCCGAAAACGCGCGCGTCCGGAACGCTCGCGCTTGGCCGGGGCCCCTGGCGTCCGCCGCGGCCCGGCCGGGGCAGCATTCCGATCCGGTTCGAGGACACGTATCGATGATCGATTACGCGCAGGCGCGGCGGATGATGGTCGACTGCCAGTTGCGGACCTTCGACGTGAACGACAACGCGGTGCTCGACGCGTTCGACACGGTGCCGCGCGAGACCTTCGTGCCGAAAGGCCGCGAGCCGTTCGCCTACATCGATCAGACCCTGAATCTCGCCGGGGCCAACGGCGAGGCCCGTTGCCTGCCGGCGCCGATGGTGCTGGCCCGACTGATCCAGGCCCTCAAGATCCGGCCCGGCGCCAGCGCCCTCGATGTCGGCAGCGGCACCGGTTACGCTGCGGCCGTGATGGCGGAACTCGGCGCGGACGTGACCGCTCTGGAATCGGCGCCCGGTTTCGCCGAGGCGGTCCGTGGCAAACTCGGAACCTCGGCCCGGGTGATCGAGGGTCCGCTGGAGGCCGGCGCCCCCAAGCAGGCCCCGTTCGACGTCATCCTGATCAACGGCCGCGTCGAGGTCAGGCCGCAGGCGCTGCTCGACCAACTCAAGGACGACGGCCGCCTGGCCTGCGTGTTCGGCCCTCATCGCAACGCCAAGGCGACCCTGTTCGTGCGCGCCGGCGACGCCTTCGGCTCCCGCCCGCTGTTCGACGCCTCGCTGCCGCTCCTCGACGCGTTCGCCGCCGAGGTCGGGTTCGCGTTCTGAGCCGGACGGGAGAGCCGTTTCCGATCTTGGGGGGACCGGGCAGGCAAACCGGTCGCGCGGACAAGTTTTGGCCTGACGGGACAGCCCTGCGCCGCTACAGCCACTCGGCGGACCCGATCGAGGGCGCCTTCACGGCCGGCCCGACGGCCCGACGGCCCGGATGGTAATCGCGCAATCCGGCCCCGCCGCTGCGCGCGGCCAAGTGCCCGCGCGAGGGCCAATCCCGCTCCGTTGCGCCGCACAAGCCCCACACGGCCCCGCTCCGAGCCCGGAGCGTCGGCGCCCCTCGGATCTTAGCTCTAGACCAAAACTCTATACACCCTGTAATAAGGCGCCAGCTGAACGCTTAAACTCACCGACATTTTAGGAAAACCCAATGGGCGCACGCGTGACGAGGAATAAATGGGTATTCCCAACCGTTGCGGCCATGGTCGGGCTCGCCACCGTGGCGGGATGTCGGGAGTTGAAAGCGCAGGGCGAGCCGCTGCAGCTCTGCCGGTATAAGAAGGTCTTCGCCGACGATTTCAACGACTTGAGCGTATCGAAGTCCAACAACGAGCGGGCGCGATGGTCGGCCCACACGCCCTGGAACGGCGATTTCGGCGATGCACAATTCATCGACCCGATCGATATCTTCGCCGACCCTGAGAAGAATGCACCGTTCATCGTCAAGGACGGAATCCTGAAGATCCGGGCCCGGAAGCACGAGAACGGGAAATGGACGTCGGGCCTCCTGTCCTCGGCCGATCCCACCACCGCCGGCTTCGCGCTGATGTACGGATATTTCGAAGCCCGGATGAAGCTTCCGCCGGGTCCGGGCGTATGGCCCGCCTTCTGGCTGAACTCGAACAAGTCGAAGGACGACAAGACGCCGTCGGTCGAGATCGACGTGCTGGAATACTACGGCCAGTTCCCGGACGGATTCCATTCGGTCTGGCACATCTGGGACAAGGTCGACCCGAAGAAGAACACCGGCGGCGAGATCATCACCTCGGTCCCGAGCGGCTCGCTGAACGACAGCTTCCACACCTACGGGGTCGATGTCACGAAGGAGTGGATCGTATTCTATCTCGACCGGCGCGAGATCGGCCGGACGCCGACGCCGCCCGAGCACACCAAGCCTCTGATGATCCTCGTCAACCTCGCCCTCGGCTCCGGCTGGCCGATCGACAAGACGCCCAACCCGTCCGACCTGCTGGTCGATTACGTCTACGCCTTCGCCCCCGACGAGGCGAAGCGCGACGCCGTCTGCAAGGAGTGAGGCTCTACGACGGGCCGCCTTCGTTCAGCACCGCGCGCCGAACCGCATGTCGGTTCGACGCAGGTCTCCGTATCGCGATTCTCGGTATCGCGATGGCGAAACCCTCGAAGGCGGATCCCGTCTCGGCCAAGTTCGCGGCTTCATTGAACCAGCGACGCCGGTACTAATCGGCGAATTTGTTTCTGAATATTATTAACTTTCGGATCATCCACTGCACATATCGCACGCGGCGCACCATGCTGTTGCCAACCATCCGGATTGGCGGGCATGTCGGGTCTTGGGTGGGCGATGTGTCCGCGGTGGCTATACGCACCGGTTTTTAGGGTTAAAACGGCCTCATGCGTCTTCCCAGAACCGCGGCCGCCCGGATCATCTCCTGCGACGTATTTGATACGCTGCTCCACCGCGATCACCGTGCCGAGCGTCAGCGGTTCAACGATATCGCCGTGCTCGCCGCGCGGCGCCTGGCCGCCGAACGGCGGATCGTGCGGCATCCCGGGGCGATCTACGACGCCCGGATCGACGTCCAGAAGCAGGCCTATCGGGCGCTCGACCTCTCGTGTCCCACCGGGGATGTCCGGTTCGCCGACATGATCGACGCGATGGGACGGATCCTCAGCCTCGACGCGCAGGCCGCAGAGGTCCTGCACGAGGCCGAGATCGCGGTCGAGATCGCTCAGTTGGCGGCCAACACGGTCCTGCTGGCGTGGCTGCGCGAGCAGGCGCAGGCGGGATGCCGGATCATCGCCGTCAGCGACACCTATCATCGGGGCGAGACGATCGCGCAGTTGCTCGCCGCGCACGCCCCCGACCATCCGGTCGCCCGGATCTACGCCAGCGCCGACCACAACGCGACGAAGCGGACCGGCGCCCTGTTCGAGGTCGTGCTGGGCCATGAGGGCGTCGCAGCGGCCGACATCCTCCACATCGGCGACGACACGACGGCGGACGTCACGATGGCCCAGGCCGCGGGATTGCGCACCCTGCAGGTCCTGCGACCGAAGCACCTCGTCTTCCGGCGCCGGGCCGATGCCGTGCGCGCCCGCGCGCTCCACGGGCTCCGGATCCGCGCGGGGCGGGTGTCGCAGGCGGGCGGGCCGGCGTGACGGTGCCCGACTCAGGCCGGCTAGACGCGGAGGCGTTCGGGCGCGTCGCGCTCGGCCCGATCCTGGCCGAGTTCTGCCTCCGCCTCTGGATGTTCGAGCGGTTCCTGCAGGGCGAGGACGCCGTCCTCCTGTTCTGCGCCCGGGGCGGCCTGCGCCTGAGGCTGGCCTACGAGCATTTTCTGAAGCGGGCCGACCTGCCCCAACGCCTGCCGCACGCCGACCTGATGGTGTCGCGCCTCGTCGCGGCCAGGTCGGCCTTCGATCCGCCGAGCCCCGGGGTCCTGTCCGAACTCGAACGCGAGTTCAGCGGCCAGTCGATGGCCGAGATCGCAGCCGCCCTGGCACAACGCGACGACCTCGACCTCCCGCCGGCATGGCGCGAGCCGTTCGAGAAGACGGTGTTCACCACCCTGTTGGCCGGGAAAGAGCCCGGCGTGGCGAGGCTGCACCGCGCGGTCGCCGAGCAGGATGCGCTGTTCCGCGCCCATCTGGCGGCCTGCACGGGCGAGCGCCGCCACGGCATCCTGGTCGATACCGGCTTGTACGGCAGCACGCTGCGGATCCTCCAGGAGGGCATTCCGGATCGGCAATGGTCCGGGCTCCAATTTGCCCGCTGCAACTACAAGCGGCTTCCGACGCCACATTTTTCCCGTCTGGTGGGCCTGAGCGTCGAAAGCGACGGATACAAGCCGTGGGACGTCCGAACCTCGGCACTCCGCTTTTGGCAATTGATCGAGGCGTGCCTCGAACCGGATCTCCCGAGCGTTCGGACCTTCACGGCCGGCGAGGATGGGGTCGCGCCGCGGGCGAATCTCCAGATCCCCGGCTGGGAGAACCGCATCGCGCCCGCGCAGCCCGGCTTGTTCACCGGCGTCCTCGCCTACATCGAGAGCCTGGGGCCGGACACGCTGCACAGGGTTCAGCCGGATGCGGCGCAGGCTTGGCAGTTCCTCAAGGATGCCGTCGTCTGGCCGAACGAGCAGGCTGTCACGGCCTTGAACCTCGGCCATCGGTCGCGGGATTTCGGACGGACCGAGCTGCGCGCACAGTTTGCCAACCCGGCCGCGATCAACCCGGTGCAGCAGATCCGCGAAAGCCTCTGGCGCGAGGGCGCCGTCATTCGGACGTTCCCGCGGGGAGGCCGGCTCGCGCTCCCGCTCATCGAGTTGCTCTATGCAGGCCGTGCCCTGCGCTCGGAATTGCGGGCGCTGCGCCGACGCAGCCCAAGGGCTTAGAGCGCTCGCGGCCGAAGTGGCTGGCGATTCAGTGTAAGCAAGGGCACAGAGCCGTTCCCGGCGGCAACGCGATCGAGAACGACTCTCGCTGCAACGTGCCAGGCAGCGTCCGGCCGGGGCCGTTAAAGGTGGTCTCGACCATGACCAATTCGCTGCACACAACGCGGATATAAGTACTGATCCGGCCTTGGCCGTGTCTTTCACCGCTATATTTCTGCCGTTAGGTCTATCTCTTCGCTTGGGGGGATTTTCGGCACCTCAAGCCAGTTAGAATGTGCGCCCGCGCCGGCGACTTCTGCAAGCCTGATCGGTTGGCAAAAACCGACGTTCAGAAAGAATAATGATAGTTATTGGCCTTAACGATCATCTCGTTAAGCAGTTGATATTCCAGCTGGATGGTTGCGCGCGCAGCCATCTGAGCTACAAAAAACTGCGATGTGATGAAGCCATATCGGTCGCCGGAGCGTTAACGGCCCGAGAAACCGATCCCCCATCATGCGGATGTGAGGAAACGATGGTATGTTAGAAATCTATCAGAGTGAGACGTACGCAGAGAACAATCCAAGCTGGCACGAGGAGGACGCACCCTGGAAGGCGACGCAGATCGCCCGGATTATGAACAAGAACGCCGTCACGTTCGACACGCTCTGCGAAGTCGGATGCGGGACCGGCGACATCCTGCTCAACCTGGAACGGGCCTTCAATTTCTCGAAGGGCTACGGATACGAGGTCTCCCCGCACGCCTACCAGCGCGCCAAGCGCAAGGAGACGAGCCGGACCAAGTTCTACCTCGAGAGCGTGTTCGACGCTGAGGCTCCGCCATTCGACGTGATGCTGGCGATCGATGTGATCGAGCACGTCGAGGATTACATCGGCTTCATGAAGCAGATGCGCCCCCTGGCCAAATACAAGATCTTCCATATCCCGCTGGATCTGTCGGTGCAGTCGCTGTTCCGTGAGCGACCGATCATGAACCTGCGCAAGAGCGTCGGCCACCTGCACTACTTCTTCAAGGAATCGGCGCTGGCGACCCTGCGGGATTGCGGTTACCGGATCATCGATCACGCCTATACGGCGGGCCGCCTCGAATTGCCCAATCAGGCGCTCTCGAGCCGCCTCATGAAGATTCCGCGCCGGGCGATGTTCTCCCTGAACCAGGATCTCACGGTGCGGGTCCTCGGCGGCTATTCCCTGCTGGTCCTGGCCGAATAAGCAGGATCGATCGCGCCCTGAAGCCTCCTCGATCCCCTGCGCCGTTTCGGGGGGCGGTGCCCGCGCGGGCAGCGTCCGTTTCTTGTACCCGGACGAATGACGGCGTAAGGATCGGGCGCCTCAAGGCTCGTTTACTAGTAATATCGTCTCGATTGTGCAAAACGGGTTTCAGCAATTGAAAAGGCAGCGCCGGCTTGAGACAGTGACGTTCGCCAGGCTAAATATTCAGAGGAACCTTTGTTCATAGTGGCGACATCAATAAATTTCAGGTCAATTCGAAGTTGGAGTTTATCGGCGGCATGACGGCGGCTGAATCGTTTGGGATCAATGGTCGCTTCCTGACGCAATCGATGACCGGCGTCCAGCGGTACGCGCTGAACGTGACCCGCGCCATAAGCCACGCTGCTGCGGCGCAGGGAGCCGAAATCCCTTTGCTGGCGCCGGCCGGCACTCAGGATCCCGGCTTGACGGGGACGCCGCTCAGGCACGCCGGCCGCTCGGGCGGCCATGCCTGGGAGCAGGCCGTTCTGCCGCGTGCGTGGCCGGGCCCGCTGCTCAATCTGTGCAACACCGCGCCGGCCTTCAAGGCGGATCAGGTGGTCTGCATCCACGATGCGAACGTGTTCCTGGAACCCGAGAGCTACAGCACCGCGTTCCGCACGTTCTACCGGACTCTGCAGCCGTTGCTGGCGCAGCGCGCGGCGCGGATCTCGACCGTCTCGGACTTTTCCGCCGGTCAGATCGCGCAGCATCTGTCCCTGAAGGTTTCCGACATCGTCGTCCTGCCCAATGGGCACGAGCACGTTCACGCCTGGGATCCCACGCGGGCGAGCCGGGCGCTATCGGCGCCGCGGCGCAACCCGGACGGGACCGAGCGGCCGTTCGTGCTGGCGCTGGGTTCGCGCGCGCGCCACAAGAATCTCGGTCTGCTGCTCGGCCTGGCGAGCGCGTTCGCCGATCTCGGCGTCGACCTGATCATCGCCGGCGGCCAGGCCGGGATCTTCGCCGCGGAGGCGTTGCAGCGCAGCGAGAACGTGCAGCATCTCGGCTTCGTGACAGACGACGATCTCGCCTACCTTCTCGAACGCGCCCTGTGCCTGGCGTTCCCGTCGCTGACCGAGGGGTTCGGGCTTCCGGCGCTCGAGGCGATGGCGTGGGGCTGCCCTGTCATCTCCACCGATCGGGCGAGCCTGCCGGAGATCTGCGGCACCGCCGCGCTCCTCGCGCCCCCCGATCGACCGGAGCTTTGGTTGGCGCATGTCCGGGCCCTTCTGGGCAGCGCCAGTCTTCGGGAGGACCTGATCGGCCGCGGACGCGGCCAGGCCGCCCAGTTCTCCTGGGTCGAGACCGCGCAGGGTTACATGGATGTGATGCGGGCGCCCAAGCGGCGAGACGTCGGGCGGCCCCGCACGGCGTCGGCCTCTCCCAGCATCGCGGTCGTGATCGCGACCCTGGGTCGGCCGGAGGTCGTGGCGCAGACCCTGCGGCGCATCCTCGATCGGCAGACCTACAAGCCGGCCTCGGTGATCATCTCGTGCATCAAGCCGGAGGATGCCGGGGAGGCCGCGACCTGGGGCGACGTGACGGTCGTCACCGGCCGCCCAGGCCTGGCGACCCAGCGCAACGCTGCGCTTGCCGCCCTGCCCGACACCGTCGATGTCGTCGCCTTCTTCGACGACGACTTCGTGCCGGAGGCCCACTGGCTCGATGTCGCCGCCCGGCTGTTCCGCGACGAGCCGGATATCGTCGCCGTCACGGGCGACGTGCTGGCGGACGGCATCAAGGGGCCTGGCCTGAGCTTCGCAGAGGTCGACCGGCTCCTGAGCGAGAGCGGGCCGTTCGTCCCGGCGCCGCTGATCGAGCCGTTTAGCCCGTACGGCTGCAACATGGCGTTCCGGCGCTCGGCCATCGGCAGCCTGCGGTTCGACGAGCGTCTGGTCCTCTACGGCTGGCTGGAGGACCGCGATTTCGGCGCGGCCCTGCGGGCGAAGGGCGGGCGGCTCGTGAAATGCATGGCGGCGCGCGGCGTCCACATGGGTGTGAAGGGCGGCCGGATCGCCGGCGACCGCCTCGGCTATTCGCAGGTGGTTAATCCCCTGTACATGCTGCGTAAGGGAACGATGACTTACGCTCAGGTGGCCGACCACTTGTTTCGCAATTTCACCAGCAATCTGGCCCGATCGGCCGTCCCCGAGCCGTTCATCGATCGGCGCGGCCGATTGCGGGGCAACCTGCGAGGCGCCGCCGACGCGCTCCTGGGACGCCTCGAACCTGAACGGGCCCTTGAGATCCGACGGAAAGCCGTGAGATGAGCGCGCACGATCAAAATCGGATCTCGCAGGATCGGCCGCAGGTCGTCTGGCCGTTCCCGGAGGCCACCTCCGTAGGCGTTCCGGACGGCCCCCTAGCTGTGATCACGGCTGCCCTGAAGGCAGCCCGGCGCCACAAGTTCGTGGTGGGACTCTGGATCCTGTTCTGCGTGGGCGTCGCCGCGCTGTACGCGGCCACCGCCACGCCGGTATTCACCGCGACCGCGACCCTGCTGCTCGAGCCGCGCCGCCAGGCCGGTTCCGGATCGCCGGAGGGCTCGCTCGCGCCGAGCCTCGACGGCGGCCGCGCCGAGAGCGAAATCCAGGTGCTCCGCTCCGAGCGCCTGCTGTTCAACGTCTTTAACAGCCTCGGGCTCGCCAACAGCGCGGAATTCGGCGCGTCCTCCGCCGGCAAGTCCGAGCGATCGGGGCTGAGCATCAAGTCGTTGCTCGGCATTCCCGAGCCGCCGCCGCCGAGCCCCGAGGTCGTACAGCAGCGCCAGTTCGAAAGCTTCGCGCAGCAATTCGGCGTGCGGCGGGTCGGACAATCCTACGTCGTCGAGGTCTCCTACAGCTCACCCAATCCGACCTTGGCGCGCCGGATCGCGAACGCCGCGGTCTCGGCCTATCTCTGGCAGTCGATCGCCGCGAAGGCCGACGCCGCCAAGAACGGCGCCGAGTTCCTGCAGGGCCGCGTCAACGCCCTCACCTCGCAGGCGCGGTCGGCGGCGACGGCCGTGTCCAACGGCAGCCTTCCCGACGCGCCGACCCCGGACGCCGATGCCCGGGTGATCGGGGCCGCCCTCCAGCCCCTCCGGCCGTCGGCACCGCGCAAGGCGCTGATCCTGGGCCTCGGCCTGACGGTCGGGCTCGTTGGCGGGTTGCTGGCCGTCGCCCTGCGGCAGGCGCTCGACCGGCGGATCCGCACCCCCCAGGATCTGGTCCAGCGCGTCGGCATCCCGTGTCTCGCCATCATGCCCGACGTGTCGCGCAAGGGCGTGGCCGGACGGCGCGGCCCGACGGACCTACGCTCCGCCACGACGCTGTGGCTCGGTAACAGCGGCTTCGCATCCGGCATCCGCGACCTGCGGACATCGATCCAGCTCGCCCTGTCGAGCCGTCCCGGAGACAGCGAGGCCGTCGTCGCTCTCGTCGGCTGCACGGCGAATTCCGGGACCTCGCTGATCGGGCTCAACCTGGCCCGGATCATCCGGGAGAGCGGCCGGTCGGTGACGATGATCGACGCCGACATCCACGGATCCGCCCCGCGCTCGCTGACCTACGACGTCGACAACTGGGACGGGACCTGCCTGGCCGATCTGATCGAGGATCCGAGCCGCATCCCCGGCGCCAAGCTGCTCGATTACGGCGGGATCTCCGTGCTGCCCGCGCGCCTGCCGAACACGGCGGCCAACAGCCGCGTCTACCTGGGGGCGCCGGCCTTCCAGAAGGTACTCGACCACATGCGGCAGACGGGTTCCGTCATCCTCGACCTGCCGCCCCTGTCGGTCTCCGCCGAGACCCGGGCCGCGGCCCGGCGCGCCGATGCGGTGATCATCGTGGCCGAGGCCGGACGCACCACGGTCGACGAACTGTCGGATGCCGTGAACGGCCTGCGCAGCGCCGGCGCCAGCGTGATCGGTGCCGTCCTCAATCGCGCCTAGAGCCGTTCCCGTAAGGTGGCGGCCGCCGTTCGCTCGACGATGATGCGGGCCGGAAAACCAGCGCACCGATTCGCTATCGGTTTCGTGCACGACGCGCGCGTCGCGTCGTGCCACGGGGCCGGTTCGTATCCCGGTGCGCCGCCTACCCCCGAACCGCCCTCCGCTCCGGTGGGGATCGCCTGACGATTCGCCGTCTCCGCTGCCTTCGGCGATCATCACCCCTGCCCGCCTCGACTCAGAGTGTCCCCGATGGCCCCCGCGACGGATCGAAAGATCAAAGTCCTTTATTGCCAGCCCGGCACGACGGTGTTTGCGGGGATCGAGCGCGTCAACGACGCAATCTGCACGGAACTGGCCAAAACCTACGGCGACACGTTCGATGTCGATGTCTTGCTCGTCTCCGAGCACAGGAACCATCCGCCCCTCCCGCGGACCTACACCATCGTCCGGCGCCCGGGATCGACGCGCCTCGGCCTGATACGGGCGTTCCGCAGCGTCGTGCGCGAGAAGCACTACGATCTCGTCGTCGTTCCGCAGATCGAACCGGCGGTGATCTTCTGGTTCTCGCGCCTGGGCTTGAAGCAGCCCATCGCGATGCACCTCCACGGGAATCCGCGCCGGGAGAGCGGGCACCTGAAGGCGAAGATCCTGTTCTTCCTCCTCCGGCATCTCGTCCTTCGCCGCGTGGCCGTGGTGTTCGGCACCTCGCCCCGGCAGCTTCGCGCCTTCACCGAGGACTTCAACTGCCGCAGGCCGACGGTCTGGGTGCCGAACCCGGTGCGGACGTTCGAAGCGCCCGGGCCCGACGACAAGCCGACGGCCGGCCTGGTGACGTTCGTGAATGTCGGACGTTACGACTACCAGAAGGGCCAGGACATCCTGGTCGACGCGTTCGCCGCGCTCTACAAGCGCCGGCAGGATATCCGGCTGCGTCTCGTCGGCCACGGCGCCGACAAGCCCGCCCTGTCCGAGCAGATCCAGCGCCTCGGCCTCGGTGACGTCGTCACGCTCGAGTATCATCCCGACAACCCGCAGCAGGTGCTCTACGCGAGCGACGTCTTCGTCGCGACGTCGCGATGGGAGGGCTGGTCGCTTGCCATCTGCGAGGCGCTCCGGTGCGGGCTGCCGGTCATCTCGACCGATTGCGAGTTCGGGCCGAGCGACATCCTGATCGACCGTCGCCTCGGGCAACTCGTCCCATCGGGCGACGAGGCCGCCCTCGTCGAGGCCATGAACGACTATTGCGACCGGATCGACGAAGAGAGAACGTTCGCGGATTACAGGCGGCAGAATATCGATCGGTACAGCGTCGAGAACTCGACGAAGATCCACGCGGACGCCATCAGGCAAGCCGTCGAGGCGTCCCGGCGGGTCTGAGCGCGCACGCAACGGACCGGGCAGCGGAACCGCTCCGGTGCACCGGCCCTATGATCCGCTTCAGGGGCGTTGCGCTATCGGAGCGCGCTTCGCACGTGGCCCAGGGCGATCGGGCCGGGCAGCAGCCTCGGAGCCGGCGCGGCCGCGATCCGCTGACGCTCCGGCCAGGCGGACGCCACGCCGGCGAAGACATAGAACAGCAGGCTCTGGTCGACCGTGGGTCCGGCGATGATGGCGCCCGTCAGCAGGGACAGGCAGGCGACCCGGGCGGCGGAGCGCACGTCGCTCGGATAGCTGCGAGGCTCGCCCCGGCGCACACCGAAGACGGTCGCGATGAACAACAGGTAGAACACGGCCCCCGGGACGCCGACATTCGACAGGATCGCCAGCGGGAAGCTGGAGGTCCGGTTGGTGCCGAGACCGACGCCCAGGCCCCAGGTATCGAAGAAGTTTTGCAGAGCCAGGGCGTTCCAGGACGAGCGCTGGACGCCGGACTCCGTCTGCCCCTTGCTCAGGATCAGCGCATCGACGTATTCGTAGATCTTCTCGCCGACCCCCTCGGTCGCCAGCACCAGCAGGACGATCAGGCAGAGGATGAGCGGGCCGAGGACGACCGTCGCGGCGCTGAACCGGTCCTGCGGGCGCAGGCTGCACCGCTGCAGTGCGGTGGCGTAGAGCAGCCCCAGCACGACGACGGCGCCGACCAGCCCGGTCGACGAGGTCGAGATCACCACGAACACCAGGGAAAGCAGGGCCAGGGTTCCTGTGACGAGGGGCTTTCGTCCGCACAACCACAGCATGCCGGTGAAGCCGAGCGCCCCCAGCGTCATGCTGGCGAAGGCGGACGCTTCCGGCCAGGAGCCGATGATCCGCCGCATCGTGCCGACCACCTCCTCGTCGTGGAAGGTGTACTGGGCGTTCCGGATGAACTGGAGCGCCTCCTGCGTGCCGGTGGCGCTGGTCACCAGGTCGAGGATGCCGAAGCCGATATTGGTGGCCGCGTAGGCGATCAGCGCGGTGGCGAGCGTCTCGAGGCCCCGCTGCGTCGATCCCACGGTCGCGATCATGAGGAAGCAGAACAGGTCGCCGATCAGATAGATCGGCTGGGTCAGGTTGCTGGAGACCGGTCCCAGCGGCACCGAGCCGTCACTGGTGCTTTGATACGCCGAGGTCCCGAGCGGGATGATGTAGGTCGCGTCGGCGAACAGCCGCGGCATGACATAGCTGCTCAGCACGCCGTACAGGACGAGGCACATCAGCCAGAAGCCCGGCTCTGTGATCTTGAGCGCCTCCAGCGTCTCGACGGCCGTCTTGCGCCAGAACAGGGTCGAGATGCCCAGGAAGACCAGAAACAGGTGAGCCGGCTGGATGTTGGCGCCGCCGAGCAGGAGCGCGGCTGCGGACCCGAGCGTGCAGAACACCACGAACGCCACGACGGTGGATCGGGTGCCGAAGAGCAGGCAGAACAACCCGACGACGATCGTGATCGCACCGATCGGTTCGAAGCTCATGATCCGCCCGCCTCGAGAATGTAACCGCTCAATAGGGATCCCCCCCTTCCGGTGCCACGACCGGCTGGGGCGCCGAGGGTATCGGTCCAGCACCGAGGCCCTGCAACCGCTCCCGATCGCGTCGCGACGGGGACCCGTTCCAAGGCCTTGATGCGACGCGCTCGCCGCCGCCGAACCGGTCTCCGCTTCGGCGGCGAGCGCTCTGGAGCATCGTTCCGAAAGGCGGCCCCCGGCGTTCGGAAACAGTCGATGCGGATCGACGATCTAGGACATCGTGCCGGTTTCGATATCCGGCACGATCCATCAGCGGTCCGCGCTCTCCGCGGCCCGGCGGACGGCTTCGGCGGAGGCCGGGCCGGTGCGGTTCGTAGTAACACCCTCCAACGGCCGGAGCGGCGCGGCGGCTTGCGGCCCTTCCCCGGACTTGCCGCCCTGCTGCCGGATCAGGGTGACACGGACGACATCGCCCGGCTCGACCTGCCCGTCTTCCTGCGCCAGCCACGTGTTCGAGCGGTCCCCCGCCCTGCGGGTCACCTCGTACCGTGCGGTCAGCATGTCGCTGCCATCCTCGGAGCTGCCGACAATCTGCGACTCGGCATCCGCCGAGAGCCGCCCGGCGGTCAGCGCCTTCTCGTCGTTCTGCCCGAGCTTGAGGCGGATGTCGGAGGCCTCGGCCAGGGCATCACGCCGGAACCGGGACCGGAGGTCGATGATGTCGCGATCGGCTCGGGTCAGGCTCTGCTGGGCACGCAGCATCGCAACCTGCACGTCCAGCCGGTTGCTCTCGAACGCGGCCTGGCTCTGCTCGGCGGCCAGCTTCCGCGGCGTGATGGCCAGTCCCTTGGACACGAGATCGTTGACGAGATTCAACTCGCCCCGGCTCAGGTCGAGCTGGCGATCCAGCGACTTGGACTTGTTCTCCAGCGCGCCGATCTCTGACCGGAAGCTGGTCATGGATTGCTCGATCGTGGCGATCTCCGCCTTGATCGAGTTCCGGCGCGTCTCGAACAGGAGCTGTTCGCCGCGCATGGCCTGATCGGCCCGCGCCTTGTCGGGCACTCCCTTGAGATCCTGGCCGAACGTGATCGAATCGGCGCCCGCGATCTCCGCGTCGAGCCGGGCCAGCTTGGCCGCCAGCGCGATCCGCTCGGCGGCGAGCATCCGCAGGTCGCCGCGCGTCGTCACCATGTCCCGGCGCGCCGCGCGGGGATCGGCAGAACGGACCAGACCCTCGGCGGTGCTGACCGCCTGCAGCACGGTCAGACCGGGCTGGTACTCGAACTTACCGGGTCGCTGCACTGCACCCATGATGTAATACGGCCGGTACTTGGCGACTTCGACTGACGCCGCCGGTGTTTCCGCCAAGTCGGCCGCCTGTTTCAGCGAAGTTCCGATGGCTTCGGCCAGATCGGTCGGCGTCCCGCCTGCGGCCTTGATCTGGCCGATCAATGGAAGCGACACGGTGCCGTCGGCCGCGACGGCGAATTCCCCGTTCAGCGCGGTCCACGAATACGCCTCACCGGTGTTGCGCCGCAGATCGTAGACGCGAATGGTCAGTCGATCCTGCGGGCCCAGCAGGTAACGACCCGGCGCTTCGGCGGCCGGTGCTGCGAGAACGCTGGCAACCACGAACACGCAAGACGCAGCAATCTGCCGCCAAACCATTCACATCTCCTGAACCGGAACCGGTTTCCGACAAAATACTTGGGCGCCCATCCCGCTATTGGGAAGCGGAGCCGGGATGCGCAGCTGACCGTTACTCTATACGATATGAGGCAACACTCAACCCGCTCCGCAGTTTACGCAAATATCGGAAGCCCCGGATCAGCTAAAAATCGAGCAACACGATAAACAATCAATTCTCCCTGAATGGGATCGGATGACAGCAAATTCAGCCTGGCATCCCGTATTGCCGGAATTTTCAAGCCCGACGTTACTGCCGCAGTGCACGCAACCGAAATCCGCACAGATGCATGGACGCAGCGTAGACGACCGCACCACACGATGTCAGCGCAATCAGAGCTACGAGCGACCCGGCCTCCGCACGCTGGAGCGCCGCCTGCAAGAGCAGGACGGCCGCCGACATGGCGACGCAGGCCACACACACCTGCCACAGGTTCCGCATCTGAAGCGGAAGGCTGGCCCCGATCAGACCGCGGGCATAAATTGCACTGACGAGCATATGCAGAGCCGCGGCGAGGACCCGCGCGTACAACATCAGCAGCAACCCGCCTACGTAGAAGGCGACGGTCATCAGCGGGATCTTGATCGCCGTTTCGAAGGCATTGATTTTGAGCAACAAATTCGGCTCATCGACAGCAATGCACAGCGAGGACACCGGCTGGTAATAGGCCGTGAACATGACCGCCAGGGACAGCCAGCGCAGATAGACCGCGGCGGAACTCCACTGGCTGCCGAGGAAGACGCTGACGATCTCCTCCGAGGTCAGCGCGATCCCGATGCCGGCCGGCAGCGCGATGAACATGGTGAGGCGCGCCGCCTTCAGGAACGAGAGGTGCAGCCGCCTCCGGTCGTCCGCCATCGTGGCGAACGCGGCCATGACCGGCCGCATCGCGGGACCGATGAGGCTCTGCGTCGGCATGACGGCGAAGTCGCCGGCCAAGCTGTAGCGGCCGAGGACCGACTTCTCGATGTTGTAGCCCAGGAACACCCGGTCGTACTGCCAGCTGAACGCGGCCAGGATCTGGGACGACGTGAACCAGCCGGTGAACGCCGAGAAGTCGCGCACCCTCTCGAACGAGAGCCGCGGCCGGTACGGAGCCAGCACGTAGGACAGGACGGTCGGCATCAGCGACGAGACGACCGGATTCACCACCAGGGCCCAATAGCCGCCGCCCGCATAGAGGGTCGCCAGCGACAGCACCGCCGCGATGATCTTCCCCGAGAAATCCACGATGAACGAGACGCGGAAATCCAGATCCCGGAAGAAATGCACCATCGTGGGGCTGTAGAGGCTTCGCGCGATGGGCCCCAGCGCGAGGGCCAGAATGAGCAGGACCAGGCGCGAATCGTCGTAGATGTGGGCCATCGGCCAGGCGGCCAGCATCATCAGGACAGCGATCACGCCGCCGCGCAGCAGGCCGAGGGTGAAGGCGGTATCGAGGTGGGAGGTCTCGATCTTCTGCAGACGCATCAGGGCCTGAACCAGGGGCACCTCCAGGACCATCTCGACGATCGCGACCAGCGACACCGCGATCGCCGTGAGGCCGAAATCCGCGGGCGTCAGCATCCGTGCGAGGAGCAGCAGCGTTGCGAGGTCAATCACGCGCGCCAACGTTCGGGCCGCGACACTCCAGCCGGCACCACGCAACGTCTTGATGGTGAGCATGAAGCGATCCTGCGGGAGACCGACAATCCGCGGGATCGCGCCTGGCGCGAGACGCGATGTCTCTGTCCCCGAGATTGAACCTGTAAAGGGGCGATAAGGCGATGACAGGCCTTTTCGGGCCTATTCACCCACTACCCTTCACGATGCTCTGCTGAACAGCACCTTAAGGCAAGACGACCGGCCCCGCCGGACTCACGGCGCCGCGGGCTTCCCCCGGCGGCCGACGGCGCGGCCGTAGACCTCGATGGTCTGGCGCGCGACGCGCTCGATCCGAAGGTTGGCGATGCCGATCTGGCTCTTGGCGCGCCACGCCTGCAGCTGATCCGGGTCGGAGACCAGCATCCTGAGCGCGTCCGCGATCTTGTCCGGAGCGTTCGGCGGCACGAGGATGCCCGATTCGCCCTGCCCCAGCAGTTCGGGGATCCCGTCCACCTGCGTGCCGATGATCGCGCATCCGGCCTCCCGCGCCTCCGAGAGCACGAGGGGGGCCGGATCGGCATGGGAGGGCAGCACGAAGATGTCGGCGCCCAGCATCCACGGGTAGGGGTCGCCCTGGGGGCCGGCAAAGGAGATCGCGGCAGCCGAGGCCATCTCCCGGGCCATCTGGGCGTAGGCGTCCTGCGTCGGCCCGCCGCCGACCACGTAGAGCCGCGCGGCCGGCTGCTCGGCATGAATCACGTCGAACGCCTTGAGGAGGTCGGGCAATCCCTTGCGGGGATGAAGCCCGCCCACGAACACGATCGCCGGGTGAGCGAGCGCGCGCGCCACCTCGGAGCGGCTGGTCATGCGCGCGGACCCGATCGTGCCGTTCAGGACGACGTCGATGCGGTTGGCCGAGATGCCGCGCTTCTGCATCGACCCGGCGACGGCCGCACTCACCGCGATGACGCGGTCGCCCAGCCCCATCAGGATCGCGCCCTTCTCGAACTCGTTGTGGACCGTCGTGACCAGCGCGACCCGGGTCAGCTTGCAGGCCGGCCAGGCGAGGACGGCGCTCGTCATCATGTGCGCGTGGACGATGTCCGGCTTCCAGCGCCGCAGGAGCGACGCGAGCCCGACCATTGACTTCACAACCGGACCCGGCCGACGCTCGTGATCGATCGGGAAGATGGCGATGCCGTTCGCCCGGAGCAGGTCGTCAAAATCCCCACCCTGGCTCGCCATCGCGACGGTGTGGCCGAGCTTGGCCTGCGCGCAAGCGAGGTCGACCGCCGCGTGAACGTGACCGTTCAGCCGGCGGGTGTGGTTAAGGAGATGCAGAACCCGCACGTTACACCAACGCTCGCTTTAACCGAGACCTCACCGGCATGCTGTCGGACATCGAAGATATCGGCACGCTATGCGGCGTCTCAAGACAGGACCCTAGTCAATACCGAAGCCTGATACAAACCAACCCACATTATTTTAATACGCAATTCCCGTCTTCTCGCGCGATCTGCGACGCCGGACGGCCTTCAGCCATCTCCGCCTCTACTGGGAGGCGTTGGCTGCACGGAGGAATTGCCGCGCCGACCGTCGCCCGACCGAGAACCGGAACGCGAGGAGCGCCTGCGCCTGGCGGAGGGGGGCCAGAAACATCGCCATGAAGAACAGGGCGTTCGCGATCTTCCATTTCCAGGGGCGCGGTTCGATCACGATGGCCCGGAGCAATTGCAGGAACGATCGCAGCCCGTACCGGGAGCCGCGGACGATCGCCGCCGAGAAATCCATCAGCCGGAAGTAGAAGGTCTGATCGGCCTGGATCAGCTTGGCTTCCGGGCGCAGCTGCTGCACCAGTCGGCGAAGATGGGCCAACCGCATCTCGAAGCGCCGTAAGTCGCGCTCGAAGGTCAGAGCCTTCGGGGCTTGTCCGAGCCCGGAATCGTTACGGCCATGGACCCGGTACAGACCGAGGCTGTCGGCGATGCTCACGACATCGCCCATGAACGGCGCAATCAGCAGGATGACCCCATCGACCGCCTTGTCGTAGTCGCATTGATCCAGGATCTCGCAGACATCCCGACGGAACACGTTCCCCGAGGTCGGCGGCGTCTGGTAAACGCCCGAGAGCAGGATCTCGTTGACGATCCTGTCCTGGCTGCGGAAGGCCTCGAGCGCCGGGTAGCGCTCGGTGACGACACGTCCGGCGGCATCGACGCAGGTCAGGCAGAACTGGACCTTCGCGACACCCGGATCGAGCGCCTGGAGGATCCGGTCGAGCGACCCCGGCAGCAACTCGTCGTCGGCATCGAGAAACAGCACGAACGGCGCCCGGGTCAGGCCGAGACCGTACAGGCACGCCGCCCGCTGGCCGCCGTTGGCGATCCGGTGGGCGCGCACGCCGGTCTGCGCGATAACGTCCCAGGAGTTGTCCGTGGACCCATCATCCACGACCACGAGCTCACAATCCGGCACCTGCTGGGCGACGACGCTTCGGATCGCCCGGCCCACGTAGGTCTCATAATTGAAGCACGTGATGACGACCGCAATCCTCGGCTCATTCTCCACGACAGCTACCCACCCGCTCCGCGCGCCTACAGATCAAGCCTGCTCGCAAGCCCACCGAACCGGCTGAACCGGCACATGGCCCAAGCGAACGCCGGATCGGCAAAACGGGCGCGCTACACCCAGACCTGAGAATCCGCCTCCGCCCACAAGGGGCTGCAGTCCGGAACCCGGGTGGCATGTATCCCGGTCGAGCAGCGAAATCCACTCGTGCAAATGACTGATACAATGAATGAGTTGGTCAATGCCCAACCTTGGCCGTCATTCACTGATACAACTTTACGTATTATCGGACTATAAATTCATGGGTACGAACAATTACGCACTCGCCATCTACGCAACAATCAGAGCGCCGGCTCTCCTTTGCGTTCGGCGCGCCTCGGTCGCGAGCATCCGCCACCGCGGTCAAGGATGTCGCCTCACGGTGTGGTCGGCTGGACCGCGCGCCGCAGATGCGCCTCGGCAGTCTGCGTGGAGACGCGGGCGGTCGGCTGATAATCGAAGCCGCCCTGTCGCCCGAACGACTCGATCCCGAATGCCCGCAGTTTCGCCTGTGCCACGGCGACCCGCGCCTGCGCGCCATTGACGTAGATGGGATAGGCGTTCGGCACGAAGCGGCCGCCCTCGAGCTTCAAGTCGCCGTCGAACAGATGGTTCTGCGCGACGTGGGACCGGAAATCCTGCTCCGCGATCGCGAGGCTGTTGCCCGCCTGGGACGCGATCACCTCGACGCCGAAATAGTGCCTGCCCTCGACCGCCCCGTAGAAATCGGAATACATCGTCAGACGCTTCCAGAATCCCTTATGCGAGAAGTTGTAGAGAACCGAACAGTCGAATCCCTTTCGGCCGGAGAAGCTGAAGAACAGGCTGATCAAGGTCACCGAGGTGAGGTTCTCGTCGGCCCCGATCCCGCAGAGGTCGAGGGCATGGTTGATCGGGATCGTCGATACGACCCGGTCGGCGGTCAGGGTCTGGCCGCCCGCCTCGATCTGAAACTTGGCGCCGACCTTGCTGATCCGCGACACGGCGGAGCCGAGCTGGAACACCGTGCCCTGACGCACCAGCTTCTCGGCCGCCACCGTGTAGAGGTCGTGGTAACCGGATCGCGGCCGGGCGAGTTGTCGATTGGTCGGCGCTGACGCCTTGTGCGGGCGCAGGTGACGGAGCATCGCCCGCGGGGAGGAATGCTCCTTGATCCAGAGCATGCGCTTCTCGGCGAAATCGAGATCCACCTTCTCGGCTGGGGTGCCGAAAAAGCGCGTCATGTAGCTTTCCAGACCCGAGCGCTGCAGCAAGTAGTTCCCGATCCAGTACCGGGCGAAATCACGGGCGTTGCCGATCTTGGGCCGAGAGATCCGTGAATACAGGACGGACAGGCCGATCCTCGCGCAGCCCCACAAGCCCGAACGCAGGATGTCGTCCTTGATCGACAACGGATAGCCCGCAACGGCGCCTTGCGGCGTCAGCTTTCCCCATGTCGGATCGATGGGGACATAGAGCGGCAGCATCTCCGGGAAGTGCGCCAGCAACGGCGAGTCGTCCTGGAATATGAAACTGCCAATATCAAATGTATAGGGACCGATGGCGCAATCGATATGATTGCCGCCGTATCTGTCGAACTCATCGATGACGAGCACGCGCCGGTAACCTTGCTCGTGCAGGACCGCTGCGGAAACCAGTCCGCTGATTCCGGCACCGAGAACAACAGCCTCGAAAGTCTCGGCCGAATCCGGGTGTTCGATCGTCGAGGCTGTCTGCTCAATCATGCCCTACCCCAAACCTCGACCGGAAACGCGTCTCTCGTCATCTGAATGCCGAAACAGCCAGATCGGACTGCAGCGGAACTACGCAGTCAGAACATTGTCAGATGCCGCAAGCCGGATATTTCTCAAGACACATCATTCCCGTTGGTCACTCGTATCGCATTTGAGACAGATCGGTAAATCTACACAGTGGCGCAGAAACGATTTTATTTCCCGTGGCGGATACCCGGGTAATCAGGGGGCGTTGGTGAAGAACAGCCCTGTGATCTCACGGCGTACGGCTACGTGCGCCATGAAGGCGAAAGCGCGCGCTCATGAAGAACTGGGTTCCCCCCCCGTTTTCATGATCTCCGATAGGCAACGGTGAAACTGGACAAGCGACTGCCCGGCACGATCCGCAATCAGAGCTTGCAACGCGATGCGCCCATAGCCATCCGCCGGGCTCGGGGAATGCCTTTCACTTTCATCGGGGCTCTATCGACACCTCTCGATGGGCGAATCATTTGTATCTTCGGGCCCCGTGCTGATTTCGCTCATATCGAGCAGAAATATTAACAAATTTTACGGTCTTCGGCTGTCGGGAGAGATATTGTTAACGTTCACTGAACCTGAAACCCTGAGATCGGAACGGATCATCACGCCGCTCGTAGTTCGGCACAGGTGTAACGACGGTTATGCCACCAGGAGCCAGTGATGAACGACGATCGCGATACGCAGCACCTCGATTTCAGACACTTGGCGGCCGATATCGTGGCCGCCTATGTATCGAATAATCATGTGCAGGCTGCGGATCTGCCCACATTGCTGGCGAGCGTCCATGCGGCCGTGCAGGTGGCGGCCGAGGGCGAGACCTCGGCGGTCGTGGCGTCGCCCGTGGAAAAGCCGTCCGCCGCCGAGATCCGACGCTCGGTCGGCCGCGACGCCCTGATCAGCTTCGAGGACGGCAAGCCGTACAAGACCTTGAAACGCCATCTCACCGGGCGCGGCCTGACACCGGAGCAATACCGGGAGAAATGGGGATTGCCCCGGGATTACCCGCTGGTCGCACCGGATTACGCAGAGCGACGATCCCTCCTGGCGAAGGCGATCGGCCTGGGGCGCCCGAATGCCGCAGCCGACGAGCCGAAGACCCGCGGCCGAAAGAAGACGGCCTGAGGCATCGCCGGATCGGATCACGCGTTCGGCCCGTGGCTAAGGATGGGGCGGCGCAAACCGGTTGCGACCGACGGTCACCCCGGCGGCACCCATCGCCCTCTCGCAGGCGGCGGCCGCGTTCCTGACCCGGGATGCTCCTCCACCTAGATTTCGACACGGCGACATCGGACAAGGCGCAGCCGCTTCGCCGAACGAGAGATCGATGCCGCCGACGCCTACCCTCTGTCGTTCCTGCGGCCAGACGACCGATCCGGGCAGGACCTATTGCGTCGCGTGTGCCGTGCGCCAGGCCGACAGCGACGCCCTCGTCTTCGACCGTTGGCTCGGCCGCATCTTCGGAGTCGCCGGTCTCGTGATCGTTCTGGTGGCCACCTATGCCGCGGCGCGATACCTCAATCTCCTCGGCGGTTGAGATATAGACCGGCCGGTTCGGGACCGCGCGCAGCCCGCCTCACCGGTCGGATCGCCAGTCGCATCGACCGTGACGGTTCTGCCGGAGTCCGGATCCGTCGGCCCGTGGGGAAAGTCCGGATCCTGCGCCTTAAGGAGAGGTCCACGCCGGGCGCGCGGCATCGAAATATGTACGCCGCCCCGTGAAAAATCCGATCGCCCCGCGGCTACACCTCAGTCCGGGACGGTTGGGAGTCTTCGAGATGGCTCGGCGCTGGGTTCTGGTCTTCGCGTGCTGCACCCTGTCATCGGCCGCGCAGGCTGCCGGAGACATCGCCGTGGACATGGCGATGATCTCGAACGGCGATCTCAGGGTCTTCGGTACGCTGGCACCACCCCGCGCCGCCAGCGTCGTCCTGGACGACAAGTTCGACACCCGCGCAGATCAGGACGGGCGCTTCGCGTTCAGGATCCCCTATCACCCTGAAACCTGCGTGGTGACGCTGAAATCCGAAACGCTCAGCCGGCAGGCTGTCGTCGGATACTGCGCCCGGCCGGCCGCCGCGAAGCCGGTCGCGGCGATGCCGGCCCATCCCGCTCCGATCATGCTGGCCGCGAACACCCCCAAGGGCGAGGTCGGCCCGCGGGGCCCCAGGGCGCGGCCGGCCAGCAGGGACCGGAGGGACCCAAGGGCGAGCGCGGCGTGAAGGGCGATCCGGGGGCCTGCCGGTGCCGCCGGTCCGCCCGGGCCCTTGGGGCAGGCCGGCGCGCGAGGTCCGGCGGGCGAGAAGGGCGAACGCGGCCCGGCCGGGCCGGCCGGGCCCGAGGGCAAGGCGGCTGTCGCGGCGGCGGCCCTGCGGGTCCAGGTCGAGGAATGCACGGCCGGTGGGCGCTGCGTCGCAAGTTGTACGGCCGACGAGTTTGCCGTGAACGGCACCTGCAGCGGCGGAGAGCGCCCCGCCATGGACGAGGGCAGCGTCTACTGCTTCGCGATGGGCGCCGCGCCGACCGCCCTGAAGGCCCGGGCCATCTGCGCCCGGCGGTGATGGCCTGGGTGGCTGGGACGCGACGTCGAAGGCCCATCGGGCATCGGCAGGAACGCGTCGCTTCGATCTCAGGATCGTCGTGGTCCGGCGGTGCGGCGTGCGTGCCAGGCGGCGGCCCGGCACCACAGCGCGTCCGGGAGCCGGTACAGCCGCACCACGCCCGCCATCCCGGCCAGCAGCAGCAGGACCAGATACGCCAGCCCGTTCAGCAGCCGGCCCGGCAGCGCCTCCGGCTCGGCCCGGTCGTACCAGAGCGGGTCGGCGTCCCAGTGCGGATCGTTCTCGTCCAAGACTGAACCCCCTCCGCCGCGGACACGGGCGCGGCCCCTGCGGTTCGCAATCGGTTGACCAAACGGAGGCGCCGGGCCGCGCTCACCGCTCGCCCGGCAGCGGCCGCAGCAGGGCGCCGAGCAGGAAGCCGAGCTGGCCGCAGACCAGCAGCGCCGCGCCCCGCCGCAGGCTGCCGCCCGCGCTCAGGTGGTGGATATGGAACCCGTAGGCCAGCTCGGCCGCCACCACCGGCAGGAACACCGGAAGGCCCCAGACCGAGCCGAACCGCCCGAGACCGACCCCGAGCAGCGCGTTCAGCAGAAGGCCCTTCATGACCGGCCCGCCGCATCACCCCGGGTCCGGGATGCGCACGCCAGGACACGCCTGCGCTACTTGCTGCCGCGCTGGGCGAGCACGGCCGGGACGGTGCGCAGCATGATCGCGATGTCCCGGCGCAGGCTCCAGCGGCTGGCGTAGTCCAGGTCGAGCGCCACGCGCTCGGCGTAGCTGGTGTCGGACCGGCCCGAGACCTGCCACAGCCCGGTGACGCCCGGCGGCACGGCAAAGCAGGTCGAGAACGCCCGGCCGTAGCGGGCGACCTCGGCCTGCACGATCGGGCGCGGGCCGACCAGGCTCATCTCGCCGCGCAGCACGTTCCACAGCTGCGGCAGCTCGTCGAGCGAGCTCTTGCGCAGCACCTGGCCGATGGCGGTGATGCGCGGATCGTCGGAGAGCTTGTGCGTGGCGGCCCACTCGGCCCGGGCGCTCGGGCTGGCGGCCAAGTGCGCGGCCAGCACGCCCTCGCCGTCCGTGACCATCGAGCGGAACTTCAGGCAGCCGAAGCTGCGCCCGTCCCGGCCGAGCCGCATGTGCCGGAAGATCGGCGCCTTGCGGTCGCCGGCCCAGACCAGCACGGCGATCAGCAGCATCAGCGGCAGCAGCAGGAACAGCGCGGTCGCCGCCACCCCGATGTCGAGCCCGCGCTTGGCCGCCCAATCCAGCCGAAGCCCACGCGCCACGAACGGCGTCTCCGGCAGAACGGCCTCAGCCACCGCCTCCGCCGCCTCGCTCACCTGACCGGCAATCTGATCGGCCACGTTCGACATCTCAACCCTATGGTGCGGCGCAGAGGCGAGGTGTGAAACTTGGGAGCCGGCCTCGCGCAGCATGGATTCGCTTTCTGGATCGAGATGGCGACGGGATAGTTAATGGGCTGTTAATAGCCATTTCTAACAAATTATTGACCCTGTTACAAGCTCGGCTATACGGCAAATCACAGTCTAACTTGTGTTCATATTATCCGACTATGCAATGTAGCCGTGCGGATTAGCCCCGGCATTGGCGCAACGGGAGAGAGGACGATGCTGTCATCCATCCAGTGTCGGCGTGAGTCCGTATAGTGTCGGTCTAGGGACGACCGGCGTGAGAGCGCCGTTCCTTTGGTGCGACGCACGCAAGGTCGATATCGCCAGCCCCGTCCACCGCCTCACGGCGCCCCAGACCTCCGCCTCGGCGGACGTTCAGCTTGCGGGGGCTATCGAGGGCGCCAAGGGACCGGCACAACGGTCGCGATGGTGAAAACTACGCACGCCGATAGCCGGAGCGGGAGCCCGACAGCGACGCCGAAACCTGCGTCTCATGCGAGTTGCTGGCTTCGCCTCGACATGCGTCCACGTCACGGCGTCCGATCCACGCGACGGCGGTCAGGCGCTGGTCGTTCGGATGCGAGCGGCGGGGAGCCGGGCAGATCCGCGCGGGGATCATGGGCAGGGGGGGCATGTTTCTGGCGTCATCGCCCTCCACCTACAGAAATGCCGATGGTCGGGCCGCGTCATTGCTTTGTATAGGCGGTCGGACAGATGAGCGTGAATTCGTAAGGGAGCGGACGACATGGCGGTTCTGGTGACGGGCGGGGCCGGGTATATCGGCAGCCACATGGTTCTGGCTTTGCTGGATGCCGGCCACGAGGAGATCGTGGTGCTGGACGACCTCTCCACCGGGTTCGACTGGGCCGTGCCCGAGGGCGTCAAGCTCGTGGTCGGCGACGTTGCCGACCAGGCGCTGGTGACCCAGACCATCCTGCAGCACCGGATCGACGCGCTTGCCCACTTCGCGGCCCGGATCGTCGTGCCGGACTCGGTCGCCGACCCGCTGGGCTACTACTTGGCCAACACCGTCAAGACCCGCGCCCTGATCGAGGCGGCCACCCGCGCGGGCGTGCGCCACGTGATCTTCTCCTCCACCGCGGCCGTCTACGGCGAGCCCGAGGTGGTGCCGGTGCCCGAGGATCTGCCGCTCAACCCGATCAACCCGTACGGCCGCTCCAAGCTGATGAGCGAATGGATGATTGCCGACGCGGCGGCCGCGCACGGCTTCACCTACGTGGTGCTGCGCTACTTCAACGTCGCGGGCGCCGACCCGGCCGGGCGTTCCGGGCAATCGACCCCGGACGCCACGCACCTGATCAAGGTCGCGACCCAGGCGGCGCTCGGACGGCGGGCGCGGCTCGACGTCTACGGCACGGACTACCCGACCCCCGACGGCTCGTGCCTGCGCGACTACATCCAGGTCTCGGATCTGGCGGAGGCGCACCGGGTGGCGCTGGATCACCTGCGCGGGGGTGGCGAGAGCCTGACGCTGAATTGCGGCTACGGGCGGGGCTACTCGGTGCTGGAAGTGATCGAGGTGGTCAAGCGGATCTCGGGGCAGGACTTCGATGTGCGGCTGTGCCCGCGCCGGCCCGGCGACCCGGCCCGGATCGTGGCCGAGGCGGGCCGGATCAGGTCGCGGCTCGGCTGGCAGCCCCGCCACGACGACCTCGACGCCATCGTGGCCCAGGCGCTGGCCTGGGAGGACAAACTCAGTACGCGCAATCGGATCTAATCGACGCTAAAGCGTGGTAATACAGGACTCAAGATATGAATCCTGACAGAGGATGCGTGAATGAGAGTTGCAATCGTACATTATTGGCTCGTGGGCATGCGAGGCGGTGAGAAAGTCGTCGAAGCCCTGTGCAAGATGTATCCCCAGGCCGATATCTTCACCCACGCCTATGCGCCGGATTCGATCTCGCCCGTCATCAAAGCCCACCGCATCCAGACCTCGTTCATCGGCCGGCTCCCGTTCTCCGCGACGCGCTATAAATCCTATCTGCCGCTGATGCCGATGGCCCTCGAGCAGCTCGACCTGCGCGGGTACGACCTCGTGATCAGCAGCGAGTCCGGACCGGCCAAGGGCATCATCCCGCCCTCGAACGCGACCCATATCTGCTACTGCCATTCGCCGATGCGCTACGTCTGGAACATGTTCCACGATTACCGCGAGCGGACGGGGTTCCTGAATCGCCTGCTGATGCCGCCGGCCGCGCATTACATCCGGAACTGGGACGCGATCTCGGCGAGCCGAGTCCACGAGTTCGTGGCGAACTCGGCGACCGTGGCGCGCCGGATCGAGACCTATTACCGGCGCAGCGCCACCGTCATCTATCCCCCGGTCGACACCGAAGCGTTCGGTCCCGTTCCCGAGCAGGAACGCGGCGACTACCACCTGATGGTCGGCGAGCTGGTCCGCTACAAGCGCCCGGAACTGGCCATCGAAGCGTTCAACCGCTTGCAGAAGCCCCTCGTGGTGATCGGCGGCGGCGAGATGCTGCGCGAGTTGCGAAGCCTGGCCGGCCCGCACGTCACGATGCTCGGGCCGCAACCCTTCGCCGTGCTGAAGCATCATTATGCCCGGTGCCAAGCCCTGATCTTCCCCGGTGAGGAGGATTTCGGGATCGTCCCTGTGGAGGCCATGGCGAGCGGGCGGCCGGTGATCGCGTACGGGAAGGGCGGCGCGACGGAGACCGTTCAGGAGGGAGTGACCGGGACCTTCTTCCACGAACAATCGGTGGACGCCTTGATCGCCGCGATCGAGCGTTGCAAAGCCATCGCGCCGAGGCCCGAAGCCCTCGTCGAACGGGCCTCGGAGTTCAGCGTCGAGCGCTTCTCCACGGCGATGGGCCAGTTCATCGACGGCGTCCTCGCACGGGGTTACCAGGGTCACCGCCCTCCGCTGGCCGGCGGACAGCTCGACCTTTTGAATTGAGTTTGCGTCGACCGCCTCGTTTTGAACCCACTCTATTCCTTGGTGCGAAAGATTGATTTCGATGTCTGAGCCTGTCGGTACGGTCTACCCCATGATCCTGTGCGGCGGCACGGGAACGCGCCTGTGGCCGGCCTCCCGCGAGAGCATGCCCAAGCAGTTCGCCCGGCTGGTGGACGCGGAACGCTCGACCTTCCAGGCGACCCTTGCGCGGGTGTCGGATACGGCCGTGTTCGCCAAGCCCACGGTGATCGCCTCAACCGAGGCCCGGTTCATCGTGGCCGAGCAGTGCAGCCAGCTCGGGATCGGCGCCGACATCCTGCTCGAGCCGCAGGGGCGCGACTCCGCCGCCGCCGTGGCGGTGGCGGCCCTCCATGCCGCCGCGATCGACCCGCAGGCCGTGGTCCTGATCATGGCTGCCGACCACGTCGTGCCGGACACGCAGGCCTTCGTCGACGCCGCCCGGGCGGCTGCCGTCGGCGCGCGGGCCGGCTACACCATGACGCTCGGCATCGAGCCGACCCGGCCAGCCTCCGATTACGGCTACATCCGCCGCGGCGCCCCGATCGCGGAAGCGCCCGGGGCCGCCCGGGTCGAGAAGTTCGTCGAGAAGCCGGACCGTGCCGGCGCCGAGGCGCTGATCGAGGACGGCGCCCTGTGGAACTCGGGCTACTTCCTGTTCCGCGCCGACCTGATGCTGGCCGAACTCGAAGCCTTCGTGCCGGACGTGCTCGAGGCCGCCCGCGCCGCGCTCGACGCGGCCGTGACCGACCTCGACTTCGTGCGCCTGGATGCCGAGGCCTTCGCGCGGGCGCCCAAGATCTCGATCGACTACGCGGTGATGGAGCGGACCGCCCGGGCCGGCGTGCTGCCGGTGTCGTTCCCGTGGTCGGATGTCGGGACCTGGGACGCGGTCTGGCAGGTGCTGGATCACGATGCAGAGGGCAACGCGGTGCGGGGCCGGGTCTCGCTGATCGGGACGAAGAACAGCCTGGTCCACAGCCAGGGCGGCGGCCTGACCGCGGTGGTCGGGCTCGAGGACGTGGTGGTCGTGTCGACCCCGGACGCGGTGCTGGTGGCGTCCAAAGCCCGCTCGGGCGAGGTCAAGCAGCTGGTCAACGCCCTGCGGGCCTCGAACGAGCCGGAGGCGGACGCGCATCTGCGGATGTACCGGCCCTGGGGCTGGTACCAGCGGATCGATATCGGCGAGCGCTTCCAGGTGAAGCGGATCCAGGTGGTTCCGGGCGGGCGGCTGTCGCTGCAGAAGCATTACCACCGGGCCGAGCACTGGGTGGTGGTGCGCGGCACCGCCGAGGTGACGGTGGACGACCGGGTTGTGCTGGTCCACGAGAACGAGGCGGTTTATCTGCCGATCGGCTCGATGCACCGGCTGAACAACCCGGGTAAGATCCCGCTGGAGCTGATCGAGGTCCAGGTCGGGTCGTACACGGGCGAGGACGACATCATCCGCGTCGAGGACATCTACGGACGCTGAGCCGGGCGCTCCGGCGTCCCGCAGGCGATGCGATTGAACCGGGCCTGCAGCCGGTCGGAGCCGCGCCGGCCGAGACGGCGCCGAGCGGGGCTCCCGGTTCGGCGCCATCCCCGCTTAGCCGCGCGCCGTATCATCGACGCGCAAACCGCCTTCCCGGCAGGGTCAGGCGCCGATCGCCAGGGCGTCGGTCACCAATCGATCGACCTGCGCATCGCGCTTGGCGTGGCGTATGACGATGCGGGCCGCAGCCCGTGCATTGGCGGCGCGGATGTCACCCTTGGGAGACCCGTCGCGCAGGGCCCGCCAGGCCATGGCGCGAAACCATTGGGCATTGGCCAGGGCGATGGCGCGACGATCGGCGACCGACCCGCAGGCAGGTGGCGCGAGGACAGAGAGGGCGTGCATGGGACCAATCCTGGGCAGCAAAAATACGCCTGCCCGCGAACTGATGGTCTCATGACACGCTGGAACTCCTAGATCAATACTGTTTTTGTGGACTAGCCAAATTCCCGATCACATCCGGTTCTCAAATCAGCAATCGCGGTTCGCTCGCCGGCAAGACTTCACATTTGTGTTTGTTAAGAATTGCCCGAGACGTCATGAACGTCGGCGGATAACAAACGTTCTACGAAGTCCCGGGTTCGATCGAACGCAATAATGTTGCTCTGCGTTCGGAAACTATAGGCGACCGCAAATATCAGGGCGGCATGAGATCAAGCCCGTGGGAAGCGCGGCTTCTGACACGATCGAAGAATCTGCTCTCCCGTCGAACACTTCGATTACGTGGCTGACCTCTCGCGTCGCGATGCCGGCGGGCGGTTCGTGCGTCACCGACCGAGACCCCGACCGGGCCGGATCGGCGCAGCGGACAGGTCATCCGGCATCGATTGCCGTTCCCTCAACCCCGTGCCGCACCAGGTCTCAACCCGTGGTAGGAGCCCGCCACGTCCTGCCGAGCCGATGACCGATGCTGACCCGCCGCGCGCTCCTGTCCCGCCCGACCCTGGCCGCCGCCTGCGCGGCTGCCGGGAGCCTGGCGATGGCGGGCTACGCGACGGCCTTCGAGCCGCATCGGGTTCAGGTCCGGCACTACCGGCTCTGCCCGCCACGGTGGCCTGCCGGCCTGCGCCTGCGAATTGCGGTCCTCACGGACTTTCACGCCCATCCCCGCTGCATGGGCGTGGACGCGATCACCGAGGTCGTGGCGCGTACCAACGCCCTCGAACCGGACCTCACGGTGCTGCTCGGCGATTACGGCTCCCAGAGCCGGGGCGCCGTCCCGTTCGAGACGGTGGCCGGATGCCTGAGCGGTCTTCAGGCGAAACGGGGGCTCTACGCCATCCAGGGCAATCACGATTGGGGCGACGACCGTGTCGCGCTTTGGCGCGGACACGGCCCGACCCGGTCCGAGCGGGCCCTGCGGGCGGCCGGCATCGTCTTCCTGGAGAACGCGGCCGTGCGGCTCGACGTCCCCACCCCGCTCTGGCTGGTGGGGATCGAGAGCGAGGCGACGCCCGGCCGCCCCCTGGCGCCGGACCAGCTCGACCGGCAGAGGTCGGAGATCCTCGCACAGGTCCTCCGGGGCGTCCCCGCGGACGGCGCCGCGATCCTGCTAGCGCACGAGCCGGACCTGTTCGCCACCGGCCTCGACCCGCGGATCGTGCTGACCCTGTCCGGTCATACCCATGGCGGCCAGGTGCGGATCCTGGGCTGGTCCCCGTGGATCCCGTCGCGCTATGGCTTGCGCTATGCTCACGGCCACATCGTCGAGAGCGAGCGTGACCTGATCGTCTCGGCTGGGCTCGGCTCGCACTTCGTGGCAGGGCGTCCGTTGCGGTTGGGCATCCCGCCCGAGATCGTGGTGGTGGATCTCGGGGCGCCGGACCGGGATGATACCCGGGCCACCCTTACGGTCGGCAGCCCTGCATGACGGGCATGTCTCCGGAATGCGCCCCGAAACTGCGACGCCTACCCCCGGCGAGACCTGCGTCAGTCACCCCAAATCCTGCAATAATTCCGGATTGCGCAAAATAAATGCACCATCCCCGGTGTGGTGAGGCCGTATTGTCGTTATATTGCCTTATCTGGACCGGCGAATAAGTCCGGAGAGAAAACGTCAAGCTTTCGCGGGCATACCGGTGCCGTGAAGGCGCTTGAGAGGACACGATCATGCATTGGACAGCCGTGATCCTCGCCGCCTACGCGCTCGGTCTGGTCGAGTTCTGGCGTCTGTGCCGCGACGCCCCGATCATGCAGGACGAGGCCGCAAGGGCGCTCGCGACGGAGTTGGAGACCGGTTCGGCCTAAGCGAGTGCGTCGAGGCGGGAGCCATGGGCGGCCCCGGATCGGTCCGGACTCAGCTGAGAAGCCGCGTCATCGCCCAGCCTAGGATTCCGATCCAGCCCACCACCACCAGCAGAACCACGACCAGGATCACAGTCGAGCCGAAGCGGGCGAACAGGCGCTGAACCACGCTGCGCTCGGGGCCGGTCGGCCGCGTCTCGCTCTCCAACATCTTTCCTGGTCCAGCCTTCGCTCTACGCTGGGAAGCGACGGCTTCCCGAGCATGTTCCGTGACGCCGTCTTAGCGTGCTTCCCGGGGACAGGGCCCGGAAGACTGCAACCCGGTCAACGGCGGGCCGCACGTGATCGCACCATGATGCGCGCTGGTTCAGGATCGTCGTGGTCCGGCGGTGCGGCGTGCGTGCCAGGCGGCGGCCCGGCACCACAGCGCGTCCGGGAGCCGGTACAGCCGCACCACGCCCGCCATCCCGGCCAGCAGCAGCAGGACCAGATACGCCAGCCCGTTCAGCAGCCGGCCCGGCAGCGCCTCCGGCTCGGCCCGGTCGTACCAGAGCGGGTCGGCGTCCCAGTGCGGATCGTTCTCGTCCAAGACTGAACCCCCTCCGCCGCGGACACGGGCGCGGCCCCTGCGGTTCGCAATCGGTTGACCAAACGGAGGCGCCGGGCCGCGCTCACCGCTCGCCCGGCAGCGGCCGCAGCAGGGCGCCGAGCAGGAAGCCGAGCTGGCCGCAGACCAGCAGCGCCGCGCCCCGCCGCAGGCTGCCGCCCGCGCTCAGGTGGTGGATATGGAACCCGTAGGCCAGCTCGGCCGCCACCACCGGCAGGAACACCGGAAGGCCCCAGACCGAGCCGAACCGCCCGAGACCGACCCCGAGCAGCGCGTTCAGCAGAAGGCCCTTCATGACCGGCCCGCCGCATCACCCCGGGTCCCGGGATGCGCACGCCAGGACACGCCTGCGCTACTTGCTGCCGCGCTGGGCGAGCACGGCCGGGACGGTGCGCAGCATGATCGCGATGTCCCGGCGCAGGCTCCAGCGGCTGGCGTAGTCCAGGTCGAGCGCCACGCGCTCGGCGTAGCTGGTGTCGGACCGGCCCGAGACCTGCCACAGCCCGGTGACGCCCGGCGGCACGGCAAAGCAGGTCGAGAACGCCCGGCCGTAGCGGGCGACCTCGGCCTGCACGATCGGGCGCGGGCCGACCAGGCTCATCTCGCCGCGCAGCACGTTCCACAGCTGCGGCAGCTCGTCGAGCGAGCTCTTGCGCAGCACCTGGCCGATGGCGGTGATGCGCGGATCGTCGGAGAGCTTGTGCGTGGCGGCCCACTCGGCCCGGGCGCTCGGGCTGGCGGCCAAGTGCGCGGCCAGCACGCCCTCGCCGTCCGTGACCATCGAGCGGAACTTCAGGCAGCCGAAGCTGCGCCCGTCCCGGCCGAGCCGCATGTGCCGGAAGATCGGCGCCTTGCGGTCGCCGGCCCAGACCAGCACGGCGATCAGCAGCATCAGCGGCAGCAGCAGGAACAGCGCGGTCGCCGCCACCCCGATGTCGAGCCCGCGCTTGGCCGCCCAATCCAGCCGAAGCCCACGCGCCACGAACGGCGTCTCCGGCAGAACGGCCTCAGCCACCGCCTCCGCCGCCTCGCTCACCTGACCGGCAATCTGATCGGCCACGTTCGACATCTCAACCCTATGGTGCGGCGCAGAGGCGCCCTCGGATCTCTGGGATTCAGTACGACCCTGCATGGGCTCAGCTCCTCGGTTGAGGCCAATGGCGGGTGGTTAATGATTAGTTACTTCGGGCCTTATAGACGGGCCAAAATGGGCTGACAAGCTGTCATATATTTTAATTAGCCCCCCTTAAACAGGTTATCTTTGTAAAAAAACGCATATGTGGCGGGGATTAAGCCGCTACGCGCGGGGTTGTCGGGCGAACCTGACGTTCAGTAGTTGCTACGGAATCCCCGAGGCGGTCCGACCGAAACAACGGTTCGAACAACAACTTACGCAATGCTGGATTCTGCATCGCACAATCGCGCTCGGCATACCTGGCGGGTACCGGCAACGGGTCGAAACGGACGGTCCTCAGCGCATGCTGCACTGCCGCGACACCCCAAACGAACAACGGGGGGAAACCGTTGCATTTGATCGAACCGAACCGCTCGACGACCCGTCTCAGGTTGCCCACCGCAGACGGAGGAAGACCACCGTGAATGCGAACGCGGAACCAACAACTGTTTCGGTTCAAACACTTACGGCAACGTGACGCTTCGGACCCCAGGCGCCCCAGCCCGTCGCCGACCCAGAACCATGGGAACCGCAACGGCCCTCACGATGCGGCACGGCGGCACGCGGATCGCGCGGGCAGTGCCGCGAACCCGGATGCGGACTGTGCGCGATCACACCTGCTCGATGCGATAGCCGGCCGACCGACATGGCCTTTCATCGGCCATATTGCGGATGCTTGCCATGCGAATACCGATTTCGGCCGGATGTGCCGCTAAAACGGAGCTTTTCACATCAAAATTTTCGCGCGTTATTGCGGATTCAGAAACGAATGGCATCCTGCCGATATGAAGCTCGCGAGACCCGCCATGAGTCTATCGCGCCGGCAAAGCGCCCTGTTGCAACTATTCGTGGGGCCGTTGCTCTGGATCGCTCCGGCGAAAGCCGACATGCGTATCGAGGCTGCGAAAATCACCGCCGGCGACCTCTGGGTGCTGGGCAATGCCGGTGAACCCGATGCCGAGATCACCCTGGACGGCAAGTTCTTGCAGCGTACCGATACCCGCGGTTATTTCGAGTTTCACGTGGTCTATCATCCGGCCACTTGCATCGCGACGCTGAGGACGTCCAAGCAGGCGCGCAGCATTGTGGTTGGGGAATGCGGCCAGCAGGCTCTGGGGCTCCCGGGTCCGCCCGGTCCGCGCGGCGAGGCGGGCATCAGGGGTGAGCCCGGTCCGCCGGGCGCGATGGGACCGCCCGGCACGCCGGGCGCCGACGGCCTCGTGGGCGCGCAGGGCGAGCGCGGCCCGCAGGGTCCAGAAGGTCCAGTGGGCAGTGCGGGACCCGCAGGGCCGCCGGGCCCACGCGGGCCCCAGGGGGCTCCAGGACCGACGGGGAAGGCCGCACCATCGAGTGCCGCCTACAAGGCCAAGCCGTCGCCGACCCTCACGGGTTCGGTAACGAGGTCCCGCGCGCCGCGGCCGCAGCAGGAGCCGGACAGGGCGCCGGCGACGCCGCGCCCTCGGAGCCGGGCGCGGGCGTCGCCGCAGACGATCGCTATTGATGCGTCTCCGGCGGCCGCGTCCGAGAAAGGGCGGCGACGGTTCGTCGGCATCCCTTCGCTGCGCCGTAGACGTTCGGGGATCGGATTGGCTGCATCGGCGCATCCCGGCTCCGAGACGGCGGCCGGCCCCGGAGTTTATGGGTGCCCGTCGCGTTTCGATGGTCCCGGGGATCCGACGGGCCGCGCCCCGGCCCACCGGTTCGACGCCGGCCGTGCGGAACACCCGCATCCCCCTCGCAGCAGGGCCGGTTTCGCGCGTGCGGGACCGTCTTTTCACACGGCGTGGCGCTCTGCCGAAGCCCTCCGCCAAGGCGGTGCGCCGTGTGTCACCTTAATGCCCCAACGCGCCACATTTCGACGCCGACGCCGGGCAAGCCCGAGCCAAACCGGCGGATTTGCGCTAAGCGTGACGGTGGGGCGGGCTTGATCGGATCCCTGCGTAACGCCGTACCTTGGCCGTTTTCGTGGCGGACATCCGGACCGTTATAAAGACCGCAAGGGCTTGTTATCGTGACAATACGTCCACCAGCGAGTTGCCCCACGCTCCGAGTGATCGGCATGGCGTCCGGCCTCGCGATCCTGGCCACGAATCCGTCTCTTGCCGAGACCTTGGAGAGCGCTCTCTCCAAGGCTTACCAGGGCAATCCGTCTCTGAATGCCGGCCGTGCCGGCGTCCGAGCCATCGACGAGAACGTCGCCATCGCGCAGGCGGGCTACCGGCCGCAGGTCAATGTCGGCGCCTCGATCGGCGTACAGTATCTGCAGACCCGCAGCGGCAGCAGCGTCTCGGCGGCCGCCGGGGCGACCAGCACCGGCGCGAGCACCGCCAGCACGGGAACGACCGCTGGGGGACGACGGGCGCGTCCGGCGCCTCCGGCCTCGGGGGCGCGAGCGCGGGCGGCACGACCGGGATCGGGGTGGGGACTGCCGCGGGCGGGCTCGGCAGCACGGGCATCGGCCGGCGGCCTGGCCTCGAACACCGCCGGCCAGTCGGCCGGCGGCGCGACCACGACCAACGACGTGACCTCCCAGGTCGTCACATCGAACCGGACGACGCGCACCACCTATCTTCCGAGCAGCGCGAGCCTGACCGTCTCGCAGACGATCTTCAACGGCTTCCAGACCGACAACACCGTCCGCCGGGCCGAGTCCACCGTCTACAGCCAGCGCGAGACCCTGCGGTTCACCGAGATCACGGTGCTCTACAACGCCGTCCAGGCGTATATGAACGTGCTGAGCAACACGGCGACGCTGGAACTCAACCGGAACAACGTCGAGGTCCTTGAGGAGCAGCTGCGCCAGACGCGCGACCGCTTCAACGTCGGCGAGGTGACCCGCACCGACGTGGCCCAAGCAGAGGCCCGGCTCGCCGGCGCCCGCTCCCAGGTCAGCGCGGCGGAATCGACCTTGCGCACCAGCATCGGCGTCTACCGGCAGAATATCGGCGTCGAGCCGCGCCAGCTGGCGCCGGGCCGTCCCCTGGACCGGTACGTTCCGGTCAGCCTCGACGCGGCCATCGCCATCGGCTTGCGCGAGCATCCGCAGGTCGTGTCGGCGATCCACGCGGTCGACGGCGCCGAGGCCCAGGTCAAGATCCTGGAGGGCCAGCTCGCGCCGACCCTCAGCCTGCAGGGCTCGCTCAGTCAGCTCTACGACCAGAACGGACCAAACCAGAGCTTCTTCGTCGGGTTCGTGGGCGGCCGGCTCAACATCCCGATCTACGAAGGCGGCCAGACCTACGCGCAGATCCGGCAGGCCAAGGAGACGGTCGGCCAGTACCGCATCCAGGTCGATCAGGTCCGCGACCAAGTGCGGGCGCAGATCGTCGATTTCTGGGGTCGCCTCGAGGCCGCCAAGGCGCAGGTCATCGCCGCCCAGGCGCAGGTCCAGGCCAACGAGGTGGCGCTGAACGGCGTGCGTGAGGAGGCCCGCGTCGGCCAGCGCACCACCCTGGACGTGCTCAACGCGCAGCAGGAACTGCTGAATTCGCGGGTGAACCTGATCCTGGCCCAGCGCGACCGGGTGATCTTCTCCTACGGCGTGGTCCAGTCGATCGGGCAGCTCACCGCCCGCTTCACCGCCCTGCCGGTGGAGTACTACAGTGCCAAGATCCACTACGATCAGGTCAAGGATCTGTGGTTCGGCCTGCGCACCCCGGACGGACGCTGAGGTCTTTTCCCAGGGGAGTGTGGTGCAGGCGCGCTTGCCGCGACGAATTGGCATGGAATACTGTTTGACGACCGGCCCGATCGGGTCATCCTCCGAACATCCCATGCCCGAGCGCGCCTGTTGATGAGTGCAGCGAGCCCCAAGATCCCGGACTCGAAATTCCAGGACAAGGCTGCCGATAAGGCGCATGAGCCTTCGATGGAGGAGATCCTCGCCTCGATCCGAAGGATCATCGCGGACGATCAGGCGGCCAAGCCCGCCGAGATCGCGCCGGTGCCCGAACCCGAGCCGGACGACGTGCTCGACCTCGCCGAGGTCGCCGAGCCGGTCATCCGGCCCCGCGCCGTGGCCCCGCCGGAGCCGCCCCCGGCCCCTCGACTTCGACGCGATCGACTTCGAGGACGAGGCGTTCGCCGAGCCGGAGCCCGAGCCCGAGCCGCCGCCCGCGCAGCCGAGCCCGCAGCCGCAGCCGCAGCCGGTCTTCCAGGCGCCGCCGCGGCCGGAGCCGGAGGCCGAGACCCTGGTCTCGGCGGCGACCGACGCCAGCGTCAACGGCGCCTTCAACCTGCTGGCCCACACGGTCCTGACCCAGAACGCCCGCACGCTCGAGGACCTGGTCAAGGACATGCTCCGGCCGATGCTCAAGTCCTGGCTGGACGACAACCTCCCGGCCGTGGTCGAGCGGCTGGTCCGGGCCGAGATCGAGCGGGTCTCGCGCGGCCGCTGAGCGCGCTGCCCTCCCGCATCGGGCCTGCCCGGTGCCGGGTGCGTGTTGACGGACGCGGCCTGACGGTCGAAAGCGGGTCCAACCCTGTTGGACGAGCGCCGGCCCATACCTGCGATGATGGACAAGACCTTCGAGCCCGCCTCCGTCGAGGCGCGGATCTCAGCCGCCTGGGCGGACGCGGACGCCTTCCGCGCCGGCCGGCCCGAGCGCGCCGGAGCGCCCCCCTACTGCATCGTGATCCCGCCGCCGAACGTGACGGGCTCTCTGCATATGGGCCACGCCCTCAACAACACGCTGCAGGACGTGCTCTGCCGGTTCGAGCGGATGCGCGGCAAGGACGTGCTCTGGCAGCCCGGCACCGACCACGCCGGCATCGCCACCCAGATGGTGGTGGAGCGCCGGATGATGGAGCGCCAGGAGCCGGGCCGCCGCGAGATCGGCCGCGCCGCCTTCGTGGAGAAGGTCTGGGCCTGGAAGGCCGAATCCGGCGGCGCCATCGTCAACCAGCTGAAGCGGCTCGGCGCATCCTGTGACTGGTCGCGCGAGCGCTTCACCATGGACGAGGGCCTGAGCCGCGCCGTGCTCAAGACCTTCGTGGACCTGCACCGCCAGGGCCTGATCTACCGCGACAAGCGGCTGGTGAACTGGGATCCGAAGTTCCAGACCGCGATCTCGGACCTGGAGGTCCAGCAGATCGAGACGAAGGGCCATCTCTGGCACTTCGACTATCCGATCGTCGACGCGAACGGGGCCGAGACCGGCGAGGTCATCACGGTCGCCACCACGCGGCCCGAGACGATGCTGGGCGATACCGGGATCGCGGTCCACCCGGAGGATGCGCGCTACACGGCGCTGGTCGGCAAGCAGGTCCGCCTGCCGCTGGTCGGCCGCCTGATCCCGATCGTCGCCGACACCTATTCCGACCCCGAGAAGGGCACCGGCGCGGTCAAGATCACGCCAGCCCACGACTTCAACGACTTTGACGTCGGCCGGCGCTGCAACCTCGGGGTGATCAACATCCTCGACCCCGAGGGCCGTATGCTGCTCGACGGCAACGCGGCGTTCCTGGCCGACACCTCTCCCGAGCCCGAGGCCCTGGCGCTGCACGGCCTCGACCGGGCGCGGGCGCGCAAGGAGGTCGTCGCCCTGATGGAGGCGCGCGGCCGCCTGCGCGCGGTCGAGCCCAACACCCATGCGGTGCCGCACGGCGACCGCTCGGGCGTGGTGATCGAGCCCTATCTCACCGATCAGTGGTACGTGAACGTCAAGCCGCTGGCCGAGCGCGCGCTCCAGGCGGTGCGTGACGGCCAGACCAAGTTCGTCCCGGAGAATTACGAAAAGACCTTCTTCCAGTGGCTCACCAACATCGAGCCCTGGTGCATCTCGCGCCAGCTCTGGTGGGGCCACCAGATCCCGGTCTGGTACGATGACGCCGGCAGGATCTTCGTGGCCGAGAGCGAGGCCGAGGCCCTGGCGCTGGCCGAGGCCAAGCACGGCGGCCCCGTGGCGCTGACCCGCGACGCGGATGTCCTCGACACGTGGTTCTCCTCCGCGCTCTGGCCGTTCTCGACCCTGGGCTGGCCGGATTCGACCCCGGAATACGCCCGCTATTACCCAACCAACGCCCTGGTGACCGGCAAGGACATTCTGTTCTTCTGGGTCGCCCGGATGATGATGATGGGCCTGCACCTCACCGATCGGGCGCCGTTCGAGACGGTCTACCTGCACACGCTGGTGCGCGACGCCTCCGGCGCGAAGATGTCGAAGTCGAAGGGCAACGTCGTCGATCCCCTCGAGCTGATCGATCAGGTCGGGGCGGACGCCCTGCGCTTCACCCTGTGCGCGCTCGCCGTCCAGGGTCGCGACATCAAGCTCTCGGCCGATCGGGTCCAGGGCTACCGCAACTTCGCGACCAAGCTCTGGAACGCCGCCCGCTTCGCCGAGCTGAACGGCTGCCAGCTCGATCCCGCCTACGACCCGCGGGCGATCACCGGGGCGATCAACCGCTGGGCGCTCACCGAGGCCGCGCGCGCCGTGGGTGAGGTCACAGCGGCGCTCGAAGCCTACCGGTTCAACGACGCGGCCGGCGCCGCCTACCGGTTCGTCTGGAATATATTCTGTGATTGGTACCTCGAACTCGCCAAGCCGGTGCTGCAGGGCGAGAACGTCGATCCGGCCGTCCGGGCCGAGACCCAGGCGACGGTGGCGTTCCTGATCGATCAGGTCGCCAAGCTGCTCCATCCGTTCATGCCGTTCCTCACGGAGGAACTCTGGGCGATTAAGGGCGCCGCGGTCCCCGAGCGCGGCCTCCTGGCACTTGCGGCCTGGCCAGATCTCGCAGGCCTCGCGGATGCCGACGCCGAGGCCGAAGTCGGCTTCGTGGTCGACCTCGTCAGCCAGGTGCGCTCGGCCCGCTCCGAGACCAGCGTCCCGGCCGCGGCGCAGATCCCCCTGGTGATGGTCGGGGCCTCCCCGGAGGTGCGGACCCGGATCGAGGCCTGGCGGGACACGCTGCTGCGCCTGGCCCGGCTCTCGGAGATCACGGTCTCGGAGACGCCGCCGAAGAACGCGGTGCAGCTCCTCGTGCGCGGCAGCGTCGCGGCCCTGCCGCTCGAAGGCATCGTCGACCTCGCCGGCGAGGTCGCGCGCCTGAAGAAGGAGCAGGGCAAGGCGCAAGGGGAGATCAAGAAGGTCGACGCCAAGCTCGGCAACGCCGATTTCGTCGCCCGCGCCCCCGAGGATATCATCGAGGAGAACCGCGAGCGCCGGGAGGCCGAGTCCGCGCGGCTGGTGAAGATCGAGGAGGCGCTGGCCCGGTTGAGCGGGGGCTGATCGCTTCGCTCATAGCGAGTTCGCACCGAGCCCATTCAAGGTGTTTGCAGCAGCGGTCGGCATATCACTGCCCCGCTTGGCCGGTGACCCATGGGTCTTTGCAAAGGCCGTTCTGAAAACAGCTTCGTCATCCCGGGGCCGCGAAGCGGAGCCCGGGATCCAGAACCATTATCGGATTAGTGGCTTGCGCCGTCCGCGGCTCTGGATCCCGGGCTCGCCTACGGCGCCCCGGGGAAGACAGGGTAGCAGCTGAAGCGTCTGCGGAAACTCGGAATCCCTCGAGGGAGGATGCCCCTCTGCGACCCGGTTCTATCCTTCAGTGCCGCCGTCGCGGCTATTACCCTGGTGAGAGATCGGCGCATGCCGTCGAACCTGGCCTGTGTGGTCCGAAACGCTCGATCCCATTGTCAAAGCTCCTCGCGGACAAACCAATCCAAAAGCCTCGGACGGACTGCGTGCACTGCCAGCGGCCGTGTCCTTCGGGAACCCGCGGCATCTCGACAACGAACCACCGAGCAGCGGTCGAGCGCAGTTCGGCATGGAAAACGACATCATATGATGTCATAATCGATGCTTCGCTGGGGAGAACGTGATGCGGACGACGATCAACCTAGACGATGATTTGCTTGCTAAGGCGCAGCACTACACAGGCATCACGGAGAAGTCGGAACTCGTCCGTGAGGCCCTGCGCGCGCTGGTCCAGCGTGAGGCGTCCCGGCGCATGATCCTGCTTGGGGGGAGCGATTCGAACGCCCAGGCCGGGACGCGCCGACGCTCCGAACCGTGATCATCATCGATACGAACATCTGGATCGATCACCTCGCGGCGACGGATCCATCCGTCACCGCGATCCTGACCGACATGAGCCAGCGTGTTCATCCCTTCGTCATCGGCGAACTGGCGCTGGGCAGCATCCGCGACCGCGAACGCGTCATCGCGACCCTGGAAGACATGCCGCCGGCCGACGTCGCGGCCCACGATGAAGTCATGCTCCTGATCGCGGAGCACGCGTTGCACGGCCTCGGCATCGGCTATGTGGACGCACATCTCCTGGCATCGGCGAAGCTGATGCCGGGCTCCCGAATATGGACACGCGACAGACGCCTGGCCGCGGTGAGCGAACGGCTCGGGGTGTCATACCGAGCGGTCCAGTAGGGCGGCAAGCCCGGCGAGGCGTTTTCAGCGACGGGTACCAAGGGGACCCGCGAACGGGTTGGGCGCGCTCACGCTGCCATACGAATCGCTGCTCGCGCTGCCGAAACCGTCGCCCGTCGGGCCGCGCGGGTGCGTGGAATAGTCGGGCGGCACGTAGATCCCGGCCCGGTTCCGATAGCCCGCCTTAAGGTTGTCCAGTTTTCCGTCAGCAACGCCGTCCTCGTAGCGCCGCGTATCGACCGCCTCCATGGAATGGGACGTCGCTCGCGCGGGCTTCAGCTTGGTCCGATCGCCGACAGCCGGCTTTTCGTTGAAATAGTTCCGATAATCCGAGTACCCATCGGCTGCCATAGCGGCGGTTACCGAACCCAACAGCAGGACCACAGCAAACATCGCCTTCATCACCCGATCCTCACGCATCTCACGCGACACCAGCCGGCAGAGCCAAAGGTTGTAGCCGCCTGCCGGAATCGATCGGACTGTAGCGCGACATCCCGAGCGCGCGGTGACACGTGGCACACGCGGCGGATTTCGCCCCGAGCCGCCCCCCAAACACGGCTCCGCCAGGCTACCGTCCGAGAGCCGGCCATGGCCGCCGCGGCCCGGATCGGCGCACATGTCCAAACCGTAATTTGACCGCCACGCGGGGGTCAGGCGCCGCCCGTTAGACCGATCGCATCGAACGCCGCGTCCCCCGGCGTCGCCCCGATCCGTTTCAAGAGGTTGCGATTCCCATGACCGAGACCCGTCCCCAAAGCTCGCTGTCCGGCCGGACCTCGCGCCGCGCTCTCGCCTCGGTGGCTGCTGCCGCGCTGATCGCCGGCGGAGCCCTCGGCACCACCCTGCCCTCCGTGACCCCCGCCTACGCCCAGGCCCTGCCCAAGACCCCGATCGAGGCTCCGGAGCACCCGCCCGGCTCGTTCGCCGGCATCGTCAACAAGGTGAAGCCGGGCGTCGTCTCGGTGAAGGTCAAGCTCGACGACTCGGCGCCGGGCGAGGATGAGGATGGCCCCGGCCAGGGCCGCAACCTCCAGAACGTGCCGCCGCAGCTGCGCGAGTTCTTCCGTCGCTTCGGCCAGAACGGTCCGGGCGGCCAGCCCCAGCCGCAGCAGCGCCAGGGCTCCCGCGGCGCGGTCGGCTCCGGCTTCATCATCTCGGCCGACGGCTACGTGGTGACCAACAACCACGTGGTCGACCACGCCAAGACCGTGCAGGTGACCCTCGACGACGGCCGCACCCTCGACGCGAAGGTGATCGGCAAGGATGCCAAGACCGATGTCGCGCTCCTGAAGATCAATGAGGGCTCGAACTTCCCCTACGTCCAGTTCGGCAAGACCGCCCCGCAGGTCGGCGACTGGGTGGTGGCGATCGGCAACCCGTTCGGCCTCGGCGGCACCGTCACGGCCGGCATCGTCTCGGCCCGCGGCCGCGACATCGGCGCCGGCCCGTACGACGACTTCCTGCAGATCGATGCCCCGATCAACAAGGGCAATTCCGGCGGCCCGACCTTCAACGTCAACGGTGAGGTGGTCGGCGTGAACACCGCCATCGCGTCCCCGTCGGGCGGCAGCGTCGGCCTGGCCTTCGCGATCCCGGCCGAGACCGTGCAGGCGGTGGTCGATCAGCTTCGCACCGACGGCAAGGTCGCCCGCGGCTACCTGGGCGTGCAGATCCAGCCGGTGACGCAGGACATCGCCGACGGCCTCGGCCTCGACAAGGCGAAGGGCGCCCTGGTGGACCACGCCGAGAACGGCACCCCGGCGGCCCAGGCCGGGCTGAAGGCCGGCGACGTGATCGAGAAGGTCAACGGCGACACGGTGGACAGCGCCCGGGAGCTCTCACGCCGGATCGCCGGCATGAAGCCCGGCGCCAAGGTCGAGCTGAGCTATCTCCGGGGCGGCAAGACCGACACCGCGACGGTGACGCTGGGCGCCATGCCCACCGACGGCACCAAGGTCGCCACCCGCGACGACGATTCGGGCAACGGCCAGCCGCGGCTCGGCCTGAACCTCGCGCCGGCCGCCGATGTCGGCCTGTCCGAGCAGGGCGTCGCCGTGGTGCAGGTCGATCCCGACGGTCCGGCCGCCGCTAAGGGCATCGAGGCCGGCGACGTGATCCTGGACGTAGGTGGCCAGAGCGTCACCCGCCCCTCCGACGTCGCCGCGCAGATCCGCACGGCGGAGTCGAGCGGCCGCAAGGCGGTGCTGATGCGGGTGAAGAGCAGCAAGGGCCAGACCCGCTTCGTGGCGGTGTCCCTGAGCAAGAAGGCCGGCTGACGCCGATTCAGACCCGGCGCGGGGATTTTTCCCCCGCGCCGCCTCGTGTTTCCTCCCACCTGACGCTGGCCGAATAAGCCGGCGTCTTTTTCTGTTCTGGCATCGGGTTCGATGCGCCACCGGATGTCTCCCGGGGCATGGGTGCAGCACCGAGCAATCGCGGACCTGTCAGTCGGACACCGAATGAGGCGGCACCGGAATCCCGAGCCCCGGTCCCAACCGCGTGCGGCACTTGCTGAGGGCCGCGAAGGCCGCGTTCGAATCACGGGCCAACCGCATCAGGTCGCCAATCCTGGCCCGTCCCCGGGCAAAAGCAAAAAAGACCGCGGCGATGTCGGGCTCGCCGTCCGGGGTGAGCGCTTGGGCCGCGAAGGCCGGGAGCGCCTGGTGGGCGGGATCGCAGATCACCCGCAGGGCCGCGAAGGGCAGGCCGTGGCGGCCCGCGAAGGCGGCGGCGACGTGGGATTCCATGTCGACGGCGGCGGCGCCGGTCAGGGCGCGCAGGTCCGCCTTGCCGTCGACCCCGAGTACGGCGGTGTCGACGCCGGCGAGGTCGGCCGGGATGACCCGGGGGCCGATGCCCGCCAGGGCGTTGAGCAGCGTGGCTGAGAGGTCGAGGTCGGCGGCGCGCCGGCCTTCCTCGCCGATGACCCCGGTACCCACCACCACGTCGCCGGGCTTCAGGGACGGGTCGAGGCCGCCCGCGATACCGAAGCTGATCACCGCGCGGCAGCCCGGTTGCGGACGCGCGTCGAGGAGCTGACGCAGGCGGTGCGGGTTGCCGCCGGCTCCGACCGCCTCGACCCCCTCTCCGGCCGCAAGACGGCGCTCGCGGGCGAGACCGGTGACGGCGAGGACGGGCGCGGCAGGATCGATCATCGCGCGCTGGTGGACCAGTCCGGCGAGCTCCGCAAGGAGCCGCGAACGCCGAGGGGCCGGCGCCGCGGGATCGTCGTCGGAGGAAGCCACGTGCGGGATACCGGGGTTCGCGGGCGGAAGGAGTCTTGCGATCCGCTCCGGCGTCGTCCCGAACGGTGGCGTCGGCCCGAGGGTCGGCGCCGGGCGCGTCACATGCCGAACTGGACGCGCCGGCTGTTGGTGCGCTTCAGGTTGCGGAACCGCGCCATCGCCCAGAGCGGGAAGAACTTCGGGTAGCCATGGTACCGCAGGTAGAACACCCGCGGGAAGCCCGTGGCGGTGTAGCGCTCCTCGTTCCAGAACCCGTCCGCGCCCTGCGTGCGGGTCAGGAAGTTGATGCCGCGGGTCACCGCCGGGTCGTCGACCGCACCGGCCGCCATCAGGGCCAGAAGCGCCCAGGCGGTCTGCGAAGCCGTGGACGAGCCCGCCTCGAAGGCCGGATCGATCTTGTAGGATGAGGCGTCCTCGCCCCAGCCGCCATCCGGGTTCTGAATCCGGATCAGCCACGACACGGAGCGCTGGATCCGCGGATCGGCGGAATCGACCCCCGCAGCGTTCAGGGCGCACAGCACCGACCAGGTGCCGTAGATGAAGTTCATGCCCCAGCGGCCGTACCAGGAGCCGTCCTCCTCCTGGTCGTTGAGCAAGTAATTCACGCCGCGGTCGAGCGCCCGGGAGGTCTCCCGGGTCTCGCCGAGCTGCGCCAGCATCCCGACGACGCGGGCGGTGACGTCCGCGGTCGGCGGGTCGAGCAGCGCGCCGTGGTCCGAGAACGGGATGTGGTTGAGGTACATGTGGTTGTTGTCGGCGTCGAACGCCGCCCAGCCACCGTCCTCCGACTGCAGGCCCTCGACCCATTCGCGGGCGCGGGCGATCGAGGCCTTGTAGTCCGGCATGCCGGCGACCAGCCCATGCTGATGCATCGCCCGGTCCATGGCCATCACCACCACGGCGGTGTCGTCGAGATCGGGGTAATGCGCGTTGGCGTACTGGAACGCCCAGCCGCCGGGGCGGACCTTCGGCTTGCGCGCCGCCCAGTCGCCGACGATGTCGAGCACCTGGCGGGGCTTCAGCCAGTCGAGCCCGGCGCGGGCCTGCGCCTCGGCCTCGGGGCTGCCGGCCTCCAGCAGGGCGTGGGCGGCCAGCGCCGTATCCCAGACCGGGGAGACGCAGGGCTGGACGTAGGCCTCGTCGGCCTTCTCGACCACCAGCTTCTCGATGGCGTCGCAGGCGACCCGGACCTGCGGGTGATCGGGCCGGTAGCCCATCACCTCGTACATCAGCACCGAGTTGACCATGGCGGGGAAGATCGCCCCCAGGCCATCCTCGCCGTTCAGGCGCTCGCTGACCCAGGCGCGAGCCTTCTCCATGGCGCGCTGCCGGCTCTTGCGCGGCAGGCGGTCCTCGACCAGCTGCAGCATCCGGTCGATGAAGCCGAAGATCGGCGTCCACGGCCAGGTCGCGTGCGGGGAGCCCGGCCAGGTGCGGACGCTCTCGGGCGGCGTGATGAACAGCTCCTGGACGCTGATCCCGCGCGGGTTGCGGGCGCGCGGCTTGGTCGCCTGGAGCACGAACAGCGGCACCACGGTGGTGCGGGCCCAGTAGCTGATCTTGTCGAGGTGGAACGGGAACCACTTCGGCAGGAACATCACCTCCACGGGCATCACCGGCACGGCGCGCCAGGGCACCTCACCGTAGAGCGCCAGCATGAAGCGGGTGAAGACGTTGGCGTTGGCGGCGCCGCCGCGGGACAGGATCGCCTCCCGGGCCCGGCGCATGTACGGCGCCTCGATGTCCTCGCCGATCATCTTGAGGGCGAAATACGCCTTGACCGTGCAGCTCATGTCGAACGGCCCCTCGTGGACGAGGGCCCAGCCGCCGTGCCGGCCTTGGGTGCGGCGCAGGTAGTTGCCGATCTTGGCCTCGAGGCCTTCGGGCACGGGCGTGCCGCGGAAGTGGTGGAACAGGACGTATTCAGACGGAATCGTGGCATCCGCCTCGAGCTCGAAGCAGATATGCCCGTCATCGTGCGCCAGGTTGATCAGCGCGCGCGTCGCCTGCGCCACGCCGCGCTCGACGTCGTCGAGCGAGATCCCCTGGGTCTTCGAGCGCTGAAGCGGCTCGACCTTGCTTACGGCCTCTCTCATGGTCCTCGCCTCGAACGGCCGCTGCGTTGCGGCCGCCATGCCTCAAGCGGCGCCCAATGCGCCCGATACCGGCGCGCGTAACCCGCCGCGCACGGACGATCCGTGATGCAGCGCACGCGCGGCCGTCTTGCCCGAGCCGATCGCTCCCTCGATAGTCGATGGCAGACCGGTGGCGGTCCAATCGCCTGCCAGGACGAGATTCTCGTAGGCGGTTTCGGCCCCCGAGCGACGCGCGGCCTCGGCCGGCGTCGCCGCGAAGGTCGCACGCTTCTCCTTTACGATCTGCCAGCTGGGCAGTTCCGGGGCAAGACTGCACAACTGTGCGATCTCACCCCAGATCTGGCGGGCGAGGTCTTCCCGGGGCACGTCGAGCAGCCGATCGGCACCGCTAATCGTGACCGAGTACCGGTCAGGATAGGCGAAAAGCCACTCCGTCAGGGAGTTTACGACGCCGAGGACCAGCGGGCTGCCGGTCCTCGGTGCAAGTGCGAAGTGCGCATTCACGATAGATCGGAATTCCACCGGGGCGAGGAGACCCGGCAACACTTCGCGGGCTACCCAGGGCGGCAGGGCGAGCACGATGCCATCGTCGGGGCCGATCGCCTCCGGGCCGTCGGAAAACAGCAGCTGCCCGATTCGGCCGTCGGCGCCATCGAGGCCGCGCAGGCGCCGGCCGACGCGGATCTCGCAGCCGCGGGCGCTCAGGTAGCGCAGGGCCGGGTCCACGAAGGCGTAGGACAGGCCCTCCACCGCCACCAGCGGGCGGCAGGCCTTTCCGCCGGCGCCGAGGGTCTCGCGCAGGATCCGGGCGGCCAACCCGACATCGCTGTCCCGGGGCTCGGTGTTGAGCGCGGCCAGCAGGACCGGATGCCAGAGCCGGGCGTAGAGGTCGCCCTCGCACGCCATGCTGTCGCCGATCGTGCCCCCGGCGCCCTCGGGCTTGCCCGAGGCGGCGCGCAGGATCCCGAGCGGAGCGAGATAATCCCGGGCGCGGGTGCCGGGCACGCGGCGGGACGGGCTCATCACCCACCAGGGCAGCCGCCCGGCATTCGGGCGCAGGCACCAGCGTTCGCCGGTCTTCAGGTCGGCGAAATCGAAGGCCGCCTCGTCGGGCCCGGTGAGCGCGTCGGCGGGGGCGCCGACGGTCTTGAGGAAGCCCAGGGCGTCGGCGTTGCCAGACAGCAGCAGGTGGTTGCCGTTGTCGATCGTCAGGCCCAGGGCCGGGTCGTAATAGGAGCGGCAGCGCCCACCGGCCTGCTTGGCGGCCTCGTGCAGCACCACCCGGGCACCGGTCTCGGCCAGCGCGACGGCGGCGGAGAGGCCGGCCAGCCCGGCCCCGACGACGTGGACGATTCCCATCAGACCAAACCGTGCCGGAGGACGACGGCGAGCAGCGCCAGCTTGCCGGGCTTGACCCGGGCGCGGGGCATCGCCCAGCCGCGTTCGAGCACCGCCTTCAGGTAGAGGTGATAGGCGGCAGCCATCAGCCGGGCGGCCTTGGTCGCCTTGCGGGGGCTGCGCCGGATGATCTCCCAGGTCGCCTGGTAATGATCCTCGGCCTCGCGTGCGAGCGAGATGCACACCTCGCCGATGCGCGGATGGCCGACCGCCTGCGCCGGGGTGGGATCGGCCAGCCCGATGGCGGCCAGCTTCTCGCGGGGCAGGTAGAGGCGGCCGCGCTCGGCATCCTCGTCGATGTCCCGGAGGATGTTGGTGAGCTGGAGCGCCCGGCCCTGGTGCCAGGCGAGCCGGATGCCGTCCGCCTCCGGCATGCCGAAGATCCGCACGGACAGGCGGCCGACCGCGCTCGCGACCCGGTCGCAATAGAGGTCGAGGGTCTCGGCATCGGGGGCCACGATGTCCGCGACGGCATCCATGGCCATGCCGTCGATCACCGCCTGGAAATCCTCGCGCTTCAGGTCGTAGCGGCGCACCGGCTCGACGAGGTCGCGCACCCGCGCGGCCGGACGGCCGGCATAGAGGGCGTCGATGTCGGCGCGCCAGCGGTCGAGCTCGACCTGCCGCACAGCCCGTGTCCCGCCATCGTCGGCGACGTCGTCGACGGAGCGGCAGAAGGCGTAGACGGCGTACATCGCCTCGCGCCGCTCCTTCGGGAGCAGGCGCATGGCGGTATAGAACGACGAGCCGGCGGCCGGCAGGGCCGGGGCGGCCGCGTCCTGATCGGTGATGGGGGTCGCGGTGGCACTCACGAGCGGATTCCCTGAGCCGCGCCCCGCACGATCCGGCCCCGGAAGGGCCGGCGCGCCAGGGTGGCGGCGACGCCGCCGAGCGCGGTGAGGGCGAAGGCGGCCTTGCCGTGATGGACTTTGTCCGAGAGCGGATCGCGCGTGGTCAGACCCTTGGCGAGCACAACGGCGAGCCGATGGATCGCGGCGATCTCCAGGGAGAGCCGCAGGTCGTCGATCAGGTCCGGCAGGGCCGAGCCCTCGTCGAGGAGGTCGAGGCAGCGTTGCGCCAGCTCGGCGATCACCGCCCGGAGCTGCGGAGTCGCCTTCGGGGCGCCCAGCATCGCCACGGTCGCACCGTGCCGGTCGAGGGCATCCTGCGGGATGTAGACCCGGTCGAGCCCGGAAAAATCCTTGCCGCAATCCTGGAGGTGATTGATGATCTGGAGCGCCGCGCAGATCGCGTCGGAGGCCTTATAGACCCGGGCCGGATCCTCGCCGTGGACGTCGAGCACGAAGCGCCCGACCGGCATCGCCGAGTAGCGGCAGTAATGGATCAGCTCGTCCCAGTTCGCCGTACGGTTCTTGCGCGCGTCCATCCGGAACGCGTCGAGCAGTTCGAGCGCGTGGCGGGGCGGCAGGCCGCGGGCGGCGAGTTCACGCTTGAGCGGCTCGGCCTCCGGGTCGGAGGGGCCGGCGCCGGTGAGCGCGTCGGCCAGCTGGTCGAGCAGCGCGAGCTTGCGCTCGGACGCGAGGTCCGCGTGGTCGGCCACGTCGTCGCCGGCGCGGACGAAGTTGTAGAACGCCAGGATCGCCCCGCGGTGGCGCGGATGGATCAGGTGCGAGGCGACCGGGAAGTTCTCGTCGCGGTGTCCCTTGCCGGAGCGCGCCGCGGTCGCGGTGTCGAGCTTGCTCATCCGAGATACCCGGCCTGGCGGAACCACGCGATCGCGTCGGACAAGCCCTCGCGATAGGGCCGCGCAGTGTAGCCGAGTTCCTGGCGCGCCTTCCGGTCCGAAAAGAACATCCGATAGCGGGACATGCGGATGCCGTCGATCGTGGCGAACGGCTGGCGGCCGGTGACCCGGGCGGCGAGCTGGGCGAAGAACGCCACCGGGTAGACGGCGGCCCGCGGCAGGCTCACGGTCGGGGGCTTGCGCCCGACCATGCCGGCGATGTCGGCCAGCATCTGCGACAGGAACACGTCCTCGCCGCCGAGGATGTAGCGCTCGCCGATCCGGCCCCGGCGCAGGGCCAGCAGGTGGCCGTGGGCCACGTCGTCGACATGGGCGAGGTTGAGCCCGGTATCCACGAAGGCCGGCATCTTGCCCAGCGCCGCTTCCTGGATGATCCGGCCGGTGGGCGTCGGCTTCACGTCCCGGGGGCCGATCGGCGTCGACGGGTTGACGATCACCGCCTGCAGCCCGTCCCGGGCGATCATCTCCTCGACCACGCGCTCGGCCACGACCTTGCTGCGCTTGTAGGCGCCGATGGCGGTCTCGGGCGTCAGCGGCATGGTCTCGTCGGAGGGCGTGACCCCGTCGGCCGGCGGCTTGATGGTGGCGACGCTCGACGTGTAGACCACTCGCTCGACGCCTGCATCGAGGGCCGCGCGCATCATCAGGCGAGTGCCGTCGCGGTTGGTGCGGACGATCTCCTCCATATCCGGTGCCCAGAGCCGGTAATCGGCCGCGGCGTGGATCAGGTAGCGCTGGCCGCGCAGGGCGGCGGCCACGGCCGCCGGGTCGCGCATGTCGCCTTCGGCGATCTCGACATCGGTCCAGGTCAGGTTCCGGCGCGGGCTCGTGGCGCGCACGAGGATGCGCACCGGGAAGCCGGCCCGGCGGAACACGTCGACCAGGGCTGAACCGAGGAACCCGCTCGCGCCGGTGATCAGCACGGGGCCGACCTCGGACGGGCCGGAGGAAGTGGCCTCTACCATCGCGTGTCTAAAGCGTTGCGGGATGCCGGCGCGGGCGGGGAACCCCGCCGCGCCGCGCTTGTGTCATCGAACCGCCCGGGCGGCAAGCGAAGGGCGGACCCGGCTCGCCCAGAGTCGCTCCGCGGCGCCGGTCGAGCGGGATCCCGTGTCGCAGTCCGCTGGCGCTGCATGCGCCCGGGACGGGGCGCCGCGTCCGATCCGGCACCGCCCCTCCCCCGGACAGGTGGCGCGCAGCGGGACCGGATCCGGGCCCCAGCCGGGGAATCGCCGCGACGCAGCACGCCGAGGTCAGGCCAGGCGCAGGCGCGAGCGGCCTTCCTTGCGTTCCGGCAAGGTCGCGAGCGCGGTTTTGACGATGGTTGCGGCGTCGAGGCCGGCCTCGGCGTACATCTTCTCCGGGCTGTCGTGGTCCTGGTACAGGTCCGGCAGCGTCAGGGTGCGTACCCGGACGCGCCCCGCATCCAGGGCGCCCCGCTCCGTCAGCAGGTGCAGCACCATCGCCCCGAAGCCGCCGCGCGAGCCCTCCTCGATCGTGATCAGCACCTCGTGGCTCTGCGCCAGGTCCAGGATCAGCGCCTCGTCCAGCGGCTTGGCAAAGCGCGCATCCGCCACCGTCACCGCCACGCCCTGCTCCGCCAGCGTGTCGGCCGCCTTCAGCGCCTCGGACAGCCGCGTGCCCAGCGACAGGATCGCCACCCGCGCCTCCGGGTCCTGGCGCACCATCCGGCCCTTGCCGATCGCCAGCGCCTCGCCCCGCTCCGGCAGCTCCACGCCGACGCCCTCGCCGCGCGGGTAGCGCAGCGCGATCGGGCCGCTGTCATGGGCGTGCGCGGTCGCCACCATGTGCACCAGCTCGGCCTCGTCGGAGGCCGCCATCACGGTCATGTTCGGCAGGCAGCACAGGTACGCCAGGTCGAACGCGCCGGCATGGGTCGCCCCGTCCGCGCCGACCAGACCGGCCCGGTCCAGGCAGAACCGCACGGGCAGGTTCTGCAGCGCCACGTCGTGCACGACCTGGTCGTAGGCCCGCTGCAGGAACGTCGAGTAGATCGCCACGAACGGCCGGTAGCCCTCCGTCGCCAGCCCGCCCGCGAACGTCACCGCGTGCTGCTCGGCGATGCCGACGTCGAAGGTCTTGTCCGGGTGCGCCTTGCCGAACAGGTCGATGCCGGTGCCGCCCGGCATCGCCGCCGTGATCGCCACGACCCGGTCGTCGGCGTCGGCCGCCTTGATCAGGCTCTCGCCGAACACCCGGGTGTAGGCCGGGGCGTTGGGCTTGGCCTTGGCCTGGACGCCCGAGACCACGTCGAACTTGACCACGCCGTGGTAGCGGTCGGCGCTGGCCTCGGCCGGCGCGTAGCCCTTGCCCTTGCGGGTGACGACGTGGAGCAGGATCGGGCCGTGCTCGGCGTCGCGGACGTTCTTCAGCACCGGCAGCAGCTGGTCGAGGTTGTGCCCGTCGACCGGGCCGACATAGTGGAAGCCCATCTCCTCGAACATCGTGCCGCCGCCCACCACCAGGGAGCGGGCGTACTCCTCCGCGGCCGCCGCGCGCTGGTAGAGCGCCTTGGGCAGGAGCTTGCCGAGCTGCTTGGCGGTCTCGCGCAGGGACTGGTAGGTGCCGCCCGACGCCAGCCGCGCCAGGTAGCCCGACATCGCGCCCACCGGCGGGGCGATCGACATGTCGTTGTCGTTGAGGATGACGATCAGGCGCGAGTGCAGGGCGCCGGCGTTGTTCATGGCCTCGTAGGCCATGCCGGCCGACATCGAGCCGTCGCCGATCACCGCGATGGCGTTGCGGCGCTTCGCGGTCCGGCCCTTGGCCTTGGCGGCCTCGGCGTCGAGGTCGCGGGCGACCGCCATGCCGAGCGCGGCCGAGATCGAGGTCGAGGAATGGGCGGCCCCGAACGGGTCGTAGGCGCTCTCGGAGCGCTTGGTGAAGCCGGACAGGCCGCCGCCCTGGCGCAGCGTCCGGATGCGGTCGCGGCGTCCGGTCAGGATCTTGTGCGGGTAGCACTGGTGGCCGACGTCCCAGACGATGCGGTCGTCGGGCGTGTCGAACACGTGGTGCAGGGCGACCGTGAGCTCGACCACGCCCAGCCCGGAGCCGAGATGGCCGCCGGTGATCGACACCGCGTCGATCATCTCGGCCCGCACCGCGTCCGCCACCGCCTGCAACTCGGATTCGGGAAGCTGCCGGAGCGCCGCAGGCTCCGGGATACGGTCGAGCAACGCCGCGTGGTCAGAGGATATCGCCAAGGGAAGCATCCGCTCGTTCGAGTGTGGTAACGGCCCCGTCACGCGGGCTTCCGAAAAAGGGGTCTCGCCGTCACGACGCCAGCACCCGGTGGGCACGCGTTCATGCTAGAACCGACCCGACCGTCGCTGTCATGATAGTGCCACGTACGAACGATCGGCGGCGCGATCAATGTCCGACCGGCGTTTTTTCCAGTCACGTGCCCTTACCGCCACATGAGGTCCGCTCTTGAGCCCGGCTCGTCTGTGCATCATTCTGCTCATGCTGGCGATTACCCCCGCCGGCCAAGCTTTTGCCGGCCAAGCTTACGCCAGTCCTCGACCGCCGGACGGCAACCTCGATTTCCCGTGCAACTTCCTGGGCGCCTGCCCGCCGCGGGTCCAGCCCGGCGGTCCGGACCGCGACGCCCGGCCCTTCACGGGGAGCCTCGGCCGCCCCTGCGCGTGGCGCGACCGTCCGACCCCGGAGGGTCCCCGGCGGGTGCGGGTATGCTGGTAGCGCTGCCCCGGGGGGCGTGTGCCGCGGCGCTGGCCGTCTTCGCCCTGTCGGCGCCGGCCGACGCCCTGGAGACCTGCCCGGCCATGTTCGCCGGGGGCGTGTCGCCCGTCCTGACCAACCCGAAGCTCGCCGCCCGGGCGGTGCCGCTGTGCTACGAGGCCTTCGCGGTCCTGCATTCGGGGGTGACGCGCACGCCGCTCTATTCCGCCGAGCACCTCACCCGGGCCAGCGTCGCCGATGCCCGCGCGGTCGCCCGCGACGACGCGTTCCACGAGGAGGCGCGGCTGCCGGATGCCGAGCGCGCATCGCTGGAGGATTACGTCCGCAGCGGCTTCGACCGCGGCCACCTCGCCCCGGCGGGCGACATGCCCACCGTGACCGCCCAGGCCGAATCGTTCAGCCTGGCCAACATCGTGCCACAGGACCGGGCGCTCAACCGCGGGCTCTGGGCCGACATCGAGGAGGGCACCCGGCGGCTGGCGAGCCGGCGCGGGGCGCTCTTCGTCGTCACCGGGGTGATCTTCTCCGGGGCCGCGGTCCAGCAGATCAAGGGCGGGGTGCTGGTGCCCACCCAGCTGTTCAAGGCGCTCTACGACCCGGCGAGCGGCGAGGCCGGCGCCTATCTCGCTCGCAACGACGCCGCCCGGGACTGGCGCGCCGTCTCGATCGACGACCTCACCCGCGAGGCCGGGATCGACGTGTTCCCGGCCCTGCCGCCCGCCGCCCGAGCCAGCGCGATGACCCTGCCGGACCCCCGTGCCGGGGCGCGCTCGGAGGGGCACCGCCCCCGGCCCGAGCAGGGCTGGCAGGACTGGCTCGGCCACGAGCTTCACCGCGCCGCGCGCAAGGTCCTGCGCGACCTGCTGCGATCGATCTTCTGAGAGGGACCATGCCAGAGGACAAGCCGAGCCGCCGGAAACCCAAGGCGGGTGCCTTCGAGCCCTTCGCCGACGACGCGTCGGTCCGCACCATCGGCGCCCTGAGCTTCGAGAACGGGACCGACCGAATCGCCCTTCACGGCGCCCTCGACCTCACCAGGGACAAGGCCGGCCTGGCGCAGGCGCGCCTGCTCCAGGCCACCCTCGACGCCATCGTGAAGGCCCTGGAGGCCGGCGACCTGCCGGACGTGGTGGCCGAGGCGCCGGACGCGGCGCCCAAATCCGTGGCCAATCCCTTCGCCTGAGCCGCGGTCGGCCCGCCCGGCGTCCTTGCCGGTACCGGGCGGGCCTGATACTCGGTCGGCGACATTCTTATATCGTGGGGAACGCGCGTACAGGACGGGTCCAAGGCCCCGGACCTGACCCGTGCCGCTGGCACGCACCGCGCAGCCCCGAACAACGCGCCGAGGACGATCCGCGATGGCTCGCGAATTCATCTACCACATGCGGGGACTCACGAAGTCCTACCTGGGCGGCAAGAAAGTCCTGGAGGACGTCAACCTGTCGTTCTACCCGGACGCCAAGATCGGCGTGCTCGGCATCAACGGCTCGGGCAAGTCGACCCTGCTCAAGATCATGGCCGGCATCGACACGGAGTGGACCGGCGAGGGCTTTGTCGCCCAGGGCGCCCGGGTCGGCTACCTGCCGCAGGAGCCGCAGCTCGACCCGAACAAGTCGGTCCGCCAGAACATCATGGAGGGCGTGGCCGAGAAGCAGGCGCTGCTCGACCGCTACAACGAACTCGCCATGAACTATTCCGAGGAGACCGCCGACGAGATGACGGCGCTCCAGGACAAGATCGAGGCGGCCAACCTCTGGGAGCTGGATTCCAAGGTCGATCAGGCCATGGAGGCCCTGGGTTGCCCGAGCGACGAGCAGCCGGTCGCGACCCTGTCGGGCGGCGAGCGCCGTCGCGTGGCCCTGTGCAAGCTGCTGCTGTGGGAGCCGGAGCTGCTCCTGCTCGACGAGCCGACCAACCACCTCGACGCCGAGACCGTGAACTGGCTCGAAGGCCATCTGAAGACTTATCCGGGCGCGATCCTGATCGTGACCCACGATCGCTACTTCCTCGACAACGTCACCAGCTGGATCCTCGAGCTCGATCGCGGCCGGGGCTACCCGTACGAGGGCAACTACTCGGCCTGGCTGGTGCAGAAGCAGAAGCGCCTCCAGCAGGAGGGCCGCGAGGACATGGCCCGCCAGCGCTCGATCACGCGCGAGCAGGAGTGGATCGCCGCCTCGCCCAAAGCCCGGCAGTCGAAGTCGAAGGCCCGCATCACCCGCTACGAGGAGCTGGTCGCCAAGCAGAACAACAAGGTCGACGCCGCCGCGCAGATCGTCATCCCGATCGACGAGCGGCTGGGCAACAACGTCATCGAGTTCGAGCACCTCAACAAGGCGTTCGGCGACCGCCTGCTGATCGAAGACCTGTCGTTCAAGCTGCCGCCCGGCGGCATCGTCGGGGTGATCGGGCCGAACGGCGCCGGCAAGACCACCCTGTTCAAGATGATCACCGGCCAGGAGACGCCGGACGGCGGCAAGATCGCGGTCGGCGAGACGGTGAAGCTCGGCTACGTCGATCAGTCGCGCGACGCCCTCGATCCGAGCGCCACGGTCTGGCAGGAAGTTTCGGGCGGCAACGACATCATCTATTTCAACAAGCGCGAGATCAATTCCCGCGCCTATTGCGCGGCCTTCGCGTTCAAGGGCGGCGACCAGCAGAAGAAGGTCGGCACCCTCTCGGGCGGAGAGCGCAACCGCGTCCACCTCGCCCGGACCCTGAAGGGCGGCGCCAACGTGCTGCTGCTCGACGAGCCGACCAACGACCTCGACATGGAGACCCTGCGCGCCCTAGAGGATGCGCTGGAGGATTATGCCGGCTGCGCGGTGATCATCAGCCACGATCGCTGGTTCCTGAACCGCATCGCCACGCACATCCTCGCCTTCGAAGGCGACAGCCACGTGGAATGGTTCGAGGGCAACTTCTCCGACTACGAGACCGACAAGATGCGCCGGCTCGGGGCTGATTCGCTGATGCCGAAGAAGATCAAGTACAAGAAGTTTTCGCGATAAGATTCGGTCCCGGCCTTCGAGCCGGGACCATTTGGGCCGGTCCCAGGCCCTCGTCCCGATAGGCAGGGCCGCGACCGGGTTCTTCGCTCGCGACCGGCGCTGCGGCGCGACTTGGAAGATCGGTGCCGGTTCGCGGATGAGGGGAATGCTGTGTTTCTCCTCCCCCCGGGACTACGGGTTACACGGGCCGGACGATCCATCTTCCGAAGGTTGATCCCCCCTACGCGACGACCGAGGCGGTCATTCCGGGGCGCCGCAGGCGAGCCCGGAACCCAGAACCGCTTTCGGCGCAAGAGCTTGACACATCGGCGTCTCTGGTTCCCGGGCTCCGCTTCGCGGCCTCGGGATGACGGCGCTTGGCCGCATCGATCCAGTCGCGGCTTGACGTCCAAGACCGAGCTGTCCGCCCGTTGAAAAGATGATGAGTCCCACCTGCGCAACCCGTCGCCGAATGGGATGAGCGCGCGTCGCGCCTTTCGATGACCGATGCGTGAACCCTGTAGCCCGTGCGGCAGAAGTTTGGTCTGGCGACCCTCTCGAGAAGCGTCGCGTCGTCTTCCGCGTGCGCCGGATCAGGCGGCTCGCCCTCTCACGCTGAGAGGCCCCCTCATCCCAGGCGCCCCCGCGCCGCATCCAGCATCGCCTGAAGGCTCTGTGCCAGGGGGATCGCGGGCTGCCAGCCCGTGGCCGCCGTGAAGGCCGAGGGATCGCAGCCCTGGCTGCGGGCGCACGTCGGCCGGGTCCGGTCGGGCGCGACCTGCACGGTGAACGCCGCCTCGCTCAGGTCGCGGAACAGGTCGAGGATCGCCGAGACCGGCGTGACGATCCCGGTGCCGACGTTGAAGGTGCCGCCGTCGGGCAGGTCGTCGGCCCGGTCCAGGGCGCGCAGGCAGGCCGAGGTCACGTCCGACACGTCGAGGAAGTCGCGCGCCGCGGCGAGGTCCCCGGCCTCCAGGATCGGGGGGGCGAGGCCGCGCTCGATCCGCGCGATCTGTCCCGCGAAGGAGGCGGCCACGAAGGTCTCGCTCTGGCCGGGGCCGATGTAGTTCGAGGGCCGCAGCACGAGGTGCCGCACGCCGGCATTGGCCAGCACGTCGCGCAGAATGTACTCGCAGGCGCTCTTGGTGCGGCCCGAGATCGTGTCGGGCCGGGGCGTCACGGATTCGTCCGGCCGGGGCCGGTCGCGGAACGCCTCCCCGTACACCACCGTCGAGCTCAGGAAGATCAGGGTCGCCCGGGTCCGCGCCACGGCTTCGGCGAGATTGAGGCTGCCCAGCAGGTCCGCCCGCCAGGCATAGGCCGGCGTCTCGCTCGACCGGGCGACCGACGCCAGGGCGGCCAGGTGGAACACGAAGGTCGGCTCGAACGCCGCCACCGCCGCCGCGAGCCTGTCGGCATCGAACGGGTCGACATCCAGGCCGGCGACGCCGTCGAGGGGCGGAAGCGGGCGGCGGTCGATGCCCAGGATGTGGCTGCCGGGGGGAAGTCCCTGCCGCAACGCCTCGAGCAGGCGGCGGCCGAGGAAATCGCCGGCTCCGGTGACGAGGACGCGCATGAACCCTGCCCTTCCCCGGCACCCACCGGGATCGATCCGGCGCCTCTATAACAGCGATCGTCGGCGATGTGCGCGGGCGACGACGCAATGAGATCTGGCGCGGACCAGGGCCTAGGCTCGATGCTGTCGAGATCCAGCCGGCATCGCGCAAACCAACCCCCGGACCGGTTGCGGATCGGCGGGACGTTTCCGTCAGGCTCCACCCGTCCCGGCCGCGGGCCGCCGCACGGTGACGTATATCCACTCGGCGTGGGCTCGGTCGGTGGTCACGGCGTCGATGGTGAAATCACGCAAGCCATGCGCATCGAAGCGCTCGATGAGTTCATCCCGGCTCCAATACCGGAAGTACCGAGGGGCATCGATCTTCGCGTTCGACCATTCGGATCCCTGTCCCGCCTTCAGCGTGAACGCGAACCGACCTCCGGCCGACAACGCCCCGACCGTCTTGAGCAGGGCGTGATCGAACTCCGCGTCGGTGAAGTGAAGCAGGACGGCGTTCGCGAGAATCAGATCGTACTGGCGCTCGAAGGGATCGGTCAGCAGATCGAACACGATCGCGGGGACCCCCTTGGCGAGAAGTTCGGCAACGAACTCTGGCACCGCATCGCTACACAACACGGCGTAGCCCCGGGCGGCGATATAGGCTGCATCTCGACCATGCGCCGTACCCATTTCAAAAATGGCCGCGTCCGGCTCCAGACCGATCAGGATCTGATCGATCCAGGTCTTCGACGCCCCAGCGAGCGTCTGCGTAGACCGCTCACCGTATTGGCGAAACTTGGCCGCGTAGGACGAAAGCGTTGTGCGGTTCGAACACGATGTCACGGCCGACCTCCGAGGTTCTGTCCGGCCCATTCACCCTCACCTGCGACGCAGCGACAGGGCCTGACATGGGATCGGTCGGATTCGATCTCGAACTTATCACAAGCAAGGCGCGGGACGGCGCGACCGGGGGGACGGCATGCCCTTCGTCACTCGCACGGTCCGGAACAAAGGCGCGTGATCGGCGCGATCCGTCGCGGCATTGGTGTTTGGGTCAGTTATATTGCATTGCGGTGCACGTCCCGCGCCGACCCTGGCGAAAGAGCGTCCCGGTGATGGCTGCGTGAAGAGCCTCGACGACCTTGAGCGAGCGCCCATCAGCGGCATGGCACCCGCGTCGGACCCGGCGCTGGTGCCCGGGCCAGCTCCGAAGAAGCCCGTCCGGGACGCCCGGGTCGACGTGCTGCGCGGCTTCGCGCTCCTGACGATCTTCATCGACCACATCCCGCGCAACGCGCCGGCGCTCTATACCCTGCACAATTTCGGCTTCTCGGATGCGGCCGAGATCTTCGTGCTGCTGGCGGGCTACGCGTCGATGGTGGCCTATGGCGGCCTGTTCGGCCGGGCCGGGACGTGGCCGACCCTGGCACGCATCGCCCGGCGCTGCCTGCGGATCTACCTGTTCCAGGCCGGACTGCTGCTCGCCACGCTGATCATCGTCCGCATCTGGATGGATCTCACCGGGCTGACGCCACGCTTCGGCGTCGCGCCGCTGCTGCAGATGGGGCTGCTGCCCGGCCTCCTGCGCGGCCTCGTCCTCAACGCGCTGCCGAACTACCTCGACATCCTGCCGCTCTACATCCTGCTGCTGGCCCTGTTCCCGGCCATCTATTTCGGGTTGCAACGCGGGGTCTGGGGGGTGCTGGCGCTCTCGGGGACGCTATGGCTGGCCGCCAACGTCGATTCCCACCTGAACCTGCCAAACGCCGCCGCGGTGGACGACGGCTGGTACTTCAACCCGTTCGCCTGGCAGTTCCTGTTCGTGATCGGAGCCATCCTGGCGATGGCGGTCCGGGCCGGGAACGGCTTGCTCCCCTGGCGCAACTGGGCGGCCGCCCTCGCCTTCGCCTACCTGGCGTTCGGGCTGCTGCAGGGCGGCTCCTGGACGGACTGGGGCCTGCCGGATCTCCGGGTGCTGCCGATCGGCCCGCCGGACAAGGGCCATGTCGCGCCGCTGCGCCTGCTGCACATCCTCGCGCTGACCTACCTGATCTTCAGCGCCCCGGCCGTCCGGCGCCTCTCCGGTTGGCACCGGCTGCGGCTGATCGATGCCTGCGGCCGACATTCCCTGGAGATCTTTGCCGCCGGCTGCCTGGCGGCCCTGATCGGGCGGATCCTCTACCGCACCTTCGACACGGCGTGGCCACTCCAGATGGCGGTCAACCTCACCGGACTCGCGGTGATGCTCGGGCTCGCCAAGGTGCTGGACACCCGGGCCGACCCGAGGCGCGTCACACGCTCAGGGCGCTGAGCGCACGCAGCCCGCTGGCCTGGTCGTCGTAGCGGTGCGCGTCGCCGATCATCGCACCGTTGGCATCGGTGATGTACCAGCCGCTCAAGGGCTGGTCCGTCGAGCGATCGTGGAAGTCGATATCGGTGACTTTCAGCATGGCGCGCTCCCACCTCGTTCAACGTGTTCGATGTCGTGAAGACGGAACGGACCGGGCCCAGCCCTGTTCCGCCCCGGATCATGCACGGTAACAGGGGTCGGAACGATGCCGCGGATGCGCCGCAAGGGCGACCTCCCGGAGAAGGTGTGCGCCCAATGCGGCCGCCCCTTCGCCTGGCGCAAGAAGTGGGAACGAGTCTGGGACGAGGTGCGCTACTGCTCCGACCGCTGCCGGAGCGACGCCAAGGCCGGACGGGCCCCGAGCGCGACCGGGCGCTGAGCGTCAGGCGTCCTCGGCGGCCCTCAACGCGGCCGGCGTGTCGATATCGAGGGCGATCGCCGCATCGCCCGGGATCTCCAGGACATCGGATCGGTCCCGGAGCAGCGGTCCGGCGCCACGGTCGCCGGTGAGCTGGCCGATGTCGGGGGCGAGGCGGCGCAGATTGAGCAGCACCGGGTTTCCGCGAAGGCTGTCCAGAACAGGGACGACGGCCGCCACAGAACGCGAAGACTCTTCGAAGGCTGCGGCCAATCGGTCGATGTGATCCGCGAAGATCCGCGGCATATCGCCGAGCACGATGACGGCTGCTTCGCAGTTGCGCGGGAGCGCCGCCACGCCCGCACGCAGCGACGTCGCCAGCCCGGCGCGGAAATCCGGGTTCTCGACCAGCACCACATCGAGCCCGGAGAGCGCCCTCCGCACGGCGTCGGCATGGGCGCCGAGTACCACCACCACCGGGCGCGGACCGGCCGCCAGGGCGGCCTCGGCCGCGTGGCGGACCAGCGGGCGGCCGTCGAGCAGCGCCAACATCTTGGGCTCCGGGCCGAACCGGGTTCCAAGGCCCGCCGCCAGCAGGACGGTGCCGATCTCAGACATCGGCATTCGCCGCCTCGCCGCCGGCCCGAGGCTGCGGCCGCGAGACGATCTCCATCAGCAGGCCGCCCACCCCCAGGGCGACGATGTCGGCCCGCGTCACGGGCAGGTCCGCCAGTAGCCGGTGCAAAATCCAGTCGAAGCCGTTCTCCTTGGGCGAGCGGGCACAGCCCGGCGCCCCGACTACCGGCACGCCGGCCCGGCTGCCGACCAGGAGCAGGTTCCCAGGATCGACCGGCATGCCCAGATGCTCCACCCCCCCCCCCGCCGCCGCGATACCGGCCGGGATCACGTCGCGCCGGTCGGCGATGGCCGAGGCTCCGAACACGACCACTAGATCCGCGCCCGCGCCGTCGATCGCCTCGATCAGCGCCCCCGCCACGGCCCCGGCCGTGTGCGCCACGCGATTCTCGAAGACGATCGCGGCGCCGGCCGGTGCGAGGCGCTCGGCCAGGACGCGGAGCGTCCGATCGATGGTGGCCTCCTTGAGGCTCGGCAGGCGGGTCGAGACCACGCCCACACGCCGGCGGCGGTAGGGTGCCACCGCCAGCGCTCCGCCGGTCTCGGCCGCGCAGGCCCGCGCGAGGACCGCACCCGGCACGGCGTACGGAATGATCTTCACGGTGGCGACCATCTCGCCCTCGACCACCGGCTTGAACGGCGGCAAGGTCGCCACCGTCACCGCCTCGTCGACGGCGTTGACCGCGTCGATCCAGGCGGGCGCCAGGGTCAGGACCCCAGCGGTTTCGGCGAACAGGTTGCAACGGCCGGTGAAGGGGGCCTCCGCGCGCAGGTTCGGCCCGCGCAGATGCGCGGCGAGCCGGGCTGCGGCCGCGTCCTCGCCGACGTCATCGGGTTCGAGGGCGGCAGCGACGATCTCCGAGAGGCCCGCCCGGGCCAAGCTGGCAGCCGCCTCCTCGGGGATCACCGCGCCCTTGCGCAGGGTGACGCCGTCGCGCCGCACGGTATGGGCGCTGATCAAGCCGGCAGCCTCGGTGACCGGCACGGGGCCGAACCTCACGCGGCCTCCAGACGCGGGACCTGGCGGAGCGTCGCGACGACCTCGGCCAGCACCGCCAGCGCAATCTCAGCCGGGCTCACCGCCCCAATGGCAAGCCCGATCGGCGCCCGAATCTGGCCGATCTGCTCGGATGAGAAACCGGCCTCCGCGAGCCGTGCGGCGCGGGCTGCATGAGTCTTACGTGAGCCCAGCGCCCCGACATAGAAGCACCCGGCGGACAGGGCCGCCTTCAGAGCCGGATCGTCGATCTTGGGATCGTGGGTCAGCGCCGCGAGCGCGCAGTAGCGATCGAGGGGTGCCACGCGGCCCCCAAGGGCGGCATCGGGCCACTCGGCCACGAGGTCGACACCCGGAAAGCGCTCCGCGCTCGCGAAGGCGGTACGCGGGTCGATCACGGTGAGGGCGAGGTCGAGGCCGGCCGCCATGGGCGCCATCGCTTGCGAGATGTGGACGGCGCCGATCACCACGAGACGAACCGGAGGCACCTGCACGGTCAAGAAAACCTGCCGGCCGTCGATTTCGACCAAGCCGCTCTTGCCCGAGGCCATATGCCGGCGCAGACCCTCCGCCGACGGATCAGCGGCTATTTCGTCCTCGCGAACGAGGCGCTGCGTCCCGTCGACCAGATCGGTGACCAGGATCGCGGCCCGGCGCGCGGCGCGCTCGGCGTTGAGGCTGTCTAGAATCTCGGTGCGCATCAGTCGACCCGCTCGACGAACACCCGGATCCGGCCACCGCAGGACAGCCCGGCCCGCCATGCGGTCTCGTCAGCGACACCGAATTCGAGGATGCGCGGCGTTCCGGCCTCGATCACCTCGATCGCCTCGGTAATTACAGATCCCTCGACGCAGCCGCCCGAGACGGAGCCAAGGAAACTGCCGTCTCCATCGACCACGAGGTGGCTCCCGACGGGTCGCGGCGCCGAGCCCCAGGTCTCGATCACGGTGGCGAGTGCCACGGCGCGCCCGTCCCGCCGCCAGGATGAGGCGGCGGCGAGGATGTCTGTATCGGTGCTAAGCATGGCCCTCGAGACCTTCGGCCGGCGGGTGCCCCCCGCCACCAACAGGTATGGCCCGGGCGGCGCCGTGCAAGGCGCCGCGCCGCCCACGATCGTGACGGCTCCATCAGCGGCCACCAAGCGTGGAGATCAGACCGCCCTCGGGGCAGCCCGGGATGCCCGCACCGCCGTCAGCGCGCCGGCTACGATCAGCAGGCAGGCCAGCGCCAGGGCCGGGCCCGGGCTGGCGTAACCGGTCGCCACGAGGATCAGTGTCGACAGCACCGGCGCCGCGTAGGCCGTAACGCCGAGCAGGCGGACGTCGCCCCGCTTGCAGCCG